>CAXNIK010000223.1:0-6246 GCA_964202115.1 Burkholderiales bacterium
GGCGATGTTGTCGGAGACATTGTCCAGCAGCGCCAGGTCTTCCGGCCTGCCTTTGCCGGTCTCGATGCGATGCACGATGCGATACAGCCAGCCGGTGCCTTCGCGGCAGGGTGTGCACTGGCCGCATGACTCTTCGTAGTAGAAGTAGGACAGGCGCTCCAGCGCCCTCACCATGCAGGTGGTCTCGTCCATGACGATGACCGCGCCCGAACCGAGCATGGAACCGGCCTTGGCAATGGAGTCGTAGTCCATGTCCGTAGCCATGATGATCTCGGCCGGCAGCACCGGCATGGAGGACCCGCCTGGAATCACCGCCTTGAGCTTCTTCCCGTCGCGCATGCCGCCGGCCATTTCCAGCAACTTGGCGAAGGGCGTGCCCAGCTTCACCTCGTAGTTGCCCGGACGGGCAACGTGGCCGGTGACGGAGAACACCTTGGTGCCGCCGTTGTTGGGCTTGCCCAGATCGAGGAAGGCATCGGCGCCCTTGCGCACCACCCAGGGTACTGTGGCGAAGGTTTCGGTATTGTTGATGGTGGTCGGCTTGCCATACAGGCCGAAACTGGCCGGAAACGGCGGCTTGAAGCGCGGCTGGCCTTTCTTGCCTTCCAGTGACTCCAGCAGCGCGGTTTCCTCGCCACAGATGTAGGCGCCATAGCCGGCATGGGCGTACAGCTCAAAGCTGAAATCCGAGCCCAGAATGTTCTTGCCGAGGTAGCCGGCGGCACGCGCCTCTTCCAGCGCTTCCTCGAAACGCTCATACACGGTCCAGATTTCACCGTGGATGTAGTTGTAGCCAGCAGTCGCGCCCGTGGCAAAGGCGCCGATGATCATGCCTTCGATGACCGAATGCGGGTTGTAGCGCAGGATGTCGCGGTCCTTGCAGGTGCCGGGCTCGCCTTCATCGGAATTGCACACCAGGTATTTGGCACCGGGCAGCTGGCGCGGCATGAAGCTCCACTTCAGCCCCGTGGGAAATCCGGCGCCACCACGGCCGCGCAGGCTGGATTTCTTCAGCTCGGCAATGAGCACATCCGGCGTCAGCTTCTCCGCGATGATTCTTTTCAGCGCGGCATAGCCGTCACGTGCCTCATAGTCCTTCAGGCGCCAGTTCTCGCCGTTCAGTCCGGTCATCAGGATCGCGTCGGGACCGTAGTTCAGCATGTCAGGCCTTTTGCTGCTTGGAAGCACGCAACTCATCGACCAATGCATCCAGCTTGTCATTGGACATGTAGTCGCACATGCGCTTGTTGTTGACCAGGACCACGGGCGCCATGGCACAGGCTCCCATACATTCGCCTTCCTTGAGCGTGAACTGGCCGTCTGCCGTGGTCTCGTTGAAATCGATGCCCAGGCGCTCCTTGAGGCGATCAGCCGCCGCCAGAGACCCCTGCAGACCGCAGGGCAAGCAGGTGCAGATGGTCAGCTTGAACCTGCCCGAAGGCTGCAGGTTGTACATGTTGTAGAAGGTGGCCACCTCGTACACCGCCACCGGAGGCATGCCCAGATAGGCAGCAACGGCATCCATGGTCTCCGGAGCCAGCCAGCCCTTTTCGTCCTGGGCGATGACCAGCGCCGCCATGACCGCCGACTGCTTCTGGTCGGGCGGATACTTGGCGATCTCGCGGTCGATTTTCTTCAGTGATTCGGCCGATAGCATGCTTTACCTGTCGATCTCGCCAAAGACGATGTCCTGCGTCCCGATGATGGCCACCACGTCGGCCAGCATGTGGCCCTTGGCCATCTCGTTCAGCGCCGCCAGATGCGGATAACCGGGCGCGCGTATCTTCAGCCGATAGGGCTTGTTGGCGCCGTCGGACACCGCATAGATGCCGAATTCGCCCTTGGGGTGCTCCACCGCGGCGTAGGCTTCGCCCGACGGCATGTGTATGCCTTCGGTGAAGAGCTTGAAGTGGTGGATCAGTTCTTCCATGTTGCTTTTCATGTCCACGCGCGAAGGCGGAGCCACTTTGTGGTTATCGGTGATCACCGGACCGCCGGGATTGGCACGCAGCCAGGCAATGCACTGCTTGATGATGCGATTGGCCTGACGCATCTCCTCGATGCGCACCAGGTAGCGGTCGTAGCAGTCGCCATTGACACCCACTGGAATGTCGAACTCCATGCGGTCATAGACCTCGTAGGGCTGCTTCCTGCGCAGGTCCCACTCCACCCCGGAGCCGCGCAGCATCGGGCCGGTAAAACCCAGGGCCTTGGCTCGCTCCGGCGTCACCACGCCTATGCCCACGGTGCGTTGCTTCCAGATGCGGTTGTCGGTGAGCAGCGTTTCGTACTCATCCACATACCTGGGGAAGCGATTGGTGAAATCCGCCAGGAAGTCCAGCAGGGAACCCTGGCGGTTCTCGTTCAGCTCGCGCACCTTCTTCTCGTTGCGATAAGGCGAGGGCTGGTATTGCGGCATGGCATCGGGCAAGTCGCGATAGACACCGCCCGGCCGGTAGTAGGCCGCATGCATGCGCGCCCCGGACACCGCCTCGTAGGCATCCATCAGGTCCTCGCGCTCGCGAAAGCAGTACAGGAACACCGTCATCGCGCCGATGTCGATGGCGTGTGCGCCAAGCCAGAGCAGGTGGTTAAGCACACGCGTGACCTCGTCGAACAGGACGCGTATGTACTGGGCTCGCTCCGGCACCTCGATGGCGAGCAGCTTTTCCATGGCCATGCAGTAGGCGTGTTCATTGCACATCATGGACACGTAATCCAGCCGGTCCATGTAGGGCAGCGACTGTATCCAGGTCTTGTGCTCGGCCAGCTTCTCGGTGGCGCGATGCAGCAGGCCGATGTGCGGATCAGCGCGCTGTATCACCTCGCCGTCCAGCTCCAGCACCAGGCGCAGCACGCCGTGGGCCGCCGGATGCTGGGGGCCGAAGTTGAGCGTGTAATTGCGGATCTCGGCCATCAATGCTTCCCGCCCAGGTCGCCGTAGTTCTTTTCGCGGATGATGCGCGGCGTGATTTCACGCGGCTCTATGGACACCGGCTGGTAGACCACGCGCTTTTGCTCCGGGTCGTAGCGCATCTCCACATTGCCCGACAGCGGAAAATCCTTGCGGAAGGGATGGCCGACAAAACCGTAGTCAGTGAGGATGCGGCGCAGGTCGTCGTGCCCCGAGAAGACGATGCCAAAGAGATCGAAGGCCTCGCGCTCATACCAGTTGGCATTGGGCCAGATCCCGGTGAGGGTATCCAGCACCGGGAATTCATCGTCGGGCGCAAAGACACGCAGCCGCAGCCGCCAGTTGTGCCTGATCGACATCAGGTGCGCCACCGCGGCGAAGCGCGGCCCTTCCCAGGCGACATCCCCCCAGGTGGAGTAGTCCATGCCGCACAGGTCAATCAGTTGCTCGAAACCCAGTGCCGCATCATCGCGCAGCATTTTCGCTGCCGACAGCAGATCCGCGGCCTTCACCACCAGCGTCAGTTCGCCCAGCGCCTCGTCCAGGCTGTGGATTTTTCCGCCCAGCGCGGCGGCGACAGCATTCTTCAGGGTTTCGGCTTTGGACATGCGTCAGGAGCGTGCGATGGTGTTGGTTCGCTTGATCTTGTTCTGCAGTTGCACCAGGCCGTATAGCAGCGCCTCGGCCGTGGGCGGGCAGCCGGGTACATACACGTCCACCGGAACGATGCGGTCGCAGCCGCGCACCACCGAGTAGCTGTAATGATAGTAGCCGCCGCCATTGGCGCAGGACCCCATGGAAATCACCCAGCGCGGTTCGGCCATCTGGTCATAGACCTTGCGCAGGGCCGGCGCCATCTTGTTGCACAGCGTCCCGGCGACGATCATCAGATCGGAATGCCGTGGGCTGGGCCGAAACACGATGCCAAAGCGGTCCAGGTCGTAGCGCGCCGCGCCAGCGTGCATCATTTCCACCGCGCAGCAGGCCAGGCCAAAGGTCATGGGCCACAGCGAACCGGTGCGGGTCCAGTTGATGACCTTGTCTACCGTGGTGGTGACAAAGCCCTGCTGCATCAGGCCCTCGTTCAGGTGTTCATTCACATGTTCAGGCGCACCCATGGCAGCCTCCTATTCCCATTCCAGCGCCCCCTTCTTCCATTCGTAGACGAAGCCCACGACCAGAATCAGGAGGAAAATCATCATGGCGATAAAGCCGAACAGGCCGATTTCGTCCAGCACCACGGCCCAGGGAAAAAGAAAGGCTATTTCCAGGTCAAACAGGATGAACAGTATGGCCACCAGATAGTAGCGCACATCGAACTTCATGCGCGCATCCTCGAAGGCCTCGAAGCCGCATTCGTAGGGCGAGAGTTTTTCGCTGTCCGGACGGTTCCAGCCCAGCAGAGTGGACGCCGCCCAGCCCGCGATGGTCGGACCGGCGCCGATCAAGACGGCGACGACAATGAAGGCAAGGACGGGGAAATAGTTTTCCAGCATGATCAGATGCAGTTCCGGCGTCCCTTAGCTACGCAAAATCGCGTACGCACTTGCGTCCTTGTCATTAGCGGGACTTCAGCCCGGATTGGCTTACTTCCCGGTCCCTGTTGATTCCTGGTGCCGACGGCGAGACTCGAACTCGCACAGCTTTCGCCACCGCCCCCTCAAGACGGCGTGTCTACCAATTTCACCACGTCGGCATGATTGGGTTGAAACCATTCAGTCCTTCAACGGCAGTCTCGCGAGCAGCGTGCTGCGAACGACGGTTTCAACCCATAATATTCTACTACTTTGGTACCTCGTTGGCCCTGGACCCAGCAGGCATTTCGTCAACGGATTTGCCGCCAGCACCGGATTTCTCCGCCGCAGCTGACGGTTGTCCGGTTGCAGCCGGCGCCTGCTTCACGCTGTCCATCACGCCGCTCTCACGCGGTTTATTGGTTGCGATATACGCAAGTCCGAGACTGGTGAGGAAGAAAATCGTTGCAAGGGCCGCGGTAATACGCGACAGAAAATTCGCCGAACCGGTCGCGCCGAACAGGCTGCCGGAAGCTCCTCCCCCGAATGACGCGCCCATTTCAGCACCCTTGCCATGCTGCAGCAACACCAATCCGATGATGCCCAGAGCCACCACCACGTGCACCACTAAAACCACAGTCAACACAATATTGTTCATATGTCTTTCCTAGACGCCCCGTTCAGGCGCTTTGCGCCGCTTTGCAAATCGCAATGAAATCCTCGGCGATCAATGAAGCTCCGCCTATCAATCCCCCGTCCACATCGGACTGGGCAAACAGTTCCGCAGCATTGGCCGGCTTGACGCTGCCGCCGTAGAGCAGGCTTAACGCGCCTGCAATCGCCGCGTCCTGCTTCGCCACCCGCTCGCGTATGAACGCATGCACGCCCTGTGCCTGCGCCGCGCTGGCATTGCGGCCCGTGCCTATGGCCCAGACCGGCTCATAGGCAATGACCGCGGTGCTCAAGGCCTTGACTCCCGCGGCATTCAGCACCGCATCGACCTGCCTCCCAACCACCGCTTCGGTATCGCCCCGTTCGCGCTGATCCAGAGTTTCGCCCACACACAATATGGGCGCCAGCCCGTTGCGTTGCGCTGCCATGAACTTGGCCGCCACCTGGGCGTCGGTTTCCCCATAAAGCTGGCGACGCTCGGAATGTCCGACCAGCACGTAGCGGCAGCCGAATTCCTTCAACATCGCCCCAGACACTTCGCCGGTGTATGCACCGACATCGTGCTCCGACAGTGTCTGCGCGCCCCACGCTATGCAACTGCCGGAAAGGACCTCGGCTGTCTGGGAAAGATAGGGAAATGGTGCAAAAACGGCGTAGCCCAGTTCCATGCGGGGAGACAGAGCCGGACTGATGGTGTCGAGCAGCAGCCGATTGGCGGCCAGACTGCCGTGCATCTTCCAGTTGCCCGCTACCAGCCGCGATCTACCCGCTTTCATGCGTCCCCAATTCCAGATGCCCGGAGTGACCAACTGCGCTTGCCGGACCCGGAAACTAAAGCGGCGAATTGTAGCTTGCGGGGGGTATGCGGGTCAATGCGATCTTTGGGAAAACCCAGACGATTCAGGAAGTTCCGACCAATAGTCGCGGCGACAGCAAGCCCGGGGCAGACCAGGATAAGTCAGATGGAAGGGCTATCATTCCGGCCAAACGTTTTGATAACAATATCTGTGATTATCTAACAGCAATAATGCTGTCGATTAAAATTTGATAATATTACCCGAAGCGACCGGTAATGTAATCCTCGGTTTCCTTCTTTTTCGGATTGACGAAGATATTGTCGGTAATGCCGAATTCAATCAGCTCGCC
>CAXNIK010000224.1:0-6228 GCA_964202115.1 Burkholderiales bacterium
TGCGCAATCGCGGCATCTATGCCACGCGCCAACTGGCCAAGCGCCAGCTCACCTGGCTGCGCTCGACGCCGGCGGAAAGCTTCGACTGCCTGGACCGGGCACTGGAAGACAAAGTGCTCGCCTTTCTCGGCGCCTTTCTCGGAAAATAACTTTCACCATGAAGAAAGTCGTCACGACCAAACGCGTACTCACCGTCGCCGACCACATCGGCCCGGGCCTGGACATCGTCTCCATCGGCATCAATCCCTCGCTGTACACCGTGCAGCACGGCTTTCACTATGCCCGCCCGAGCAACCGCTTCTGGCCCACCTTCAATGCCGCGCGCATCGTGCCGGTGGAACTGACCCCGGGCAAGGAAGCGGTGGAGCTGCTGCTGCGCGTGCACCGCATCGGCTTCACCAACATCGCCGAGCGCGCCACCGCCCGCGCCGACGAGCTGATCGAGGATGATTACCTGCGCGGAGCGAAGTCGCTGAAGAACAAGCTGCTCAAACACCGGCCGCTCATCGCCTGGTTCCAGGGCACCAGCGCCTTTCTGAAGTACCTGGAACATGCCGAAGGCGTGAAGCGCAAGGTGCAGCCCGGCCTGCAGCCCGAAACCATCGGCGACACGCGCGTATTCGTGTCGCCCAATCCCAGCGGCGCCAATCCGGCGGCCAATCCCAAGCTGCTGCTGCCCTGGTATCTGGAGCTGAAGCGCCTGCTGAAACGCCTCAGACGACGCAGACCGACCTGATACTTGTGATCAATTTCGTACCAGTATCATTGATGGATGTCAGTAAACAGACATAATATAATCATCGTTTCCAGGCTACTCGGCCTTCACCCCGGCCGCGGTGATCACCTTGGCCCACTTGGCGATTTCGTCATCGAGGAACTTGCCGGCCTGCTCCGGCGTATTGCCCACGGGCTCTATGCCCAGGGTGTCGAAGCGCCCCTTGATGTCCGCAGAGTTCACCGCCTTGGCCGTCTCTCCGGAGAAACGCACCACCATTTCGCGCGGCGTTTTCGCCGGAGCGAGGAACAGCAGCCAGGTCGAGCCTTCTATGGCCGGGCCGCCCGCTTCGACGATGGTGGGCACATCGGCCGCGCCGGGAATGCGCCTGGCCGAGAACATGGCCAGCGCCCTGACTTTGCCGGCACGCACCAGTTGCATCATGGAACTTGGGGTATCCACCAGTATTTGAATGCTGCCGCCCATCAGCGCAGCCACCGCCGGCGCGGTTCCCTGGTAGGGCGCATGGATCATGTCCAGCCCCGCCACCTGCTTCAGCAATTCAGTGGTCAGATGTGCCGCCGCCCCCACGCCGGAGGAGCCGAAGGCAACCTTGCCCGAATTGGCCTTGGCGAAGGCGATCAATTCCTTCACGTTCCTGGCCGGCACATCATTGTTCACCGTGAGGATCAGCGGCGCGATGCCCATCAGCGAAACCGGCGCGAAGCTTTTCACCACGTCATAGGGCAGACGGCCGGCGTACAGCGTGGCGTTCGCGGCATGGGCGCCGATGACCGTCAGGAAGGTGTAGCCGTCCGGCGCGGCCTTGGCGACAAACTCCGCACCGACGATGGAATTGGCGCCCGGCTTGTTCTCCACCACGATGGTCCAGCCGTTCGTCTCCTGCACCTTCTGCAGCACCATGCGCGTGGCGCTGTCGGTGATGCCGCCGGGCGGATAGGGAATCACCCAGCGTATGGGCTTGGCCGGCCAGGACTGCGCCAGAGCGAGAGCGGGCAGGGCAAGCAGGAAAGCAAATGCGGACAGCGTGATCGGTTTGAACGAACGCATGGCACCTCCTCCAGAGTGGGGCCGGCGCGTGGTCTGCCCGATGCGCGGGACCGCTGCACGGCCGACGGCATTATGCGCGGCCCTTGAAGCAGTTGCACGAAGGCTCGCAGCATTCGTTTATGCGGACGGCGCGTGGCTCATCGGGCGAGACAAGGGCATGGCCGAGGACATATCATTGCGGAAACCTGCCCATTGGGCACCAGAACAAGTTCCTCGCACCCCGTAGTATTTCCGAGACAGGCTTCAAACCCGTGGACCAGGCAACTCATAACAAGATCGTTTCCTTCATCTGGGGCATCGCGGACGGCTTGCTGAAGGCAGGGGCGCATTCGTGAAGAAGGCCACTCACTGCAAACGGATTCTTGCGACGGTGTCGCAAGAATTGACGGCGGAGTTGGGCGATTTGCTGAAGAGGGTACGGGTGTGACGGCCAAGAAGCCCACCCGCAAGTTGGCCCTCAAGACCCGCGCTGTTCTCATCAGGCACTCGGCCTCCGTGCCTGTCCAGGCCTCCTTCGACGAAGTCGTCGACCTCATTCAGCAGGCGCGCCAGCGCGCTCATCAGGCGGTCAACACCAAACTGATCGATCTGTACTGGAAGGTTGGCAAGGCCATCAGCCGCAGAATCGAGATCGATGGCTGGGGCAAGGGCACGGTAGCCGAGCTGGCGCGCTATATCCAGCAGCGGCAGCCCGGCGTCCAGGGATTTTCACCCCAGAATCTCTGGCGAATGCGGCATTTTTTCGAGACTTATCGGTCCACGCCAAAACTCTCACCGCTGGTGAGAGAACTGCCCTGGACCCACAACCTCATCATCCTCGCCCAGGCCAAGCGGCCGGAGGAGCGGGTCTTCTACCTGCGCATGGCCATTCGCGAGCGCTGGGGTAAGCGCGAGTTGGAACGGCAGTTCCGCCAGGCCCTGTTCGAGCGCACTGTCCTGCACCCGCCAAAAGTCTCACCAGTGGTGACACAAATGCACGGCGAAGCGGTAGGCAGCGTGCTCAAGGACGCCTACTTTGTCGAATTCCTCGACCTGCCCGCCGCGCATTCCGAGGCTGATCTGCACCACGGCCTGCTGGCGCGGCTCAGGGACTTCCTGGTCGAGCTCGGGCGCGACTTCTGTTTCGTCGGCTCGGAGTTCCCGGTACAGGTCGGCGGCCGCGACTTCGCGCTAGACCTGCTGTTCTTTCATCGCGGGCTCAACTGCCTGGTGGCCATCGAGCTGAAGGTGGACCGCTTCGAGCCCGAGTACCTGGGCAAGCTGGCGTTCTACCTCGAAGCCCTGGACCGCGACCACCGCAAGCAGCATGAAAACCCCGCCATGGGCGTGCTGCTGTGCGCCTCCAAGGACAGCGAAGTGGTCGAGTACGCCCTCAGCCGCTCGCTGTCGCCGGCCCTTATCGCCGAGTACCAGACTCAGTTGCCGGACAAGAAACTCCTCGAGGCCAAGCTGCATGAGTTTTATGCGCTGAATGCAGGGGAGGTTGCAGAAAGCAGGGCAGGTGGACTGAAGAAGAAGGGCAGGAAATTGTGATCACCCGGATCAGGCCAGCAGTTCGTCGAGAACGATTCCTTCAAACGCTTCGTCAGCGACATGGTGTACGCTTTGACCAATCCCTAACCGCCCTGAGTCAGTTATATATTTATTATCAATTTGAAGTTTACATTATTGACTGAAGCACTTAATCGCTATAAATGTAATCACAATATCCATCAAGGAGAACCACATGCAGACCACGTCCACGGTATTGCTTCGCATGCTCGCGCTGATGCTCCTGGCGCTGTGCATCAACCCGACCCGGGCGCAGGATTACCCGACCAGGCCCATCCGCATGGTGACCATATACAGTGAGAACGCGAATTCCGTCCGCGAACGCCTGCTTGGCGTGAAGCTGGGCGAACAACTGGGCGTGGCCATCATTTTTGAAGCCAAGCCCGGTGGCGCCGGGCTCATCGCCATGCGCGACGTCTATCGCGCATAACCCATGGGTTACAGCCTGCTCCTGACCAGCAATAATCTCATCGGCAACACCCTGGCCTTCAAGGATCCGGGCTACCGCATCGACGATTACACGCCCGTGGGCGTGATGGGGCAGAGCCCCTACGCCATGGTCATGAATGCCAGCACCGTTCCCGCCAGAACCGTGACGGAGTTCATCGCCTGGGCCAAGGCCAACCCGGGCAAGGTCAATTACGGCAGCCTGGGCCCCGCCTCAGGCAGCAGCATCAACGCGGAACGCTTCAAACAGATGACCGGCATCGGCATGACCGGTATTCAGTACAAGGGCGGGGACCAGATGGCACTGGCCATGCTGGCGGGTGATATTCACGTTTCCTGGCTGACCCTGAACAGCGCCCGTACGCGCATGCAGAGCAAGCAGATCATCGGCCTGGCCACCGTCGGCGACGAGCGCTCCAGTCTGATGCCAGACATGCCCACCTTCAAGGAACTGGGCTATACGGAAATGGACTCCAACACCTGGTATGCCCTGTTGGCACCCTCGGCCATTCCTGCTCCCATGCTGGCGAAACTGCGCGATGCGTATGGCAAGGTGACCGATACCGGCGAATGGAAAAACCTCATGCAGAAGAACCAGCTCGATCCGTTCAAGGGCACGTTGGACCAGTTCATGGTCGGGGTAAAGAAGGAAGCGGCCAAACTCGCCGCTGATTACAAGCGGCTCAATCTGCCGCAGGAATAGGAATCCCGGGTGAAAGAAAGCACAATCGCATCGTCATAGCCACAAGGAGGAACAATGCAGGCCACGCTATCGTTTCGCTCTCTCATCACCCTGATCACTGCGCTGTGCATGAACACCGCCTGGGCGCAACAGGACTACCCCAGCAAGCCCATACGCTGGGTGATCATGTTCACTCTCGGCTCGTCCACCGACATCACGGCGCGCTTTGCCAGCTCCAAACTGGGGGAGCAACTGGGCGTTCCCATCCTGGTGGATGCCAAGCCGGGCGCCGGCGGCCTCATTGCCATCCGTGACGTGCATCGCTCGCAGCCGGTGGGCTACAGCCTGCTGCAGACCAATTCCATCCTGGTCGCCAACACCGTCGCCTTCAAGGAGCCGGGCTACAAGCTGGATGACTTCACGACGGCCGGCGTCATCGGCTGGAACTATTACATCATGATGCTCAACCAGAACAAGGTGCCGGCAAAGAACCTGCAGGAATTCATCGCCTGGGCCAAGGCCAATCCGGGCAAGCTCAACTATGCCGGGCTGGGGCTGGCCACGCCGCCAACGCTGTATGCGGAACGCTTCAAGCTGGCGGCCGGCATCGACATGCTGGGCATCACCTACAAGGGCGGCGATCCGGCGGGCCTGGCATTGCTGTCGGGTGACGTGCAGGTGTACTGGGCAACGCAGTCCACCACGCGCCAGCGCACCCAGAGCCCGGGGATCATTCCCTTGGCCATCGTCGCGGAGAACCGCACCAAGCTCTTCCCCCAGGTTTCGACGTTCAAGGAGCTGGGCTATCCGACCCTGAGCGATGCCGTGTGGGGCGCGGTGATGGTTCCCTCCTCCATTCCCGCGCCCATGCTCACGCGCCTGCGCGATGCCTGGGCCAGGGCGAGCGCATCGCCCGAATGGAATGCCCAGATGGAGAAAATGGAGTACGACCCCTACAAGGGCACACCCACCGAGTTCATGGCGAAGATCAGACAGGACGCGGCCCAGGTGGGCGAGGCCTTCAGAATACTGAAACTGCCCCAGGAATAGCCCACCCAGCATCTACTCCGCCGCAGTGCATCCGCAACAGACTCAAAAAGGAGAAGATCATGAAAGTGAAATCCGGGGCACTGACCCTCGCCGTGGCGCTGGCCTGCCTGCATGCCGCCACTGCCGCGGCCCAGCAGAAAAAGCCGCTGCTGCCCAGCGGCTATCCGACCAAGCCGATACGCATACTGGTCTCCAATGCCCCCGCCGGCGGCCTGGATATCATCACCCGTGCCATCGCCGCGAAGTTGAGCGAGCGCATCGGCACCTCGGTGGTAGTGGACAACCAGGGTGGCGCCAGCGGTTCCATCGCCCTCAACAGCATTGCCGGGTCCACCCCGGACGGCTACAACATTCTCAGCACCGGCGGCACCACGCTCATCAACGCCGTGTTCGGCCGGTTTGAGCGCGACATCCGCCAGACCCTGGTGCCAGTGGGGCAGATGAGTTCCTCTTACTATTACTTCGTCGTGCCCGCCACCCTGCCGGTGGGTAGCTTCAAGGAGTTCGTCGCCTACGCCAAGGCGCGACCCGGCAAGCTGAGCTACGGCTCCAACGGCGTGGGCTCGGTCATACACCTGGGCATGGAAATGGTCGAAGCCGGCGTCGGTCTGGATATGGAGCACATTCCCTACAAGGGATCCGGGCAGACCAACATCGACCTCGCTGCCGGGCGGCTCGCATCCGGCATCGTGTCCATCTCCGGACTGATACT
>CAXNIK010000225.1:0-6219 GCA_964202115.1 Burkholderiales bacterium
CTGACTGTGGTGTTTGTCACCCACAGCATTTACGAGGCGGTGTACCTGTCGACCCGCGTCGTCGTTATGTCACAAAGCCCTGGACGCATCGTCGGGGAATTGTGCATAGACGAGCCGCATCCTCGTGCGGATTCCTTCAGGCTGAGTCCGGGCTTTGCCGGATATTGCAGCCATCTGTCCGGATTGCTGGCTGGAGCCAGCGGCAGATGAGTACAGACACTCACCTGCCGCGCCTGCTCAGGTTCGCTGCTCCCCTGGCGGTTGGAGCGGCGGTGATCGCGCTGTGGCAGGCGGCGGTGATGCTGATGGAACTGCCTCCCTATTTGCTGCCTTCTCCAGCCCGTGTTGCCCAGGCCTTGATTGAAGACCGGGAGCTGCTTTTGGGCTCGCTGCTGGTGACGCTCAAGATCACCATTGCGGCGTTCATGTTTGCCGTTATTCTGGGTACGGCCGCGGCGTTTGTGTTTGCCCAAAGCCGCTGGCTGGAAATGTCGCTGTTCCCCTATGCCGTGCTGCTGCAGGTCACGCCGGTGGTCGCCATTGCCCCGCTGATCATCATCTGGGTGGACGATATCCAGACCGCTCTGGTGCTGTGTGCAACCATCGTGGCCATCTTCCCGGTGATCTCCAATACCACGCTGGGTTTGAAGAGCGTGGACCCGGGATTGCTGGATCTGTTCAGGCTGTACAAGGCAACGCGCTGGCAGACGCTGCTAAGGCTGCGCCTGCCCTCGGCACTGCCGTATTTCTTCGGCGGCTTGCGTATCGCCTCGGGACTGGCGCTGATAGGCGCAGTCGTGGCGGAGTTCGTGGCCGGGACCGGCGGCACCGGCGGCGGGCTGGCTTATCAGATCCTGATTGCCGGGTTCCAGTTGAACGTTCCCCGATTGTTTGCCGCTTTATTGTTGATCGCAATCACCGGGGTTTTGTTGTTCCTGCTGATGGTATGGCTGTCACGGCTGGCACTGGGAAAGTGGCATGAGAGCGAGTTATTGCACGACCGATGAAGGTGCGAGCACCGCTTGGAAAGCGGCCGGGCTCTGGCACAATCGGCAACCCGTCCTAGAGGAGAAACAGGTGAAACCAGCGCTTCCCGCCCGCATAGGCGCACTCATGGTCTTTGCCATGGCCATGATGGCTGCAGCCGGGCTGGCGCAGGCCCAGGTCCCGGCCAAGCTGATCTTTGGCACCAACTGGTATCCCGAAGCGGAACACGGCGGGTTTTACCAGGCCATAGCCGAAGGCCTGTACAAAAAGCAGGGGTTGGATGTCAGCATCAAGCCGGGAGGGCCGCAGGTCAATGGTCTGCAACTGCTGCTGGCGGGTCAGATCGATTTATTCATGGGCTATGACATCCAGAGCATCAAGGTGCTGGAGCAGGACGTGCCCGTGGTCACAGTAGCGGCGACTGTCCAGAAAGACCCGACCGTCATCATTTCCCACCCCGGCGTCACCAGACTGGAGGAACTCAAGGGCAGGCCCATCGCCATAGGTTCGGCCAGCGACAATACGTTCTGGCCCTGGCTGCGAGCACGTTTTGGTTTTTCAGACAGCCAGAAGCGCCCTTATGCCTTCAGCGTGCAGCCCTTTCTTGCCGACAAGCGCCTGTCCCAGCAGGGCTACGTAACCTCGGAGCCCTACTCGGTGCAGAAAGGCGGCGTGAAGCCGGTGGTGTTCCTGCTGGCGGACCAGGGTTATCCACCCTATGCGCAAACCATCGTGGTCACGCGCGACACGCTTGCCAGGAGAGGCGATGCGGTCAAGCGTTTCATCCAGGCCAGCGCCGAGGGCTGGAAGCGCTATCTCCAGGCACCGGCGCCGGGCAATGCGCTCATCAAGAAGGACAATCCCCAGATGGAGGATGATCTCATCGCCCATGGCATCAGCACCATGAAACAGTATGCCCTCGTTACTGGTGGCGACGCGGCCAGGCAGGGCATCATGACCATGACGGATGCACGCTGGAAACAGACCCACGAATTCATGCTGTCGGCCGGCCTGGTCAAGCCCGGCGTGGACTATCGCAGGGCATATACCCTGGAACTGGTGAAGGACATCAAGGTCCTGCCCTAGGCTGGATCCCGCTTGCTGCAGGGTCCGGCGATTCGTGCCGGCGTCCTGCGTTAAGGGACTGGCGCACCAGGTCGATATGTTGCCGAAGCGTGTAGACATCCGCGCTGAAGGCGATGGGAACTGTCCTCATGTAGGCGCGTTTTTCCAGGTCATCCAGCCGCGCCAGATACTTTGCGGTGCCCGTGGAATCGGGGTGCTCCTTCAATTCCAGTTCCAGGAGCTTCAGCTCACCGTACCAGCGGTAGATGCGCGAACGGATGCGCCAGGTGTATAGCCAGGGTGTGACACGCACGGCGGGTATCAGCACCGCAATCAGCGGCACCAGCAGCACCACGATGCGGTCGATCAGGGTGGCAGCCCAGAATGGCAGATAGCGTTGCAGGAATGGCGGCCCTGATTTGTAGAAGCGTGTGGCTTCATCTGACAGCGGAATCTCGTGATTGCCTGTCGACGGAAATTCGCCGGCCTTCTGAAACACCCCATTGCCGCCGTGCACCTCTGTCATCGCCTGCAAGAGCAGACCGGCCAGGGCGGGATGAAGGTCTTCGCTGACCACGACATTGGCCGTGGGGGCCAGCAGTGTTACTTCTCGCGGCGGGATATCACGCATCAGGTTGATGCCACCCTGCGGAAGTTTGACCACGGACAGGAAGGAAAACGCCTTGGTGTAAGCAGCGGCTCGATCAAAACTGAGCAGTTTTACCCTTTCATTATTCAGCAGGCCACTGATGGTCGGGGATTCCGCCGGCCCGATCAGGACGATGGCATCCACACGACCTGCCAGCAATGCCCTGGCTGCAGCATCTCCGCCCAGATCGACAATGCGGGTGGGCGGGCTCCAGGCTTCGTTGACCAGCAGCAACTGCGTGGCCAGCCTGCGGGTGCCGCTGCCCATCGGTCCCACCGCAATGCGCTTGCCGCGCAGCTGCTTGAGCTTGTCCTGCAGAGCCGCGCCGCGATAGAAGATCCACACCGGCTCGTAGTAGACGCTGCCCAGGCTGACCAGGCTTGGGTAATCCTCCGGTGCACCGCTGCCGGACTGGACAAAACCGGCTTCCACCCCGGACTGAGGATCGGCCAGCCGTTCAAGATTTTCGACCGCCCCGGCCGAGGAACGCAGTTCCAGCCTGATGCCATGCCGGGCCAGCACGGCCTGATAGCGCTCTCCGTACATGTGATAAGCACCGTCCTGCGCGCCCGTGGTCATGATGAAGGAGCTCGGCGGCGCGGGCTTGATGAACTGGGAGGCAATCCAGAAGGCCCCCAGCACCATCGCCAGGATGGGCAGCACCGTGGCCGCCGCATCGCGCAGGGAAATCTTCGGCAGGGACAGGCGACGCATGGATTTCATTGGCCAGAACATACCTGAACGCATTGAAGCGCGCTCGCTGACCGGTGACGGCTGGACTGAGCGCGGCGTTTGCGGCATGCTGACACCTCCATTTTCACCACCTTGCTCCGATGACCTCATTACATGATCTGAAAGCGCTGGGCCAGTCGGTATGGCTGGATTTCATCAGTCGCGAACTGCTGTCCTCCGGCGATTTGTCCCGACTTGTTTCATCCGGACTGAAGGGCCTGACCTCCAACCCGGCCATTTTTGAAAAGGCTGTGGCGCAGGGCAAGGACTATGCCGCGGCCATTGTGCAACTGTCCTCCTCGGGGCTGGATGCCAAGGCCATATATGAGCACCTGGCCGTGCGCGACATTCGCGACGCGGCCGATGCCCTGCGGCCGGTGTACGACGCCACCATGGGCGTGGATGGCTTTGTCAGCCTGGAAGTGTCCCCGGGGCTTGCCCATGACACTGCCGGGACGCTTGCCGAGGGGCGGCGCCTGTGGCGCGATGTGGCGCGACCCAATCTCATGATCAAGGTGCCGGGCACGCCGGCGGGACTGCCGGCGATACGCGATCTCATTGCCGATGGGATCAATGTCAATGTCACCCTGCTGTTTTCCCGGGCGGCGTACGCCAGCGTGGCACTGGCCTATATCGAGGGGCTGGAGGTGCGCCTGGCCAGAGGCGGAGACATCAGCCGTCTTGGCAGCGTGGCCAGTTTTTTCGTCAGCCGCATCGACACTGCCGTGGATGCCTTGCTGGACCAGAAGATTGCAGTCGCACCGCAAGCCGCCCGTGCAGAACTGAATGCCCTGAAAGGCAAGGTGGCGATCGCCAATGCCAAGCTGGCCTATCAGCATTATCTCGGGCTGATTGCCTCGGAACGCTGGCAGAAATTGTCTGTCAGGGGTGCCCGGCCGCAGCGCCTGCTGTGGGCCAGCACCAGCAGCAAGAATCCCGCCTATCGCGACGTGATCTACGTCGAGGAGCTGGTGGGGAAGGACACAGTCAATACCTTGCCTCCGGCCACGCTTGAAGCCTTCCTGGATCATGGTGTGCCCAGGGCCAGCCTGGAAGAGGATCCGGCGGCGGCGCTGCGCGTGATCGAGAGGCTGGAGCAACAGGGCGTGTCGCTGGATGCGATCACCGATGCGCTGTTGAAGGATGGCGTTGCCTTGTTTGCCGAGGCTTTTGAAAAGTTGCTCGCCGCGGTGGGTTCTCAAGCGGCACGAGCGGCTTGAAAGACGCCAGCGCACTGATATTAATCAGCTTATATGGGCACCTGCAAAGCTGCTTACTTCCTGTAATTGATCACAATTACAGGATGGGATTCGGTCTGTAATCAGGCCGTCCAGCGCTCTCCGGTTTTGGATACCTGTCCTTCTGCCTGCAGCTTGAGCAGGTGGGCGTGCAGCGAGCGGCTGGCCACCGGATGAACTTTGGCCGGCACATCGTCATAGGCCTTGACCACCACTTCCTCCAGGGTGCCGCCGTCCGCATTTGAAAGAGTCACGGCACGCACCGCCTCCAGCACCTTGGCCTCGCGCTCCATGCGGTGCTTGATGATGCGATCAATGGCCTTTGTCGGCTGATCGATCAGAAAGCCGTGACCGGGCGCGATCCATTCGGCATTCAGCGCCTGGGCTGCCCGTAACGACTCCAGGTAATGGACCATGTTGCCATCCGGAGGCCCGATGACCACGGTTGATCCCTGCATGACATGGTCGCCGGTGAACAGCATGTTTTCTTCCTCCAGCAGGTAGATCACCTGATTGGAGGCGTGGCCGGGCGTGTGGATGGCGCGCACGGTGCAACCGGCGATCTGCATGCGCTCGCCGTTGGCCGGTATGCGCCCCGGGGCGAACAGCCGGTCCTGATTGCCGTGTTCCGGTGGCGGACGGCCTATGAGTTCTGCGCCGGTTTTTTCCCGGATGACATTCGCCGCGGGCGAATGATCGGTATGGGTGTGGGTGGCGAGCAGCCAGCGCACGCGGCCATTGCCGCGCTCGACTTCGGCCAGCAGGGCCTCGATGTGCGAGGGAATGACCGGACCCGGATCGACGATGGCGATGTCGCTGCCTGCGCCGATGAGGTAGCTGTTGGTGCCCGGTCCGGTCATGAAGCCGGGATTGGGGGCGGTAATGCGGCGCACCAGGGGCGAAAGCCGCGTGGTGGTGCCGGGAATGATTTCGCAGGACACCTGGCCGGTCTCATCCGGATCGAGTTTGCCCACCTCGGCATAGGCGGAATCGCCTGGACGCAGCGTGCGTTTGCCGTCTCGGGCAATGGCGCGGCGCGCCAGGATGGCCGGTATGTCACGCGGGGAACGTACGTAGGTCATGAGTGCCTCGCTATTGGAAAATTGCGCCAGTGTCTCCAGAGTCTTGACCGTGGGTGGCGTCATGCTGATCTCGCCCTGGCGATGCTGCTCCAGGGCTACTCTGGGGATAATCCATTGGTGAGCGATGGCCTCGTTGCCATCGTGGGAGGCCGTTTGCCGCAGCGGCACCGCAGTCACGAGGAAGCGTGTGTCGTAGCGGCGCGTGCCCCCGGGCGGCGTGATCCAGTGGCTGAGATAGGCGAGCTGGTCCAGCGCCGGACGCAATTTATGTGCGCTCAGGACTTCAGCGAAACTGCGTTTCCCGGCCACCAGTTCGGCACGCAGCTCGGCCAGTTCGCCGGCATGACTGTCATCATCATGGGTGACCAGTTCTCCATGCCGGTCGCGGCAGAGGAGCAGGCCGGATTCCTCGAAGCATTCGCGCACCGCGGCGATCCAGTAGGCAAGGCCGCCCTGCGGCAGGTTC
>CAXNIK010000226.1:0-6210 GCA_964202115.1 Burkholderiales bacterium
TCCTCGGACTTGCGCACATCCGAAGGAATGATCAGCACTTCGGCGCCGGTGTCCTTGCGGATCTTTTCGGCTGCGGCCTGCAGCGCCGGCTCGCGCCGCGCAGTGATGACCACCCTGGCGCCTTCCTCGGCGAGCTGGTGTGCAATGCCGTATCCGATGCCCTGGCTGGCCCCGCCGATGATAGCAATCTTTCCTTTTAAGGACAGATCCAAATGCCTTCTCCTTAAAACTGATTACAACTATGCCTGAGACCTCACGTGCTCGCCAGGCCGAAGAACTTCTCGGCGTTGCCGTGCATGACCTTTTCCATGATCTCCTGGGTGTAGCCCAGCGCCTCCCAGTCGGCGAACAGGCGCTCGTACTGGAACAGCGGATAGTCGCCGCCGAACATCACCTTGTCCTTGAGGCGGCGCGGGATGTCGTACTTGAGGCTGTCGGTGTAGTGCTTGGGCGACCAGCCATGCAGCTCGTACCAGACATTGGGCTTGTGCAGCAGCACCGCGATCATGTCGTCCTGCCAGGGCCAGGCCGGGCGGCCGGCGATGATGCGCAGGTCCGGGTAGCGGACCGCCACGTCGTCGATGTGCATGGGATGGCACAGGTGCAGGCGCACGCCGCCGCCGCCGCGCAGGCCGGCACCGGAGCCGGTGTAGCCGGCCAGGATGAGCACCGGGATGTTCTTCTCCTGGCACAGTTCGTAGAAGGGATCGAGCACCGGGTCGCTGGCCGGCGCACCGAGCGAGCCGCCGGAGATCATGAAGCCGATGAATCCCTTGCTTTCGGCGCGGCAGCGCTTCAGCTCGTCCAGGGCTTCCTTCTGGCGCGGATCGATATTCAGCCAGTTGCCATAGACCACATCGGCATGCTGGCGCTGGAAATCGAGCGCGTAATCGTGGAACTCGCGCACGTCGGCGATTTTCATGGACTTGGTGAAGCCCAGGTCGAGAATGACGCGGGTGTTGTGTCTGCGGAAGTAGTCCGCCATGTCCTGCTCGGAGACGTACTTGGCGGTGGAGCGCCAGGTGTTGTGCTGCTGCGCCAGCTCATCCTCGGAGCGCAGGCGATAGCCTTTTTGCGTGCCCCAATGGGAGTGCAGGTCGAACACCCGCATCTTTGACCAATCCATCGTGCATCTCCTCCAAGTGCAGTAAAACTGATCGAACTTAGCACCGAACATCGTTGCTACAGTGCAGCGGTCTTCGGCTTGTCCATAATATGGGAAAAATCCATTAACTTATTGATATAAAGTAGCTTAAAAACTCGAATCCTGGCTGGGACCCTTCCGGCAAGCAAGACATGGAGTGCACTTTCGAGCTGCGGCAGGCGGGCCTGATTGCCGAGCTCGAGCATTAGCCTGTGGCTGTCATGGCCTGCCATGCATCCAGCAGACCGGCCTTGATGGTCGGGAGGTTCGCATCCGGAGACAGGCCGATTCTCAGCGGCAGGCCTTTTCCGGGTCTGCCGTCCTGCGCCGCCAGTCCGAAATAGACATTGTCTCCAGCCCGCAAATAAGGTGCGATGGCTGCGGCAA
This sequence comes from Burkholderiales bacterium, assembly GCA_964202115.1. GTDB lineage: Bacteria > Pseudomonadota > Gammaproteobacteria > Burkholderiales > SG8-39 > CAIYPG01. The sequence goes on from CAXNIK010000226.1 coordinate 1,532, forward strand.
GGCCGGTCCAGTCCACCTTGGCCGCATCCAGCACCTCGAAGTACGGCACCCGGATATCCGAGGCGTCGACCTCGGCCATGCGCATCAGCACGCCGGATCGATCAGGTCTCCAGGACTCATCGAACAGTCCTGGAAACTCACGCCACATGCACATCCAGTCCCGGCACACCTTGGGGCGCCAGTCGTAGATGGTGCAGCCGCTGCCGCAGTGTTGGCACAGGGTTCCAGCCGGCTTCTTCAGCTCCGGATCGTCAATCTCCAGGACGTGGCAGCAGGCGGTGCAGGCACCGCACTGGCGGGATTCAGGTGCATTCATGACAGCTTCGGCGCGAACGGCGAAAGCAATTCCATTGGTTTAGCTGAATTGCGGCACACCCTGCTTTCTACTGGTACGGCTTCGTTCCCTTTACCAGGGTCCTGTAGATCAGTCTGCGCAGGGGCAGTTTGTAGTCGCCGAGCGCCTGGTGAAGGGTGGAGCAGTTGTCCCACATGAGCACATCTCCCACCCGCCAGTTGTGGCGATAGAGGAATTTCTCCTGGATGACGTGCTCGACGATGCGTTTGATCAGTGCATCGCTTTCCGATTCTTCCATGCCGCTGATCTGCCTGGTCGTGCCTTCATCCACATAGAGGCATTTTCGGCCGGTCACCGGATGGGTGCGGACGACCGGATGTTCAACACCTTTTTTCATTTCGCGGCTTTGTTCTGCTTCCAGTGCATGTGCATTGCCGCGCTTGTCCCGTGCGACGCCGTGGGCGTGAACCGCCTGCAGCGGATCAACTGTCTGCTTCATGGCCGGATCGAGGCCATTGTAGGCGGCCGAAGTGCTGGCGAAGACGGTATCTCCGAGTGCCTTGCCGTTTTCGATCGGGATCTCGACCGAATACAGAATGGTGGAGCGATAGGGAGTCTCGGTATAGGCGCCGTCGGTGTGCCAGTCCCGTCCGGCATCGGCGAGTCCCAGCGGCTTGCCGTTTTCAATAATGTTGGAATTGACCATCAGCTCCGGGTGGCCGGGCTTGGAAAATTGATTCAGCGAATGGATCGCCAGCGGACCGACCCGCCGGCTGAAGGCCATGAATTGATCGATGGACAGGTTCTGATTGCGGATGACGACCACGCCGCGTTCGGCGAGCGTCTGCACCACCTGGGCGATGGCTTCGTCCGGTGTCTCTCCGGCAAGGTCCAGTCCCCTGATTTCAGAACCGATCTTGTCTGTCAGTGCGATGGTAGTCAGCATAGGTCGTTTGCTCCAGTAGATGGCCAGTCATGCATGCGGAATCTAGTTCGCCCTTGAGCGGCCCGCTTCCCTTACAACTTTTTCCCACTTGGCCAGGTCGGCCTGAATTTTTCTCGCGAACTCACGCGGGCCAGCGCCAATGACCGTGGCCCCCTGCTGGGTCAGGCCCTTCTCGGCCTCGGGCGATTTCAATACGGTCAGCATGGCCGAGTGCAATCGATCAATGATGGCAGGCGAGGTTTTCGCCGGGGCCAATAGTCCCAGCCAGGCATCCACTTCGAATCCGGGAAGCGCTGCCTCCGAAATGGTCGGCAGGTCCGGTGTGACTCTGGTGCGTTCCTTGCCGGTGGTCGCCAGTGCGCGCAGGCGGCCGGACTTGACATGGGGCAGGGCCGCCAGCACACCGACGAACATGTAATGGGTTTGCCCTCCCATGACGTCGGTCAGTGCATTCCCGCTGCCCTTGTACAGAACGATGTCGGTCTGCAGACTGGCCATGCTCTGGAACAATTCTCCGGCGAGGTAGGCGCCCGAACCAGGAGACGAAGAGCCTACAAAGAGTTGCCCGGGCCTGGCCTTGGCCAGGCTGATGAGTTCCTTGACCGATTTAGCCGGCAGGCCGGGATGGGCCACCAGCATCAGCGGGAAATCGGTGATGAGGGTGATGGGCGCAAAGTCTCTTACCGTGTCGTAGGGCATGCTGTCATAGAGGAAGGGATTGACCACCAGTGCAGACTGGACGCCCATCAGCAGGGTGTAGCCGTCCGGCGCCGACTTGGCAACGACTTCGGTGCCGATGTTCCCGCCCGCGCCGCCGCGGTTTTCCACGATGATGTTCTGCCCAAGAGGTTCCCCGGCGCGTTGCACGATTACACGGGCCACTACGTCCGAGTTGCCGCCGGCCGGAAAGGGAACGATCAGGCGAACCGGCTTGGCCGGGTAGTCCTGCGCGGCCGCGCATCCGGCAAACACGAGCAGCGATGACTTCGCCGCCAATTTTCGCATCCGCGCCAGTATCGGGCCACGAATGCGCGCAGTGATTGCGGTGGTCGGGGGCATCGGTTACACCATGCCCATCCAGAACATGGTCTTGGCGCCCACGTCCACGTCGTACTTGCGCAGGTACTCCAGCCGGCCGTCCTCGGCAATGCGAAAGAGCGCCAGGCTGGCGGGCACGGTCTTCACGGTTGCGCCATCCTGCACGTCCAGGGAGATGATATTGGCAGCGACCAGCAACCGGCCACTGGGGTCGATGTGGAAGGTGCGACAGTACACGCCACGCGTGTCCATGTGCTGCATGGCTGTCGGTTCGCCGGTGCTCTGATCGATTCTATAGACGACGATGTTGTTCTCGCCGCCAGGGACGACCTTGCGGCCATTGATTTCCACCGGCGTATAGGCGCGATTGATGCCATAGACGACATGCCCCCTGGGATGCACGTGCACGGTTCCGCCCATCTGCTTGGAGCGCACATTGCCTGGCTCGGCAAGAAGCTCCTTGGTGAATACGGGTTCGGCACTGATGGCATCTCCGTCGCGCTTGAACATCATCATCTTGTTCTGGCGCTCAATGGAGACATAGACCCAGGGCTTGCCCGGATGGAAATCCAGATGCCGGGCACCAAAACCATAGCCCTTGTTGGGGGCGATGGAGACGCAATCGCTCAGCTTTCCATCCCGGTACTTGAACACCTTCAGCGCGCCGGGGTCCTCTGGCTTGCCGTCGGCGGCATCGTTGCCGCGTGTGACCAGCACCGCGAGGCGATTATCCAGGGTGACGCGCACCTGGTGGGCGAAGATGCCGGCATCGGTGCCGCTCTGCGCAACTTCGGCGCCCAGGGTGCCATCGGGCTTGATGCTGTACACCCGCAGCGCGCTGGGTACGGTGAAGGCGACCAGCGCGTGCGTCGACGGTATGTCGGTGGCGACGTGCACCGGCCGCGTGGGCAGGCGGATGGCCTCGCCGTGCGGCGAAAGCGCGCCGCTGGCCGGATCGATCTTCAGCGCGGTGAGGTGATGCTCGGTACCTAACGGCCCTTTGGGCACGGTATTGCTCGAGGTGACATACAGGTATTTTTTTGAGACATGCGGCCAGGCGTACTGGATGTCCTGGGGCAGGGCGATGGTGGCCTGTTTGGTCAAAGTTCCGGCATCGACATCCAGATGGTAGTGAGTGAGATTGGCGCCTGTGCTGGCATACAGTGAAACCATGGTAATCCTCCTTGTGTGGCGCTCTTGTGTTGTGCAATGTGAAGCGTTGCGCCTGCCAGAGTGTGACAAACTATGAGCAAGCACGCAAAGTCGGTATCCAGAGGCGGCTGCAGCCTTCGCCACAGAAGGCGACAACAAGGAGGAGTCCCATGAGCAAATGGCTGTTCGTCCTGCTGTTTTTGCCGCTGTCCTACGTCCAGGCTCAAGGCATTGCAGAAGACTATCCCGTCAAGCCGGTGATCCTGGTTATTCCTGGTGAAGGTGCCGTCTCGGTCGATGGCGAGTTCCGCCTGTTTACGCAGAGCATCCTGGAGACTACTGGCAAGCAGTTCGTGATCGAATCCCGCGCCGGCGCAGCGGGCGTCATTGGCACAGCCTACGTGGCCAAGGCGGCGCCTGACGGCTACACCATCCTGGGTGCCAATTCCTCTTTCACGCTGTCGCCCGGGCTGCACCCCAATATTCCCTACGACAATGTCAGGGACTTCGCGCCCATCATCCTGCTGGACAAGCGCGTGTTCGTGCTGGTGGTGCATCCGTCCACCGGCTTCACCAGCCTGGCGCAGTACCTTGCCTATGCGCGCGCCAATCCGGGCAAGCTGAATTACGGCACCAACGGTCCGGGGGCATCCACGCACATGCCGGGCGCGCTGCTGCACCAGATGACCAACACCCAGGTGACCTTCGTGCATTACAAGGCTTCCAGCCAGCGCCTGGTCGACCTGATGGCCGGGCGCATACAGGCGGCCACCTCCACCATCATCACCAACATGGCCAATTTCAAGGCCGGCAAGCTGCGTCCGCTTGGCGTGACCGGCAGCCAGCGCGTGTCCATCTGGCCGGACATGCCCACCATCGCCGAACAGGGCGTACCCGGTTACGAGGTGACGAGCTGGATAGGGCTGCTTGCGCCGGCGAAGACACCAACGGCCATGATAGCGAAGCTCAATGCCCTGTTCATCGGCGCGGGCAAGGACCCCAAGGTGACGAAGAAAATCGAGGCAGACGGCACGCAGATCATGAACAGCACGCCCGAGCAGTTCCGCGACCTGATCGTCACCGAGACCGTGCGCTGGAAGAAGGTGATACAGGACATGGGGATCAGGCCGGACGATTAGCCTTTTTCTGATATATCTGATAACAAAATATTGATTCTTGCGCCAATCATAATGATCTCTTTGTTGCGAGTTCATGATCTGTCCGGTTCTGTAGCACGACATCTGTCCG
>CAXNIK010000227.1:0-6181 GCA_964202115.1 Burkholderiales bacterium
CTGACCCTCACCGAATTCTGGATCGTGCACGCCCTGGCCAAATTCCCAGGCCACGTCAAAGACCGCGAGGCGCTGATGAAGGAAGCCGAACTGGTGGTGGATGACGGCACCATCACCTCGCACATCAAGCGCATACGCCGCAAGTTCGCGGCCCACGATGCAGGCTTCGATCGCATCGACACCGTCTACGGCATGGGCTACCGCTGGAAAGCCTGAGCGCTGCACACATGCCGGCAAAGCCTCATCCCGCTCCCTGGCCTGCGCTGAGCCTGCGCGCCAAGCTCGCGCTGGTGTCGCTGGTGCTGCTGGCGCTGCCCTGGTTCGGTTATCGCTATGTGCGTGAGATGGAGCGCTTCCTGCTCGAAGGCCAGCAGCAGACGCTGCTGGGCACGGCGCGGGCCGTGGCCACCGCCCTGCATGATCGCCCCCAGCTCATGGATGCCGCTGCCCTGCCTGCAACGCCTTCCGGAGCGAACCCGGCCGGCGTGGACACGCGCCAGAACGCCGAAGAGTTGTTGCAGCGCCTGGCCCAGGATCCGGCGCAGCAGCAGGAGCTGACGACACCGGCCACCGCTCGCGACATGCCGCCGGTGGCGCATGCTCCCGGTAGCGCACCCGCGCAATCGGCCGAGATCGCTTCCATCCTGAAGGGATTGGAGCGCACCACCTCACGCATCTGGGTGGTGAATCGCCGCTACCGCCTGCTGGCTCTGGCCGGCAGCCTGAAGCGCCCCGTGGAGCAGATTCAGGTCGAAACCTCCGTTGCGCAGTTGCTGCTGGCGTGGCTGATCCCGCCGCCGCGCGAGGATTTCGACGAAGCCTCGCCCGACGACGTGTTCGCCACCGGCAAGGAAATCGCCAACGCGCTGCAAGGCCTGCCCGGCAGCCGCCAGCGCCATTCGCCCGATGGCCGCGCTGTCATCATCTCCGCGGCCCACCCGATCTGGAGCGGCGACGAGGTGCTGGGCGCGGTGGTGGTCGAGGAAAGCACCAACTCCATCCTGTCGGTGCGCAATCGCGCGCTGGAACGGCTGTTGTTCATGACCCTGGCGGTGTTCGCCGCCGCCGCCGCCGTGCTGACTTGGTTCGCGTTTCGCATCTCTGGCCGTATACGCCGCCTGCGCGACGAGGCCGAAGCGGCTCTGGACGCGCGTGGCCGGGTCACGCGGCTGCTCTCGGGCTCGCAGGCCGGTGACGAGATCGGCGATCTGTCACGCAGCTTCTCGGCGGTGCTCTCCAGGCTGTCGCAGCAGCAGGCTTATCTGGAGACGCTGGCCAGCCGCCTGTCGCATGAGCTGCGCACACCGGTGGCGGTGGTGCGTTCGTCGCTGGAAAATCTGCGCGCCTCGCCCTCGGCTGAGGATGCGCGCGTCTACATCACCCGCGCCGAAGACGGCCTGGCGCGCCTGTCCACCATGCTCAACCGCATGACCGAGGCCACGCGCCTGGAGCAGAGCCTGCAAAGCGCCGAGCGCGAGCGCTATGACCTGTGCGCCGTGGTCTCGGGATGTGTCACCGGCTATCGCGGCGTGTATCGCGATGCCCGGTTTGAACTGGATTTGCCCGGGGAGCCGGCCCTGGTTGAAGGTTCCCCCGAGCTGCTGGCGCAGATGCTGGACAAGCTGGCGGGCAATGCCGTGGATTTCAGCTTTCCCGGCCGGCCCATACTTATTGGCGTTGTCGTTAACGTGGACGCAGACCGGGTGCGCCTGAGCGTCGCCAACAGCGGGCCTTTGCTGCCCGAGGGCGCCGATGATCGACTGCTCAATGCCATGGTGTCATTACGCCCGCGCGCTCCGTCCAGTCAGGACGGCGAGGCCCATCTGGGCCTGGGGCTGTATGTGGCGCGCCTCATCGCCGAGTTTCACGGCGGGCGCATGAGCGTGGGCAACCTCGCCGACGGCAGCGGGGTGGAGGTGGTGGCAATACTGCCACTGGCCGGCAATTAATATCAAAAATAAATAAGTATCTTTATTCATATTGATCATACAATTAAATTGTGATCAATATCATCCACTACAGGACGGCTGCCGGCCCGGTCCGGTGCCACGGTGATATTCTCTTCCCATTGTTGATATCGCTCAGGGAGTCGCCATGAACATTTCCACGGAACATCTCGTCGAATTGCTGTCGGGCATCGCCCGGGCGCAGGCAGCGCTTGCTGATGCCGTGGAACGAGGTGACCCGGGCTGGCGCAACTCACACCTGGTGCCGATACTGAGCGTCGCCGCCAATATGCGCTCGCCCGATTCCCGTCTTATAGACCTCCCCTCGCGCATCCTGCTGCGTTACCAGGGCAAGGTCGCGCCGGAATCGGCTGCCATCGTCGCCGATCTGGAGCGCCTGCTGGCCATGCCGGCGCAAGGCCCTGCGTATGATCCCAGTGCGCCTGCTGCAATGTCTCCTGCCGCGGCGCGCTTTGCCGCCAAGCATGCTGCGGCTGCCCCGGCTGCCGCAGCACCGGCCCCAGGACCAGCTGCCGCTCCCGCAGCGCAAGCTGCGCCTTCACCCGCGCCTGCCGCAGCACCGCCAAGGCCGGCTGCACCATCCGCAGCGGTGGGCGACAACCTGGATTTCAGCAAGCCTTCCTAGCCCCACCCGGCAGCAGCCACCTTGCCGCATTACGACCTGGCCATCATCGGCGGCGGCATCAACGGTGCCGGCATCGCGCGTGATGCCGCCGGGCGCGGATTGTCGGTGCTGCTCATCGAGCAGCACGATCTGGCCTCGGCCACCTCCTCGGCCAGCACCAAGCTGGTCCATGGCGGGCTGAGGTATCTGGAGTATTTCGAGTTCCGCCTGGTGTCCGAAGCGCTGGCCGAGCGCGAAACGCTGCTCGGCATCGCGCCGCACATCATCTGGCCGCTGCAGTTCGTGCTGCCGCACGAGCCGCACCTGCGGCCGGCGTGGATGATACGGGCGGGCCTGTTTCTCTACGACCACCTGGGACGCGGCAGTCACGCCCTGCGTGGCGGCCGCTCCAGTCTGCCGCATTCCAGCGCGGTGACGCTGGCACCCGACGGACTGGGTGCCGGGCTCAAGCCGCAGTTCCGCAGAGGCTTCAGCTACTACGACTGCTGGGTGGACGATGCGCGATTGGTGGTGCTCAATGCGCGCTCCGCTGCCGAGCGCGGCGCCGTCATCCGCACGCGCACGCGGCTGGCGTCAGCGCGCCGCGAGGCGGAGGGCTGGGTGCTGCAGCTCGAAGATGCGCGGGGGAGCAGCACCGCCACGGCACGCGTCCTGGTCAATGCCACCGGCCCCTGGGCGCAAAGTCTGCTGGAGCATGAAATTGGTTTACCCCCCGAGGGCCGCCTGCGCCTGGTGCGCGGCAGCCACATTGTCGTGCCGCGGGTGCATGAGAAAAGCCATGCCTTCATCCTGCAGAACCCCGACCGCCGCATCGTGTTCATGATTCCCTATGAGCGCGAATTCACGCTCATCGGCACCACCGATGTGCCCCAGGAGCAGGGCGCGGCGAGCGGTCATGCTCAGGCCAGCGAAGAGGAGATCGCCTACCTGTGCCAGGCGGCCAGCCGTTACAGCGAACATCCGGTCAGCCCGGCCCAGGTGGTGTGGAGCTACAGCGGTGTGCGCGCCCTGTACGACGATGGAAGCGCCAATCCATCGGCCGTGACGCGCGACTACCACCTGCTCGTGGATGCAGGCGCGGATGGCAAAGCTGCGCCGGTGCTGTCGGTGTTCGGCGGCAAGATCACCACCTACCGCCGCCTGGCAGAGGAGGCACTGGCGCGCCTGGCGCTGTGGTTTCCCAACACCCGAGCCTGGACTCACTCCGAGCCCCTTCCGGGCGGCGACTTCCGGACCTTTCCCGCGCTGCTGGCCGAATTGGGCAGCGGCCGCGACCTGCCGCCGGTGCTGCTCGCACGCCTGGCGCGGCGCCACGGCACCTGGGCCAGACGCATCCTGCGCAAGGTGAAGCGCGAAGCCGACCTGGGCGAACATTACGGCGGCAACCTGTACGAAGCGGAACTTCGCTACCTGATCAGGGAAGAGTGGGCGGTGGAGGCCGAGGACGTGCTGTGGCGGCGGACCAAGTGTGGCTTGCACATGAGCGAGGTGCAGCGGTTGCGGGTGGCGGAGGCGATGCAGGCCCTGACCTGATCGGCCGGAGCGCCCTGCGCTATCATTCCCGCCATGGACCCCCTGGACACCTTAACCGACCTCGTGCGCATGGCCCGCCGCGGCGTGGCCTTCACCGGCGCGGGCATCAGCACCGACAGCGGCATTCCGGATTTCCGCGGGCCCAACGGGGTGTGGAAGACGCAGACGCCCATCATGTACGAGGACTTCATGAACAGCCGCGAGGCGCGGGAGAGGGCCTGGGATCGGGCGGCGAAGAATTTCCGCGCCCGCGAGAAGGTCAGGCCCAATGCCGGGCACTACGCCCTGGCCGAACTGCAGCGCCGCGGTCATCTCACCGCGGTGGTGACGCAGAACGTGGACGGCCTGCACGTCGAGGCGGGCAGCACCAATGTCATCGAGCTGCACGGCAGCACGCGCGAATCGGCCTGCCAGTGGTGCGGGCGCACCTGGCCCACACAGTACATCGTGGAGCGCTGCGAGCACGGCGAGCATGCCCCTGACTGCGATGACTGCGAAGGTCCGATCAAGACCAGGACCATTTCCTTTGGCCAGTCCATGCCGCAGGATGAAATGCAGAGGGCGTCGGATGTGACCATGAACGCCGATCTGTACATCGCCATTGGCTCCACGCTGCTGGTGGAGCCGGCGGCCTCCTTCCCGCGCATCGCCCGGCAATCGGGTGCGAGCCTGGTCATCCTCAACAATGCCGAGACGCCGCTGGATGACTATGCCGATCTGGTGCTGAATGCGCAGATCAGCGAGACCATGCTGGCGCTGATGCAGCGCCTGGGCTACGACATGCCGAAATGAGGGCAGGTTTGCAGAGTTGCTTGCGGTGATATCCCCGGAGTGGTGGCTGGCCTACGCGGCACTGGGTGCTTTCGTCGGCTTGTTTGCCGGACTGCTGGGCATAGGCGGTGGCGCCATCATGGTGCCGCTGCTGGTGCTGATATTCGACGCGCAAGGCCTGCCGCGCGAGCATCTGCTGCACCTGGCGGTGGGCACCTCCATGTCCACCATCCTGCTCACATCGTTGTCCAGCATACGTGCCCACCAGCAGCGCGGCGCCATACGCTGGGACATCACGCGCGGCATGACGCCGGGGGTCATCCTGGGCGGGCTGGCCGGGGCGTCGCTGGCCGTGGCCATTCCCACCACGACGCTGGCGCTGGCCTTCACCATGATCATTTTCGCGGCAGCGACCAATATGATTCTTGACCGCAAGCCGCATCCTTCGCGGCAGCTGCCCGGCCCCGTGGGCCTGAGCCTGGCAGGTGGTGCCATAGGCGGCCTGTCCTCCATTGCCGCCATGGGTGGGGCTTTTGCCTTCGTACCCTATATGCTCTGGTGCAACGTGCCCATGATCAATGCCGTGGGCACGGCCGCCTCGCTGGGCTTTCCGGTCGCGCTGGCCGGCACCGCGGGGTTCATCTTCAACGGCTTGCAGGACAGCGGCCTGCCATCGGGCAGCGTGGGTTATGTCTACATGCCGGCCTTTGCCGGCATCGTCCTCACCAGCGTTCTGGTGGCGCCAGCAGGCGCGGCCATGGCGCACAGACTTCCGACCAAAATGCTCAAGCGCATATTTGCCGCCCTGCTTTATGTCATGGCGGGCAGGATGCTGATCAAGCTATGGTGAGGACAAGTGAGCACAATCATTCGTGGAAAAGCAAAGGGAAAAAAATGAAATTCGAGACCCTCAAGTTTGAAATCAAGGATGGAGCCGCGCGCATCACGCTCAACCGGCCAGACCGGCTCAACGCGCTGAGCTACCAGTTACTGGCCGAGTTCCATCAGGCCATGCGCATCGTGGCCGCGGCCGTGCCCACGCGCGAGGCGCGCGCGCTGCTGCTCACCGGGGAGGGGCGCGGTTTCTGCACCGGCGCTGATCTGCTCTCGCCCCGTCCCAACGATCCCAACAATCCCAAGGAGGCGCTGCGCGACTATTTCGTGCCGCCGGTGCAACTGCTGAAGAACCTGGGCATTCCGACCATCGCGGCCGTGAACGGCGCGGCGGCCGGTGCCGGCATGAGCCTGGCGCTGAACTGCGACATCGTCATCGCCTCGCGCTCGG
>CAXNIK010000228.1:0-6167 GCA_964202115.1 Burkholderiales bacterium
TGCGCCACAAGTTCATGGAACTGACCCAGCGCGTGTGGCCTGCCGCGCACGCCGAGCGGGTGCTGCGCGCCACGCTGGGATTGGGTGCCGGGGGTGCTTCGTTGGCGGACTGGGTGCTGCTGCTGCGGCGCGCACCTGAGGCATGATGCAGTACTGGCGTTCCGACCCAACCAATTGCAGCCGCGCATGCACGCAGAAATCTCTTCTGGCGGGCGGTCGCCAGCCTTGAAGAAGTCGCCGTGCGGTCAGACGAGCCCCGTCCAGTCAGAAGTGAGATGCTCCGGGCGGTACCCGGCTCGCCACGCCCGCCCGACCGCGTTGATTGTATCGTTCAAGGGCTGGAAACGGCTGACTGTGTAAAGCCCGCATCCTGCAGTGAGCGAAACGCCGCCAGCGCTTCCCGATGCTGCTGTCGGTCGGACGCGGATAGCGCCTGACCCAGCCGCTTCTCCGTCACGAAATGGCCGTGATCACGCCCGCGCACGCACAAAGCCCAGGGCCTGACAGCGGCCATGGGTCGGACCTGGGCCGGGATGTAGCTGATGGCCAGGCCGATGCGACGGTCGTTGCTTTGGTTGGCGCCGGAAGCATGCACCAGATCCGTGTGGTGCAGCGACATTTCGCCCGCGCGCACCGGCATCATCACGCCGGCCTCCCGGTCAAACAGGCCGCTGATGCCCTGGCCGCGCCGGATCATGTTCATTGGCTCCGGCTTGTCGTCGTGCTTGAACGCGCCCCGGCGGTGGCTGCCCGGCACTGCGCGCATGCAGCCGGCCTCGATCGAGGCGTCGGACAATGCCACCCAGGCAGTGACATGCAGGTGCGGTTCCAGATAAAAGTAGGCGCTGTCCTGGTGCCAGCGCACGTAGGCAGGGGTGTTGGCCTCCTTGAGGAACAGGGTCGAGTGGTAGACCAGGATGTCCGGTCCGATCAGGTCTTCCACCGCGTCAAGGATCTTCGCGTGATGGGCCATCTGGTCGGCCCAGTTGAACAGCAGATAGGACTTGGATTTTTCCGGGAAATCGATCGCTGCGCCGCGCTGTCGCTCCCAGGCCTCGAGCTCGTTGCGGAATGCAGCTACCTCCGCAGCAGAAAGCACGGGTATGGGGAAGACGAAGCCATCGCGCTCGTAGGCGGCAACCTGGTCAGGTGTCAGAACTCTTTTCATGGGGCATCCGCAACGGATTTTTGCGCCGCCGCCAGCATGGCCTCGAGCATCTCCAGCCGCGGGTACATGGGGGCGGGATAGCCGATGCGGCTGTGACTGTGTCCCAGCGCGAGCGCTGCTTCGGCGATCTTGTAGCTCAGCGGGCCCGGGTTGATGATGGGCACCGGCAACCGCTTCTGCAGATAGCCATGGGCTTGGTGCATGGTGGTCGAGCCCAGGATCAGCACCTCGGCACCATCCACCTCAATGGCCAGACGTGCCGCCTCTTCGAGCCGCGGGAAGGCCTGATCCTCCTTGCCGGACAGCAAGCCTTGGTTGTCGGGAGGCATTTCGATGGAGCGTATCGAGGCGCACTTGTGATGCAATCCCAGCTCATCCAGGGCCTTCTTGTACAGCGGCTTCCAGCGACTGGCCATGGTCAGAATCGAAAAGCGATCGCCCAGCATCAGCGCGGTCAGCATGGAGATCCTGCCCGGCCCGAAAACCGGAATGTCCAGCACCGAGCGCAGGGCTGCTACGCCCGAATCGCTCATGGTGTCCACGCAGACTGCCGCGAACCCTTCCTTCTGCGCGCGGCAGCCGGCTTCAAAAATGGAGGCATCAGCGAGCACGAAGTCGTGGTGACTCGAATAGTTCACCGGCCCCGCCTTCACGGAACGATATTCGAAGTGGAGGGCATCACCGAATTGCAGTCCCTGCAGTTGCTGCTGGCGCAGCCCGAGGTTGTCCTGCGACATCGCGAATGGAACTATGACCAATATATTCTGCATCGAAATCCTTCAGGCGGTGGCGCCGGTTTGCAATTCGCCCAATACCTCGCTTGTCGAGCGGACCCGCCCAAACAGCCGCTGGAAATTGCGCATCGTCGCCTGGTGCAGGTCTTCGTGGGTGGTGCCGCAGGCATCCTCCACCAGCGTCACCAGGTAGCCACGGTCGGACGCTTCGCGCCCCGTCGATTCGACGCACATGTTGGTGGAAATTCCAGTCAGATACAACTGTTCGCATTCCAGCGCGCGCAGCAAGCTGTCGATGTTGGACGAGGCAAACGCCCCATTGGTTGTCTTGCGCAAGACGTGCTCGCCGGGCCGCGGCTTCAGCTCGTCCAGGATTTCGTGCTCGCGGCTGCCGACGAAATTCCTGAACTCGGCGAACATCTTTCGCATGTGCACCGGCGCATCCAGCGCGTCGGGATGGGCGGCGCCGACGGTGACGTGCAGCACCGGGCGGCCCAGCCGGGAGAACTGATCGCGCAGGCGCAGCGCGTTGGGCAGCACGGATTGCTCGATCCGCCTGAAGCGGTACTCGCCCACCGTTGAGCCTTCCGCTTGCAGTTTGCGTGCCAGGGCACCCTGGCGCGAGCCGGTGGCATATTGCATGTCGATGATCACCAACGCCGAACGCGAAAGATCGACCGGCCGCTCGGTCATGAAGGCGCGGATGTAGTCACCCGGTGTTGTCATCAATTACTCCCTGGCGTTGATGAATTCGCGGTGCCCGGAATGGCCTGCTGCCGGTACCACGCAATGATTTCGGAGCCGGTGGCGCACCAGACCCCGCCATGAGACAACACGTAGTCGAGAGCTTTCGACAGGTGTTCGATGCGATGCGGCTGACCCATGATGAACGGGTGTACGGCAATATTCATGACTTTCCCATGTTCTGCGCCCTCCGCATACAACGTGTCGAACTCATCGCGGATTTTCTGCGCAAATGCGGCGCCTTCGAGGCCGCGCCGCCAGGCAATGCTGTCGTTGATTTCCATGCTGTACGGCAGCGAGAACAGTTCGCCGCTGCGTACACGAATGGGGGTGGGCTGGTCATCATGATAGAGATCGCACAGGTAGGTGATGCCGGCTTCGGCCACCAGATCGGGGGTGTTCAGGGTGTTCGACGCGGCCGGTGAGAACCAGCCCCGCAGTTCGGAGCCAACGACGCTGCGGTGGATATGCTGACATTCTTCGATCGCGGCGCGTTCCTCGTCTTCTTCCAGGTTCCAGTGGTAGCGGGTGTTGTACAGCCCATGCGACATCAACTCCCAGGATCGGCTCAACATGGCGTCGGCAATGTCCGGGTACATTCGAAGTACGGACATCGACAGGGATGCGGTGCATGGCAACTGGAAACGGTCGAAGACCTCCATCAAACGCCAGATGCCGACGCGGTTTCCGTAGTCACGCAGCCCATAACCCAAGATGTCTGGGTGTGGCATGCGGGGCCAGGGGTTGCGCACGCGAATTTTTTCCGGCAGGTATTCGTAGTGCTCGACATTCGGCGCTACCCACAGCGCTATATGTGCCCCCCCGGGCCATTTCAGCGGCACGCGATCGGGTGCTGCGGAGTAGGTGACGCGCGACTGACCCAAAGGGTTTTCCCTAGCACGCATGATGGTCTCTCGAGTGGTCATCGACGCAGAGCCGGTTTCCCCACATTCGTGTCGCCCGGCAGCCCCATTCTGGCAGAAACCCTGTGGAGAGTCTTTGGCGCTGCGTCGGGAATTCGAACGGCGCTCATTGTAATCCGCATACCCTGCCGTCATGGCCCTGGGCATTGTCGCCCTGTTACATGGGGGGTGTAGCGCTGTTCGTCATCCGCCGGCAACGACGTGTGCCGATCCGGGGGTCGAACTCGCTGCGCGGCATTTGCAATGCCCCGTCGATTGCAGTAATGTGAACCGAGCTAGGGGTCCTGCGGCATTGCGAACCACGCAACGGCGGGTGAGAGAAACCCTTGGAACCTGATGCGGGTAATGCCGTCGAAGGGAAGCGCGAAGTATACGACACCAACATTTGCGCGCTCCTTTCGGCAATCTTTCGAAGGAGCGCTCCATGAACGCCAATCCCAAATTCATCGCTGCGACGGCCCATGTGGACGAGGCCGCCGTTCAGCCGCTGCCGCGTTCGCGCAAGGTTCACATAGAAGGCTCGCGCCCCGATATTCGTGTACCCATGCGCGAGATTTCACAGGCTGACGCGACGGTGTTCAGCAACGGTCCCGATGCCGCGGAAAAAAATCCGCCCATTTTTGTCTATGACTGCTCGGGCCCATACACCGACCCTGCCGCCCAGATCGATATTCGCAAGGGATTGCCGGCGCTGCGCGCACCCTGGATCGGGGAGCGAGGTGACACCGGAACGTTGCCGGGCCCAAGCTCGCGCTTTGGTATTGAACGTCTAAATGATCCGAAACTTGCCGAACTGCGCTTCGGGCTGGAGCGCAAGCCGCGCCGCGCGCTCGCCGGGCGCAACGTCTCGCAAATGCACTATGCGCGCCAGGGCCTCATTACCCCAGAGATGGAGTTCATCGCCATCCGGGAGAACCAGAACCGTGCCGCTTACATCGAATCGCTCAAGGTTTCTGGTCCACAGGGTGCCAAGATTGCTGCGCTGATGGCGCGCCAGCATCCTGGACAATCATTTGGAGCGGCAATTCCGGCTGAAATCACCCCCGAGTTCGTGCGCAGCGAAGTCGCGCGCGGCCGCGCCATCATCCCGGCCAATATCAACCATCCGGAATCCGAGCCGATGATCATCGGCCGCAACTTCCTGGTGAAGATCAACGCCAATATCGGCAACTCGGCGGTTACCTCCGGCATCGCGGAAGAAGTGGAAAAGATGACCTGGTCCATCCGCTGGGGCGGCGACACCGTCATGGATCTCTCCACGGGCAAGAACATCCACGAAACGCGTGAATGGATTGTGCGCAACAGCCCGGTGCCGATCGGAACAGTGCCCATCTACCAGGCATTGGAGAAGGTGGATGGAAAGGCCGAGGAACTGACCTGGGAAATCTTCCGCGACACGCTCATCGAGCAGGCCGAGCAGGGCGTTGACTACTTCACCATCCATGCCGGGGTGCTGTTGCGCTACGTGCCGATGACCGCCAACCGCATGACCGGCATTGTGTCGCGCGGAGGCTCCATACTCGCCAAGTGGTGCCTTGCTCACCACAAGGAGAACTTCCTCTATACGCATTTCGAGGACATCTGCGACATCATGAAGGCCTACGATGTCAGCTTCTCGCTCGGCGACGGCCTGCGCCCGGGTTCCATCTGGGACGCCAACGATGAGGCGCAACTGGGCGAATTGAAGACACTGGGTGAACTCACGCAGGTGGCCTGGAAGCAGGACGTGCAGGTCATGATCGAAGGCCCTGGCCACGTGCCCATGCAGCTCATCAAGGAGAACATGGACCTGCAGCTTGAGCAGTGCCACGAGGCGCCGTTCTATACGCTGGGGCCGCTCACCACCGACATCGCTCCAGGCTACGACCACATCACCAGCGCCATCGGCGCGGCGCAGATCGGCTGGTACGGCACGGCCATGCTGTGCTATGTCACGCCCAAGGAGCACCTGGGGCTGCCTGACAAGAAGGACGTCAAGGACGGCATCATTGCCTACAAGATTGCGGCCCATGCAGCGGACCTGGCCAAGGGCCATCCCGGTGCGCAGATTCGCGACAATGCCCTGTCCAAGGCACGCTTCGAGTTCCGCTGGGAGGACCAGTTCAACCTGGGCCTGGATCCGGACACGGCGCGCGAGTTCCACGACGAGACCCTGCCCCAGCACGGGGCGAAGGTGGCGCACTTCTGCTCCATGTGCGGGCCGCACTTCTGTTCCATGAAAATCACCCAGGACGTGCGCGACTATGCCGCTCAGCAGGGCGTGGCGGAGAAGGACGCCCTGCAAAAGGGCATGGAGCAGAAGTCCATCGAGTTCATCAAGCAGGGCGCGCAGATTTATCGCAAGGCCTGAGCTCGCTCTTCTGTCTGGTATCCCAAGCCCTTCGCGGGCTTGGAATATTTAATGCTAGCTGTCCTCCATGAATCGCAACAGCGTGAAAGGAGTACGGCCATGCTGGATACCGTAACGAAGCCAGTCCCCACCAAGTTTTCTCACGTCAAGCCAGGTGATACGCAATGGCGCGCGGACGGCCTGCGCGACTTTTTTTTGTACCGGGACCTGGGCAGCGCCGAAGCCACCAATGGCAAGGTGATCGCTCA
>CAXNIK010000229.1:0-6151 GCA_964202115.1 Burkholderiales bacterium
GTCACCGGCACCAGCAGGCCGTTGCGGCGGATCACCGGGCGGCGATGGGTGTAATAGATGTCGGGGACGGCGATCTTTTCACGCTCGATGTACTGCCAGATATCCAGCTCGGTCCAGTTGCTGATGGGGAAGACGCGCATGTGCTCGCCCTTGTGCACCCGGGTGTTGTACAGGTTCCACAGCTCGGGGCGCTGGTTCTTCGGGTCCCACTGGCCGAACTCGTCGCGAAAGGAAAACACGCGCTCCTTGGCGCGCGCCTTTTCCTCGTCGCGGCGTGCTCCGCCGATGGCGGCGTCGAAACCGAATTCCTCTATGGACTCCAGCAGCGTCACCGACTGCGCGGCATTGCGGCTGTCGGTCTCCTTGTGCAGCTTGACCGTGCCGCGCTTCATGGAGTCTTCCAGGCTGCGCACCAGCAGGCGCTCGCCCAGCTCGGCGGCGCGCAGGTCGCGAAAGGCGATCACCTCGTCAAAGTTATGGCCGGTGTCGATGTGCAGCAGGGGAAACGGGAATTTCGCCGGGCGAAAAGCCTTCTCCGCCAGGCGCAGCAGCACGATGGAGTCCTTGCCGCCGGAGAAAAACAGCACCGGGTTGGCGCATTCGCCGGCGACTTCGCGCAGGATGTGTATGGCCTCGGACTCCAGCCAGTCGAGGTGGCTGCGCGCTGGAAGCGAGGACAGCGCAGGGTTAATGGCGGCCTGGGGCCGGGCGGCGAGGGCGGCGGCGCTCATTTTGACCTCACAAGATTTCCATCTGGCCCGACATGCAGGCCGCATTCCTTCGCAGTTCCACCATCGGGCGGCTGTTCCCACCACCAGCGTCCGGCGCGCACGTCCTCCCCGGCCACGACCGGGCGGGAGCAGGGCGCGCAGCCGATGGAGCGGTAGCCCTGCTCGTACAGCGCGTTGTAGGGCACACCGTAGGCGCGCAGATAGGCCCAGACCTCGTCTTCGCTCCAGTCGGCAATGGGATTGAATTTTTCCAGGCCGAACACCGCATCGAAGCTCTGCACTTCGAGTTCGGTGCGGGTGGCGGACTGCTCGCGGCGCAGGCCGGTGAGCCAGGCCTTCTTGCCGGCCAGGGCGCGCTTGAGCGGCTCGACCTTGCGGATTTCGCAGCAGCGCTTGCGCAGGTCCACGCTCTCATAGAAGGCGTCGCGTCCGTGCACGCTGACGTATTGCGTGACTGCCTGGGGCTCTGGGCGATAGACCTTCACCGCATGGTCGTACTGGCGCTGGATGGCCTCCACCACCGCCAGCGTGTCGGCGTGCATGCGGCCGGTGTCCAGGGTGAAGATTTCAATGCCATGGCCGCCGCGCAGAATGGCGTCGGTCACCACCATGTCCTCGATGGACAGGCTGGAGGCCAGCGTGGCTGGTGAATAGTCCGCGGCGATGCGTGCCAGCAGGCCGTGCAGAGCGGCGGACTTGGCGGCAAGTGTCGCGGGCAATTCCAAGCCATTCACGCCATTCACGGCAACGGGCTTCAACCGGGGCTGCATCGCCGATCAGCCCTTTGCAGCAGTGCGGCGGCGGAACAGCGGCAGCACCTGCACGACATTGGCCTGGTAATGGTCGGCCAGTTCGTCGAAGGCGGTGATCGCCTCGTCGGCGTCCTCGCCTTCGCGCAGCGCGAAGCTGTCAAAGCCGCAGCGCTCCATGCCCAGCAGTGTGTCCTTGAGCACCGCGCCCATGGCGCGCAGCTCGCCCTTGTAGCCGTGGCGTTCGCGCAGCAGGCGCGCGATGGAGTAGCCGCGGCCATCGCCGATGGAAGGAAAGTCCACGGCGACAAGAGGCAGCCGGCCGAGATCGGCGGCAATGGCCTCGGGGCCGTCCTTGCTCTCCAGCCAGACACCGGTGCGGCCCCGGCGCACGGCCAGCGCGTCCTTGCGCGCCTGCCACAGCGACAGCGGGACGATGACATCGCCCTCGTCTGGAACGGGGGGCGGTGCGCCGTCCGCGCCGACCTTAAGCAGAAGCCAGGGATCGGTTGCGACGCGGCGATTTTGGATCAGCTTTGCCATATACGTACTCTTTGAAGGATTCGTGACCGATGCGATGCACCACATCGACGAAGCGCTCGGCGTCGCTGTCGCGGCGGTCGAGGTAGCAACGGATAAGCGCTTCGATGACGTCGGGGACTTCGGCGCGGGCGAAGGACGGGCCGATGACCTTGCCCAGGGACGCGCCCCGGCCGGGACGAACCTCGCCCTGGTTCCCGCCCACCTCGATCTGGTACCACTCCTCGCCGTTCTTGTCGACGCCGAGGATGCCGATGTGGCCGACGTGATGGTGGCCGCAGGCGTTCATGCAGCCGGAGATGTTCAGATCGAGTTCGCCGATGTCATACAGGTAATCGAGGTTGTCGAAGCGTTCCTGGATGGACTGCGCCACCGGGATCGACTTGGCATTGGCCAGCGAGCAGAAATCCCCGCCCGGGCAGCAGACGATGTTGGTCAGCAGGCCGATGTTGGGTGTGGCGAAACCCAGTGCCTTGGCCTTTTCCCAGACGGCGGGCAGTTCGGTGATGCGCACATCGGCCAGGATCAGGTTCTGCTCATGCGATACCCGCAGCTCGCCGAATGAATACCTGTCCGCCATGTCGGCCACAGCATCCATCTCCGCCGAGGTGGCATCCCCCGGTGGCACGCCGGTCTGCTTCAGCGACAGCGTGACCGCGGCATAGCCCGGCACCTTGTGCGGGAACACGTTTCGCGTGTGCCAGTTGCGAAAGGCGGTGTCGCCTGCGAGTTTTTTCTCGATGGTGGCATCGTGCCCCGGCAGTTTTGCGTAAGCCGGCCTGGTGAAGCGTGCCTCGACGCGTTGGACTTCTTCTTCGGTCAGCGTATTCGGGCCGTCCTTGAGTTCGGCCCACTCGGCCTCGACTTCCTTGCGGAAGGCATCGGCACCGCGTTCCTTCACCAGAATCTTGATGCGCGCCTTGTACAGGTTGTCGCGCCGGCCGTAGCGGTTGTAGACGCGCAGCGCCGCTTCCAGGTAGGTCAGCAGGTGCTGCCAGGGCAGGAATTCATTGATGACCGGGCCGACGATGGGCGTGCGGCCCAGGCCGCCGCCGATCACGACGCGAAAGCCGATGGCCCCATCGTCAGCGCGCACCGCATGCAGGCCGATGTCGTGCACATGCGTGGCAGCGCGGTCGGAGGTGGCGCCGTTGACCGCGATCTTGAACTTGCGCGGCAGCCAGTTGAACTCCGGGTGGAAGGTGGACCACTGCCGCAGGATTTCGCACCAGACGAAGGTGTCGACGATCTCGTCTTTGGCAATGCCGCCGAAATGGTCGGCGGTAATGTTGCGTATGCAGTTGCCCGAGGTCTGGATGGCGTGCATCTGCACCGTGGCCAGATCGGCCAGGATGTCGGGCACGTCCTCCAGCTTCGGCCAGTTGTACTGGATGTTCTGGCGCGTGGTGAAGTGGCCATAGTCGCGGTCGTACTTGCGCGCGATGTGGGCAAACATGCGCATCTGCTTCGAGTTCAGCATGCCGTAGGGCACGGCCACGCGCAGCATGGGCGCGTAACGTTGAACGTACAGGCCGTTGCGCAGCCGCAAGGGACGGTACTCGTCTTCAGGCAGCTTGCCGGCGAGAAAGCGCCGGGTCTGGTCGCGAAACTGCGCGACTCGCTGTTCAACGACTCTTTGATCGATTTCGTCGTATGTATACATGGATTTAAGGACCAGTTTCAGTGCCGATGGAGCGTCGCAATATACAGGCTTCACACCAGGAGGCAGATCGTAATAAACTGCGCATATTATCAAAAAGACTTAAAAGCGATAAGCTTGCTACTTCTGGTTATATGAACTTCCAACAACTGCGCTATGTTCGCGAGACGGTTCGCCAGGGCCTCAACCTTACCGAGGCGGCGAAGCGCCTGTTCACTTCCCAGCCCGGGGTATCCAAGCAGATACGCGAACTCGAAGATGAGCTGGGCGTGGAGATTTTTGTGCGTCGCGGTAAACGCCTGGTGGCGCTGACCGAGCCGGGCAAGGCGGTGGTGCAGATCGTCGAGCGCGTGCTCATGGAGGCGGAGAACCTCAAGCAGGTGGGCAGGGAGTTCAAGGACGAGCAGGCAGGGACCTTCACGGTAGCAACTACTCACACCCAGGCGCGTTATGCATTGCCAAGGGTGGTGCCTGAGTTCAAGAAACGCTATCCCAAGGTGAGGCTGGTGCTGGCCCAGGGCAGCCCACCGCAACTGGCCGAGATGGTGTTGGCCGGCACCGCCGACATCGCCATCGCCACCGAGGCGCTGGATCACTATCCGCAACTGCTGGCGCTTCCCGGCTATAGCTGGCACCACACCATTGTTGTGCCGGTCAAGCATCCGTTGCTGAAGGCGGAACGTGTTTCGCTGGAAGAACTGGCCAAGTACCCCATCATCACCTATGACACGGCTTTCACCGGGCGCTCGCACATCGACGAGGCCTTCACCTCGCGCGGCATCAGCTTCGACCTGGTGCTGACCGCCATCGATGCCGATGTCATCAAGACCTACGTGGAGCTCGGCCTGGGCGTGGGCATCGTGGCGTCCATGGCGTTCGAGCCGCATCGCGACCGGCACCTGCGCGCCATCGATGCCGGACATCTGTTTCGTTCCAGCACCACGCGTGTGGCCATCAGGCGTGGCGCATTTCTGCGCGGTTATGCCTATGCCTTCCTGGAATTGTTCGCGCCGCAACTGACCAGGAACGTCATCGACAAGGCCATGCTCGGGGAGGCGGATCAGTACGAGCTTTGACGGGCAGTCGTCGGGTTGGCAATGCGATGTATTTCACGATGCATCATCTTGATCAGCGCGCAAGGAATTAATACTCAGTTATTCCTTTTCCCGTACCCAATTCAGGGTATTGCTCCAGGTCAACCCTGTCGCAATGATGCGGTTTGATAATGGCATGGTCGGCAACCGGGTTGGTACCCTTGCGTACATATGCCATTTGATTGGATATAAGCACTTTTTTGGATGCTTGATGCGGGGCGATTTTCTTCAGCGTGTTCGGTCCCCTGATGGGGGTGCAACTGGCGCTCTCGCCCCTCGCCGCGCGCCTGTACGGCGCCGGGCGCCGCGGCGACATCGGCGAGCAGGTGCGCCAGGGCGCCTGGCTGTCGCTGCTGCTGGCGGCGATCGCGATACTGGTGTTCTGCTTTCCCGATCCCTTCCTGGCGCTGAGCCGGCCGGCCCCGGAGGTGGAGGCCAAGGTGCGCGAGTTCCTCGCCATCATGGCCTGGGGCGTGCCCATGACCATGCTGTTCCGGACCTTCTACGGCTTTTCCAAGGCCATTTCACGACCGCGCGCGGTGATGGTGCTCAACCTCATCGGCCTGGCGCTGAAGATCCCGCTCAACTGGATTTTCATCTACGGCCACTTCGGCGCGCCCGAGATGGGCGCGGGCGGATGCGCGCTGGCCACCGTGCTGGCTTCATGGCTGACCTGCCTGCTGGCCTGGGCCTGGTGCGCCACGCGCGCCGACTACCGGCCCTATGGCGTGTTCGCGCGCTGGTCCTGGCCGCGCCTGCGCGACATCGGCCAACTGCTGGCGCTGGGCCTGCCCATTGGCGTGACCTTCATGGTGGACGTGACCGCCTTTACTTTCATGTCGCTGTTCATCGCGCGCCTGGGTGCCGCGGTGTCGGCCTCGCACCAGATCGCCGCCAATCTGGCCGCGATGTGCTTCATGCTGCCCTTGTCCCTGGGCAATGCCGCCGGCGTGCTGGTGGGCCAGGCGCTGGGGGCGCGCAAATACGCCACGGCACGCCTCACCGGCATCATCAGCCTGGTGCTGGGCATGCTCGTTGCCATTACGCTGGCTTCGACCATTGCGCTCAATGCCCCGTCCATCGCCGCGCTGTACAGCACCGATGCGCAAGTGCGAAGCGTTGCGGCCAGCCTGCTGGTGTTCGTCGCCGGCTATCACCTCTTCGATGCGGTGCAGGCGGTGACGGTCAATGTGCTGCGCGGCTACAAGCGCGCGGTGGTGCCCATGCTCATCTACGGCGTGGGCCTGTGGTGCGTGGGGCTGGCCGGCGGCTATGCGCTGGGGCTGACCGAGGTCGATTTGCACTGGCTGGGTCTGGCCACGCCCATGGGCGCGAAGGGCTTCTGGACCGGCGCCATCCTGGGCATGGCTTTGTCCG
>CAXNIK010000230.1:0-6135 GCA_964202115.1 Burkholderiales bacterium
ACGCCGGGCCCGCCGGGTCCACCGGCGCGCGAGGCATCGTGGCCGGGGCGCGACGGCCATGATGGCCACGGGCGCATGAGCCGCGAGGAGCGGCAGCAACTGCGCCGTGACATCGATTCCCACGGGCGCGACATCTACCGGCAGGATAAAGGAGGACGCAGATGAGCTTCAGTCTTTCCGTCACGGCCTCGCGCATGGTGGCGCTCACGGCCTGCTGTTTTCTGCTCGCGGCTCCAGCCGCGGCAGTGGAAGAGGCCATGGGCGTGGACGACGCCCGCCACCTGCTGGCGCGCACCGGCTTCGGCCCCAAGCTGACCGAGGTGCGCACCATCTCCGTTCTGGATCGTGGCCAGGCCGTGGACCAGTTGCTTGCGTCGCTGCCCAGGCGTGCGCAGTCCGAGCCGCCAGCCTGGACCGCGGATACCGAAGTTCTTGTCCAACGCCGGCCCACCCGTGAGGAACTGGTCGCCCTCAATGCCGCGCAGCTCGTGCAGGTGAGCGAATTGCGCGGCTGGTGGCTGAACGAAATGGTCAGCACGCCGGCGCCCCTGGTCGAACGCATGACGCTGTTCTGGCATAACCACTTCACCTCGGGCCGGCAGAAGGTTCGTTTTCCCCAACTGATGTACCGGCAGAACGCGCTGCTGCGGGAGCATGCCCTGGGCAACTTTGCCACGCTGCTGCATGCCGCGTCGAAGGATCCGGCCATGATCATCTACCTGGATGCCGCCTCCAACCGGCGCGGCCAGCCGAACGAGAACTTTGCCCGTGAGGTGATGGAGCTGTTCACCCTGGGCGAGGGCCATTACAGCGAGACCGACATCCGCGAAGCGGCGCGTGCCTTCACCGGCTGGTCGCTGGATGGACAGCGGGAGTTCATGATGCGCCGGGGGCTGCATGACGGCGGCGAAAAGACGGTACTCGGCCGGAGCGGTCGTTTCGAGGGAGATGACGTGCTCGATATTCTGCTGGCGCAGCCGCGCACCGCGGAATTCATCGTCGAGAAACTCTGGCGCGAATTCGTTTCTCCCGAACCCGAGCCCGCACAGGTCGCGCGCATCGCCGGCGTTTTCCGGGACAGCGGGTACGAAGTGCGCACAGCCTTGCGCGAGCTGCTGCTGTCGCCAGCCTTCTGGGCGCCCGCCAATCGCGCCAGCCTGATCAAGTCGCCGGCGGAATACGTGGCCGGCATGCTGCGCCAGTTTGCCGTGCCGGTTGCCAACGGCATGCCCTTTGCAGCGGCCATGGTTGGCATGGGTCAGACCTTGTTCGAGCCGCCCAATGTCAAGGGCTGGCCGGGCGGAGAATCCTGGATCAACGCCGCCACGCTGCTGACGCGAAAACAGTTCGCCGAGCGGCTGCTGCGCGTGGACGAGCGCGTCATGTCACGCGGCATGGCTGGCGCGCCCACCATGGACGCAGGGAACAGGGCCATGGAGATGGGCATGGCGCCCGCTCAGGCCGCGGCGCCGTCGGTCGCCAATGCGGGCGTGGCACTGCGCGCCATGACACGCCTGCCGCCACCGAGCTTCGACAGCGCCCGCTGGCTGGCCGAATTCTCCGCGGACCGCGACCCGTTCGTGGAGCGGTTGCTGCTGGCGGCCGCACCGGTGCAACCCATGCCGGCCGGGGTTGCGGGCATCGAATGGCTGCGTCAGCTCACCCTGGACCCGACCTACCAGTTGAAATGAACGGGAAGAGAGGACAGATCATGCAACGGCGCGAATTTCTCATGAGCTCGGCAGCAGCTTGCATGCTGTCGATACTGCCCGCAGCGGTGCTGGCGGCCGAGAGTGATGCCTATCGCAGACTGCTTATCCTGGTGGAGCTGAATGGAGGCAACGATGGCCTGAACACCCTGGTGCCCTATGCCAACGAGGCCTATTACCAGTTGCGTCCGCGCATCGGCATTGTGCGCGACCAGGTGCTGCAACTGTCCGAGCACGAAGGGCTGCATCCCTCGCTCGCTCCGCTTTTGCCGCTGTGGCAATCCGGCGAACTGGCCGTGGTGCGCGGTGTGGGCTATCCCAATCCCAATCTGTCGCACTTCCGCGGAATTGAAATCTGGGACACGGCCTCAGGCAGCGACGAATATCTGCAACAGGGCTGGCTGGCCCGCGCCTTTCGCGCCTCTGCCGTGCCTCAAAGCTTTGCCGCCGAGGGCGTAGTGGTGGGCAATTCCAACCTGGGACCACTCATGGGCGGCTCGCGCACGGTCGCCATCACCAACACCGAGCAGTTCCTGCGGCAGGCGTCGCTGGTCGGCGGTGCGCCGGCCGCCGCGAAGGGTAATCGCGCCCGCAGCCACATCCACAAGGTCGAAGACGAGATCACCCAGGCCGCAAGTGGCCTGGTCGGCAGCATGCGGCTGGCCACGGCGTTTCCGCAGGGCAGTTTCGGCAACGCCGTACGCACCGCGGCCACGGTGCTAACCGGCCAGCAACCGGTGGCCGCCATCCGCCTGTCCTTGGGCAGCTTCGACACCCACCAGAACCAGCCTGTGACCCATGCCAACCTGCTGCGCCAACTGGCCGAGGGCCTGGCCGCGCTCAAGGCGGCGCTGGTTGAGCTTAATCGCTGGGACAGCACGCTTATCATGACCTACGCCGAGTTCGGCCGTCGCGCCCAGGAGAACGGCTCCAACGGCACCGACCATGGCACCGCCAATATCCACTTCGTCATGGGCGGGCGGGTGAGGGGTGGCCTGCATGGCCAGGCGCCGCAGCTCGATCACCTGGACAACGGCAACCTGGTGCATGCCGTGGACTTTCGCAGTCTCTACGCCACGGCCCTGCAGAAGTGGTGGGGCGTGGATGCGGCGCGGGCGCTGGGCGGGAAGTTCGCGGCGCTGGATCTGCTCAAGGCCTGATCAAGCGCTCATGCCGGTGAAGCTGTCTGCGGCTTTTTCAGCACCAGGAAAAACAGCGATCCCACCCCGGCCATCATCGCCAGCACGGTGTAGGCGGTGCGGTAGTGGCCGCTGAGATCGGCCAGTATCCCCGCCAGCATCGGCCCGCCCACCTGGCCGACCACGACGACCAGGGAGGACAGGCCGAGAATGATGCCGATCTGGCGCCGGCCGAAGTGATCAGCGCGCATGGCCGCCATGAAGGGACCGCGCAGGCCCCAGGCGCAGCCGTGCAGCACGGCAAAGGCCACCAGCATCACCGGCCCGGTGGCATAGGCGAGCAGCAACAGGCCGACCATATGCGCCCACATGCAGCTGGCGGCGATGTAACGCTTGTCGTAACGGTCGCCTATGGCCCAGCCCAGCAGGATACCCACCACTTGGAAGGCCAGCACCAGGGTGTAGAAGAGAGCGGCTTCGGTCACTGCATAGCCCAGGCTTTCCTTGATATGTGAGATGGCGTGCACGTTCACCGCGATCACCGCGAACAGGGCGAAGCAGTGTCCCCCCGAGATCAGCCAGAAGGCCTTGCTCTTCACGGCCTGCATGGCGGTATAGCCCTGCTCATGCGCCGGGGCCTGCTTCGGCTCGCCGGCTTTCTGTGGAGTGGGGGGCAGCCCATCCACGGTCTCGCCGTGATCCTCGGGACGGCTGCGCATGATGCCGGCCAGCGGCCAGTTCACCAGGATGAAAATGACACCCGAGACAAATGCGGCATAGCGCCATCCAAACTCGTGCATGCCCCAGGCCACCACCGGCACGATGAGTCCGCCCGCGGCGCTGCCCAGCCAGCCGGCCGACAGCGCTCGCGCCCGGAATTTCTCGAACCAGTGGATGATCACGATGTTTTGCGGAAAGTGGCCGCACAGGCTGGCCCCCAGTGCGATGACGATGAAGGCCAGGTACAACTGCGGCAGCGTGTCGATCTGGCTGAGCAGCATGAATCCCGCGCCGAACATGATCACGCCGATGCGGATCATGCGCTGCGGGCCGAAGCGATCCATCATCCATCCCAGCACCGGCCCGAGAAACGCACCTTCCAGCGGCTGCATGGCGGCGGCGCCGGAGAGCGCCGTCTTGCTCCAGCCCTTCTCGTCTGAGAGCATGGCGAAATACGAGCCTATGGACTGGCTCAGAAATCCACCCAGCAGTGCATTGATGACGCCGCCGGCGACGACAATGCGCCAGCCATAGAAAACATTCTTCGGAAAAATACGCATGACCGGTGGCCCTGTGCCGGGCCATCTCCCTTGTTTGTCGAAATTGCGGAAACCGTCGGATGCAGATAACTATTAACATGTTTCCACTCATTACTGGAAATACCCCTCATGATGGCTCCGCCTTTCGACTGGCAGTTCCCTTATCCCTCGCAGCGCATGCCGGTGATGGCGCGCAATTGCGTGGCCACCTCGCAGCCGCTGGCCGCGCAGGCCGGGTTGCGCATGTTGCTCAAAGGCGGCAATGCCATGGACGCCGCGCTGGCCACCGCGATCACGCTCACCGTCGTGGAGCCGACCTCCAATGGCATAGGCTCGGACGCCTTCGCCATCGTCTGGGACGGCAAACAGTTGCATGGCCTGAATGCCTCGGGACGCTCGCCGGCCGGCTGGATGCCGCAGCGCTTCGCCGGCCTGAAGGAGATGCCCAGGCTGGGGCCGGATTCGATCACTGTGCCGGGCGCGGTGTCGGCATGGCGTGCGCTGTCCGAGCGCTTCGGCAAGCTGCCCTTCGCTGATCTGTTCGAGCCGGCGATCAAGTACGCGCGTGAGGGCTACCTGGTGTCGCCCACCATTGCCCGGCTGTGGCAAAACCAGGTCGAGCTGCTCAAGTCCTATCCCGGATTTGCCGAAGCGTTCCTGCCGGGCGGGCGCGCCCCTAATGCAGGTGAGCTGTTTCGCTTTCCCGATCAGGCGCGCACGCTGGAGCGCATCGCCGAAACCAAAGGCGAGGCCTTCTACCGGGGCGAATTGGCGGAAAAAATTTCCGCCCATATCTGCGCCCATGGCGGCGTGATGAGCGTGGCCGACCTGGCCGCGCATCAATGCGACTGGGTGGACACGCTGAGCATCGATTACCGCGGCTATCGCCTGCACGAGATCCCGCCCAATGGCCAGGGCATAGGCGCGCTGATGTCGCTGGGCATGCTGGGCAATCTGGACATGCGCGGTTTCGAGCCCGATTCGCCCGACTTCCTGCACGTGCAGATCGAGGCGATGAAGCTGGCCTTTGCCGACCTCTATCAGTACGTGTCCGATGGCGCCAGCATGCGCGTGCAGCCGCAGGACCTGCTCGATGCGGCCTACCTGGCCGAGCGGGTGAAGCTCATCGACATGCAGAGTGCGCTGGACCCGAAGCACGGCATGCCGCGCGGCAGCGGCACCGTGTACCTGACCGCGGCCGATGAGTCCGGCATGATGGTTTCCTACATCCAGTCCAACTTCACCGGCTTTGGCTCAGGATTGGTGGTGCCCGGCACCGGTATCAGCCTGCATGGCCGGGGCTTTGGCTTTGTCACCACCGCGGGTCACGCCAATCAGGTGGGGCCCAATAAGCGGCCCTTCCACACCATCATCCCGGCCTTCGTCATGAAGGACGGGCAGCCGGTGATGAGCTATGGCGTGATGGCCAGCTCCATGCAGGCCCAGGGGCATTCGCAGATCATGGTGCGCTACGCCGATGCCGGCCAGAACCCGCAGGCGGCCATCGATGCGCCGCGCTGGCGCGTCGACACCGGCCTTAAGGTGAACATCGAGTCAGGCTTCAGGCCCGAGGTGTACGAGGAATTGAAGCGCCGGGGTCATCAACTGGCGATCGCCCCGCGCACCAGCACCGACTTCGGCCGCGCCCAGCTCATCCATCGCATGCAAGGTGGCTATCTCGCGGCCTCGGAGTGGCGCACCGATGGCCAGGCGGTGGGGTATTGAGGCAGGCAGGAATTCCCCGGCCAGGAACATGAGCGTGCTTACTTCTGGCCCGGCCTTTTCACGGGCACCGGCGCGGGCTTCTTTTCCTGCTTGGGTTTTTTCTTTTCGCGGTTGGGTTTCTGCTGTCCCTTGGGCATGGCGATTTCCTTTCGTATGGAGTGTATGGAGTGGTTTAATCCTAGCACCCTTTGACCCGGGGAACTTTGACCCAGGAAGTCAGCCCGTCCTCTTCACAAAGTTCAGACACAGCGCTCCGGCGACCACCAGCGCCGCCACCCCCACATAGGCCATCTGGTAATTGCC
>CAXNIK010000231.1:0-6082 GCA_964202115.1 Burkholderiales bacterium
GACATCGGCGACGACCGCAAGCCAAAGAAAAATCCACTCAACGACAATTTCGACAAACAGGAATTCAAGGCGCTATGGAGCCGTATCAACCGCAAGGCCGCCTATAGCGTGGCCTTCGATTCCGACGAGCTGGTGCAAAAGGCCGTTGGTGCCCTAAACGACAAGGACACCGGGCTGCGGGTGACACCACTGCAGTACACCATTCAGCGAGGCGAACAGGCGGCCCAGACCACCTATGACGGCCTGAAAGACGGCAAGGCCTTTGAACTCAAGGCCACGGAAATTGAAAAGAACGTCCTTTCCATCCATTCGGCGGTGAAGTACGACCTGATCGGCAAGCTGGCTGAAGGCACGCAACTCACCCGCCGCACCGTTGCCGACATCCTGCGCGGCATTAACGTCGCGGTGTTTGCACAGTTCAGGACCAACCCGGAAAGTTTCATCGCGGAAGCCATTCGCCTGATCAATGAGCAGAAGGCCACTATGATCATCGAACATCTGGCCTATGACCCGGTTGAGGATAAATTCGACCTGGACATCTTCACGGCTGGCCAAACCAAGCAGGACTTCAGTAATGCCGTCAAGACGCCGAAACATCATATTTACGACTTCGTTTTGCCTGATTCCGGATCAAAGCCGGAACGGGAGTTTGCTGAGGCACTTGAGACGAGTACTAACGTGGTTGTCTACGCCAAGCTTCCGCGAGGCTTTCTCATCCCCACCCCGGTCGGCGACTACAACCCTGACTGGGCGATCACCTTCAAGGAGGGTTCGGTCAAACACGTGTATTTCGTTGCTGAAACCAAGGGCTCTATGTCGTCAATGGAATTGCGGGAAATCGAGAACGCCAAGATCAAGTGCGCCCGCAAGTTCTTCGAGGAAATGAGCCGGCGATACGCGCCGGAGAACGTCAAGTACGACGTGGTGGACAGCTTCGGCAAGCTGATGTCCATTGTTCAGTAAGAGCTCAAAACTCAGGCCTCAAGTAATCTGCTGATGGGAATGCTTAGCTGTTGGTCGTATCCATTCGAGGCCTCTCCGACACAGTGGAGGGGATGGAAAAATCCTCAGACCAATTCAGAAATATTATTCTCATTTTATGATATACATTGGCTTCAGTAGTACGTCTTCATGTATTTAGTTATCATATTAATCAGAAAATCACTTCTCACGACCGGGTAAAAGGTGGGGCGTGTCCCCAACTCATACTGTGGGCAGCGTGGATAGTGTGGCTGCAGAAGGCGAGGCTCAGCGACTCGCCGCTCGCGGAAACCGAGGAATCACAGTGACAGGAAAACCGATCATGCCCGCACCCTACACCAGCCGCCATGTGCAAGCCGGCGGCCTGCGCTTCCATCTGCTCGACTACGGCGGTGCGGGGAAGCCGCCGATGATCTGCCTGCACGGCGGCGGCGCCAACGGCCACTGGTTCGATTACGTGGCCGGCGACTTCACCGCCGACTACCACGTGCTGGCCCTGGACCAGCGCGGCCACGGCGACAGCGACTGGGCGGAGCCGCCGGTGTACACCTACGCTGACTATGCCGCCGACCTGGGCAGGATCGTCGATGCCATGGGCCTGCGCGATTACGTGCTCATGGGGCATTCCATGGGAGGCATGGTGTCGCTGCACTACGCCGGGCCGCGGGCAGAGCAGCCCGGGCAACTGAGGGCGCTGGTGGTAATCGATTCCAACATGCGCATGTCACCGACGACGCTCGAAGGCATGAACGAGCGCGGGCAGCGTACGGGTAATTCCTTCGCCACGCTGGAGGACTACGTGGCCAAGTACCGGCTGCGCCCCGGTGAGACCCACGCCCCAAGGTCCGTCGTGGAACACATCGGCCGGCACAGCGCCAGGCAAGGCGAGGACGGTCAATGGCGGCACAAGGTCGACCGGCGCGTCATGGCCACGCGCACCATGGCCGACGGCCTGCCGCTGTGGAGCAAGCTCACCATGCCGGTGCTGTACGTGAAGGGCGGCCTGAGCCAGCGCCTGACCCCGCAGATCAGATCAGAGATCCAGTTCGTCTGCCCGCAGGCCAAATTCACCGAGGTGTCGCGCGCCGAGCACCACGTGACGCTGGACAACCCGGTCGAGTTCTCCCAGCGGGTGCGGGAGTTTCTGGGCGGCATCTGAGCGAGCCTGATGCGTGAATGCACTCCGGGAATAATGCGCTAACCCTTCTTGCGCATCCGCTCCGCCAGATCCGCGAACGGATTGAATTTCCCCGGCTGCGCCTTCGCCTCACCTCCGCCACCCGCCGCCGCATCGAGCAGCTTCGCGTGCTCGTTCTCGTGGCAGTAGAGGCACAACAGCTCCCAGTTGCTGCCGTCCATCGGGTTGTTGTCGTGGTTGCCATCCTTGTGATGGACGGTGAGCTCCTTCAGGCGCGAATACGGAAACTCGCGCGCGCAGCGGCCGCAGATGTGGGGGTAGAGCTTGAGGGCTTTGTCGCGATAGGGGTCCATGTTCCCTGCTTTTTCCCGCCGGCTATTGGTAGTCCAGCGGAAACTCCAGCACCAGCGCCTCCATGCCCATCGCGCCTGCGGTGATCTCGAATTCCGACTCGGTGGGCTCGACCACCGTCATGGACCACGGATCCAGGTTCTGACCATCCCGCAGCATGCTGCCGTTGACGACGAAGACGTAGTAGCCGGCGGCGCGTTTCGGGTCCGGCCCGGCCACCGTCTGTCCTGCGCCCAGACGCAGCACCTGCGCATTCATTTCGTCGTCTATCGTCGCCGGATCCCACAGTGACTCCCATTTCGCATCCTTGCGGTACTGCATGACCGAAGGCGTGGACAGCTCCACGTGCGGGGACAGCCAGTTGCGCCGTTTGCTGGGCTTGAGCTTGTCGCGATAGTCCGGGTCGCTCAGGTACACCGGCGCGGAAACGCCGGTGAAGACGCGCAGGGACAGGAAGGTCAGTCCGTTGGGGCCCGCCGTGATCGGTCCGTAGGCGGTGTGGTGATCCTTGAACTGCACCATCAGCGACTGTATGGGCTGGGCCTTGCGACCCAGGGTGCCGGAGCCGGCGGGAAACAGCTGGAACTGGGCGGTGCCATGAAAGTGCGGCTGCACCACCTCTTGCGGCTCCATGTCCGCCATCAGTGCCTGCGGTCCGGGAGCGGGCGCGAACGAGTGCCGCGGACCGAAGATGTCCGAGACCCAGTGCCTCTTGTTGAATTGGGGCAGTTCCATCAGGTAGCGCCCGTCCAATGCCTCACGCCCGGTCTTGGTGTAGATCATGTCCTACCTCCTTATCCCTGTCCTTGTCCTGGATGCAACAGCCGCTATTGGACCAGTGTGATTCCCGAGTCACTCACCACCTTCTGCCATCGGACAACCTCGGTTGCAATCAGCTGCCGGAACTCAGACGGCGTGCTCCCCACGGCTATGGCGCTCTGGCGCTCGATCTGGGTGGCAATTTCCGGCGTCTTGACGACCCTGGCAAAGCCTTCGCTCAACTTGTTGATGATGGCCACGGGCGTCGCCGGCGGCGCCAGAAATCCCATCCAGGCGGTGTAATCATATTCGGGCACGCCCATCTCGGCGACAGTGGGAATGTCGGGATATTGCCTGGTGCGCTGGCGGCCCAGCACCGCCAGCATGCGCACCTTGCCTGGCTCGAGCAGCGGCAAAGCTATCGACATGATGCCCGAGGACACATCGACGCGGCCGGCCATCATCTCCTGCAATGCCGGGCCGGTCCCCTTGAAAGGAATGAAAGTCACCGTGGTCCCGGTGAGCGAATGCAGCCATGCGCCGGCAAGATGGCTGATCTCCCCCGATCCGGCAGTCCCGTAGTTGACCTTCCCGGGGTTGGATTTGGCGTAGGCGATGTACTCCTTGAATGACCTCGGCGCAAACGTGTTGCTGGCCATGAGCACGGAGGTGCGCTTGGCCATCAACGAAACCGGCGCCAGGTCCTTCAAGATGTCGTACGGAAGGTCTTTATAGAAGGCCGGGACGACCGTCATGGCCGTGGTATGGCCCAGCAGCGTATAGCCGTCAGGGGGGGCCTTCACGACATAGCCGATGCCTATGGTGGTCCCCGCACCGGCCTTGTAGTCAACAACAAAAGGCTGCCCCAGCAGCTTGCCTATCACCGGCGCGTAGAGTCGCGATTCGATATCAACCGATCCCCCCGGCGCAAAAGGGCTGATGATGGTCACCGGCCTGGAAGGAAATGTCGCTGCAGCACCTTGCGCGAACACCGAACCGGAAAGCGCAGCAAGTGCCACCCCGGCAAGCAGCAATCGTGAGGCATTCATGTGATCTCCTTTGGTGTGGTCTCTAGCAAGGGCGCCGGACCTGCTCGCCCAGCCTTGGTCACGCAGGCACTTGCACCGGAGCCGCCGCGGTCTGGCGCACATCAGGTGGAGGCTTCTTGTGACGCGGCAGCGACAGCGCCAGCGGCAACCCTATCAAGCCAACGCACAGGGATGTCGTCAGTGCCCAGGTGTAGCTGCCCGACATGTCGAACAGGCCGCCGCCCAACCAGCCGCCCAGGGCCATGCCCGTGCCGGCCGCGACCATCTCGAAGGAGTAGATGGAGCCCAGCGGCGCCTTGGCGCCGAAGATCTGCTTGTTGATGATGGGGAAACCCACCATCTCGCCGCCATAGCACAGGCCGAAGATGACGGCGAAGAAGTAGAAGGCCCAGGCGTCGGTGGCAAAGAACAGAATGATCACCGGCAGGCACTGCCCCAGGAGCGACAGCGTGAGGGTGATGCGACCGCCGAGTTTGTCGGCCATGACCGCGAAGGCGAAGCGACTGACCACCGAGGCGCCGGCGATGGTGGCGAGCACGCCGGCCGCCTCCAGTCCGGGGATTCCCTTGAAGGTGGCCATCGACACCACATGGGCGAGGATGATGGCATGCGACACGCAGCCCAGGTGGTGTATCCCCGCCAGCTTCCAGACAATGCGCTGCCTGAGGATGTCGCGCAGCCGCACCGGCGGCGCGGCGGCTTCGGCTGCCGCTTCGGCCGCCGATTGCGTCGTCCTGGGCACATCCTCAATCCCATAAGGTTGCATCCCCAGATTCGCCGGGCTGTTGTAGATGAACAGGGCAAAGAAGGCCAGGATGCAACCGAGGAGCGTGCCGATGAGCAGGAAGGTATGCTGCCAGCCCTGCGTCTCCAGCAGCCAGCGGAACAGCGGCGCGAAGATCACCGGTCCCAGTCCCTGGGCCGCGAAGTAAATGCCCATCACGATGCCCAGATGGCGGTAGAACCAGCGGGTCATGATCACCGGCAGCAGCACGCTGAAGGCGGCATGTCCCATCGAGCCGACCATGAAGCCGTAGATCAGGTAGAAGTGCCACAGCTCCTTGATCGTCCCCATGAGTACCGTGCCCAGACCGATCATGACGGCTGCCGCGAGCATGAGCTGGCGCGCCCCGAAACGGTCGCCCAGCCAGCCCATGATCATCACCGCCGGCAGCCCGATCAGGAAAGCCAGGGAATAGGCAAAGGAGATGTCGCCGCGTCCCCATCCGAACTGATCGACCAGCGGATCGATGAACACGCCGAACGAGGCCTGGTCGGCGCGCGCGACGATGTTGAGAATGACCGCGGCGGCCAGAACGACCCACGCGTAGTGAAACGGAAATTTCTTCATGTGTGCCACGGCAGGGTCGCTTTATATGTTTTTGTATCGGCGGGGCAAGCCCCTCCTCCTGACCCTATGGTATCAGTCCTGCTGGTTCCGGCTGCACGCCAATCGGCGTAATATTCCGGGCATCAAATCGAAGACCGGCCCCGGTGTTTTCCAAGACTGGCGGGCAATTTCATGACCGATCAACTCAGGAACTATCTCATTGCAGGCGTGATCGTCGCGGCCCTTGCCGGCGTGGAGTTCCATCACGAACTCTCCAGTGACGACGGGCCCGGCGGCGCCGTCTGCATGGCCCCGGAGAGGCAGAAGGAAGCATTCCGCGACATGCTGCTCCTGCACCTGCGAAGCCACTGATCTGAAACACCTCGCTCTTCCCCGCAATCTCCCCTGCCCCTGCCGCAGCTCAGAGGATGGTGAGCAGCCCTACACCGCCTGCTGCCAGCCCTGGCACTCGGG
>CAXNIK010000232.1:0-6079 GCA_964202115.1 Burkholderiales bacterium
AACCGCTACGCGGGCTATTTTCCAGCCGGTGACGATGAGGCACTGTCGCGCCTGCTGGCCCGCGTGGCTGGTGATGCCGCATGGCGAAGCCGCCTTGAGGCTGCCGTGATGTCACGACGTCGCCTTGTTGATCCAGAGCTGGAACGCCGCTCCCTGGCAAAGCTGCTTGCTGACATGACGCGTCATGTCAGTCGTGGTTGACGCTCCGTCCACGCCGTTGCCTGCTCATAGGCATGCGCCACCCGGTAGAGCAGGGCTTCGCTGAAGGGTGCCCCGACGATCTGGATGGCCAGCGGCAGTCCGGCCTTGCTGAAACCCGCGGGCACCGAGATGGCCGGGCTGCCGGTGATGTTGAACGGCGCGCGCGCCTGGCGCGGGAAGGAATGGGCCAGCGCGGCCGGGTCGTCGATGCGGCAGGCGGGATCCAGCGAATTGGCAGTCACCGCCACGTCGATGTCGCGGAACAGCGCATGGAAGGCATTGGCCAGCTTGCGGCGCACCCGCGTGGCGTTGACATAATCGGCACCCCTGATGAAGGCGCCAGCCATGATGCGCCCGCGGGCCAGCTCGCCGTAGTCGCCGGGACGTTCCTTCATCCATCGCTCGTGGATGGCATAGGCCTCGGGTTCCATGATGGTGCGGTAGCAGGCGGCATAGGTGCCAAGCGGCTCCATGTCGACTTCGCGCACGCTTGCTCCGAGGTCAGTCAACAGCTTGACCGCGGCCTCGATGCCGGCCGCCATTTCCGCATCGGCCTGCATGTCGCGC
Source organism: Burkholderiales bacterium (assembly GCA_964202115.1). Classification (GTDB taxonomy): domain Bacteria; phylum Pseudomonadota; class Gammaproteobacteria; order Burkholderiales; family SG8-39; genus CAIYPG01. Next base: position 769 of record CAXNIK010000232.1, read on the forward strand.
GTATAGAAATGCCGGATCACGCCGATGCGCAGTCCCTTGATGTCCCGACCCAATTGTGCGGTGTAGCCCGTCGTGGCGGCATCGACGCTGCCCGGGTCCAGCGAGTCATGGCCGGCAATCACATCCAGCATCAGGGCGTTGTCGCGCACGCTGCGGGTTATGGGGCCGACGTGGTCCAGTGAAAATGCCAGGGGAAACACTCCGCGCCGGCTGACCACGCCATAGGTGGGTTTCATCCCCACCACGCCGCACATGGCGGCCGGATTGCGTACCGAGCCGCCGGTGTCCGTACCGATGGCAGCCGGAAGGAAGCCTGCTGCCGTGGCCGCGCCCGAACCGCTGGAGGAGCCACCGCAGAAGTGATCGCGATTCCAGGGATTGCGTGCCGGCGGCCAGGGCAAATCGAAGGACGGTCCGCCGCAGGCAAACTCGTGCGTGGCCATCTTGCCCATGAACACGCCGCCGGCTGCGCGCAGTTTTTCCGTCACCGCTGCATCGGCTTTGGCGACGTTGTCGCGCAGAATCTTCGAATGCGCGGTGGTGGGCAGGCCGGCGTAGTCCACGATGTCCTTCAGGCCGTAGGGCACGCCGTGAAACGGACCGCGCCATTGGCCCTTGGTGATCTCCGCCTCGGCGCGGCGCGCGTCTGCCATGGCCAAGTCCGGCGAAAAGCGCAGGAAGGTGTTCAACTGCCCGTCGTGCTTTTCGATGCGCGCGATCAGCGCCGCGGCGTATTCGACCGGCGAGAGTTTGCCGCTGCGCAGCAGTTCAGCCGCTTCGGCAATGCCCAGAAAGGCCAGGTCGGTCATGGCTTTTCCTGCCCGGCATGGATGGGAGCAAGCCTGAACGCATGGGCCGGCTCGTCTGCGGCGGTGAGATTGGCGACCGGCAATGCGGCCTGCTGGGCACGCTTGTCATTGGTCACCCGCAGCAGTTGCTGCAGATGCGCTTGGGAAAGCCTGCCCAGGCCGACCTGCGCGGCCATGGCCTGGATTTCGTCCGGTGTCAGATCGCTCATGCTGTACGCTCCTGTTTCATTCCGCCTTGATCCCGGCTTCTTTCACCACGCGCTCGATGCGATCCTGGAGGCCCTTCAGAAACTGCATGAAGTCCGTGCGGGTGCCCAGTCGGCGGTCGTAGCCCATCTTGCGCAGCAGTGCCTCGGTGTCCGGGCCGTCCATGACCGCGTTGGCGTCAATGTTGAGCTTGTCCAGAGTGGACACGGGGGTGGCCGCCGGGGCGAGCATGCCGTAATAAGGCTCGTACTCCACGCCGGCAAAGCCCAACTCGCCGGTGGTGGGCAGATCCGGCATCTGCGCCGTGCGCTTGGCATTGGCCACTGCCAGCGCACGAATGCGGCCGTCGCGCAAGGCGCTGGTGACAGGACCGGAGATGCTGGCCATGAACGAGTCCACCGTGCCGGCCATGATGGCCTGCAATGCGGGCGCATTGCCGTTGAAGGGCACGTGCGTGGTCTTGATGCCGGCGGCGATATTGAGGGCCTCCTGTGCGAACTGGTTGGCGCTGCCCACTGCCGATGAGGCGTAGTTGAGCTTGCCCGGATTGGCCTTGGCCAGCGCCACGTATTCCTTCAGCGTCCTGGCCTCAAGCGAAGAGCGCACCAGCAGGATGATGGGCGCGCCGGCAATGAAGGACACCGGCGCGAAGTCACGCAGCGTCCGGTAAGGCACGCTGGGCTGGAGTATTTCATACGAGCCGTTGGAGGCGCTGTTGCCGATGAGGAGGGTGTGGCCGTCGGGCGCGGACTTGGCCACGAACTCCGCGCCAATTGCTCCCGAGGCGCCGGCGCGGTTCTCCACCAGCACGGTCTGTTTCCAGCGGTCACCCAGGCGCTGGCCCAGCAACCTGGCGACCACATCGGTGGGCCCGCCGGGAGGGTTGGGCACGATGATGCGCACCAGCTTGGTGGGGAACTCCTGGGCCGGCACCGCAACACTGAAGACTGCGAGCGACATGCCCATGATGGCGGCACAGGCGGTTGATAAACGTGATTTGCGTGACATCATTTTTCCTCCTTTAAGGATGATCATAACCACTACTCTTGACGGTCAGGCGCGGCTGATATCGCGCCCGAGGTGCGCAAGCTGCCAATTGAATCTGCGTCCAGCCCGAGAACTTCGCGCAATACTTCTTCGGTGTGCTCGCCTATCCCCGGGGGCGGCCGGTCGTAGCACACCGGCGTGGCGCTGAAGCGCAATGGGCTGGCAATAACTTTCAAGTCCGGGTATTTCGGTGTGGGCAGCGGCTGTGCGATGCCGCGTGCCCTGACTTGCGGATCGTTGAATACTTCGGTGACGGTGTTGAGCGAACCGGCCATGACGCCGGCCTGGCCCAGCGTGTCCATGAGCGTCTGGCGCTTCCAGGGCTTGACCAGCTCGACCAGGATTTCGCGCAGCGCCTTCTTGTGCACATGCCGCTCGGCGGCGGTCTTGAAGCGCTCGTCCTGCGCCAGCTCCGGCCGGCCGAGGATGCGGCACATCTGGACGAAGTGCGGGTCCTTGGTCCCCAGCAGCAGCACCGGGCCGTCGGCGCATTCGACGATCTCCAGCGGGCCCACCGGGGCGCGCATCACCGGCTCCTTGCCCGAGACCAGGTATTGCTGCGCGCCATAGGAGGTGAAGGCAATGGCCGAATCCAGCAGGGCGATGTCGATGGACTGGCCTTCGCCGGTGCGCTCGCGATGCAGCAGCGCGGCGAGGATGGCCATGGCGGCGTTCTGTCCGGTCATGATGTCCACCGCCACCACGCCGGTAATCTGCGGCTGGGTCTTGCCGTTCTCATCGGGGAAGCCGACGATTTGCGAGAAGCCGCTCTGCGCCTGGAACACCGCATCCAGGCCCGGCCTCGGGGCATACGGGCCGTCCTGGCCATAGCCGGTCACCGAGCAGTAGATCAGGCCGGGGTGATCCTGTTTGAGGCTGGCGTAGTCCAGTCCGTGCTTGGCCAGATCGCCCACCTTGTAGTTCTCGATCAGCACATCGCACTTGGCGGCGATTTGCTTCAGCAGCTCGCGGCCGGCCGGCTTGCTGAAGTCCACCGCCACCGAACGCTTGTTGCGATTGAAGGCGATGTAATAGGACGAGTCCCCGGGCTTGCTGGTGGTGACATCGGTGGCGTAGACCGGCCCGTAGCGCCGGATGTCGTCGCCTGCACCGGGGCGCTCGATCTTGATGATGTCCGCGCCCAGGTCGCCGAGGATCTGGCTCGCCTGGGGCGCGGCCACCATGCGGGTCATGTCCAGGACGCGTATGCCCTCGAGCACCCTGCGCTTGCTGCCTTCCTGCTTGACCACTGCCATTCCTCCTTCGTCCGGTCCGGTCGAGAGTGCCGGGATTCTTTTAAAGTACGCTGACTGCGCCGTCGCGCAAGGCCTGGCGCTGATGCCACGCCTTCAGGGCGATGAAACAATTGTCCATGGAGCGGAACACCGACAGATGCGGTTCGGATTGTGCTTCCGAACTGCCCGGCCCCTCCAGCCACTGCGTCAGCCACACCAGCATGGCCGGTTTGCCGTGCCGTCCGGCGGCTTCGCTCAGCAGCCCGGGCAGCGGCGATTGATAGGCCTTGGACCAGGGCACGAGCAATGCACCGTAGGCGGCGTCTGATAACAATGCCTCTGCACAGGCCCTCAGGGATTGGGGATTACTTGTAACTTGAGCAGTAGCATCGCAGGGATTGCGGGCCGAGCCGAAATCCGGGATGGCCGCCTTGAGTGCCGCCAGCGTGGCCCCGCGTGGCTGCGGCAGCGGGATCTTGTAGTGCGCCGCCTTGTCCGCAACCAGAATGGCGCCGCCGCCGGAACCCGACACGGCGGCCACGCCGCGCGCCCTGGGCGGCGGTGCCTTGGCAAGGAAGCTCGCCGTCTCGATCAGCGCATCAAAACGGTCCAGCACCACCGCGCCCTCGTGTTTGAGACGCCCGATGATTTCCTGCGTCCGGCCGGCCACCGAGCCGGTATGCGCCAGCGCGGTGGTGGCACCGTTGCGGCTGGCGGCCAGCTTTTGCACGATCAGCGGCTTGTCCGCGTTCCAGGCGCGTTGTGCCGCTTTATACAACCGCTCGGGGTTTGAAACGCCTTCGAACACGCAGACGATGGCGCGGCAGGCCGGCTCTGCGCTGAGGTAGCTGATGTAGTCGGCGACATCCACATCGCAGGAATTTCCCGCGGGCAGCACATGGCTGATGGCTGCGCCATGCTCGCCCGCCTGGGACAGTGCGAGGCCCATGGCGCCGGACTGGGTGACGATGCCGACACTGCCAGCGCGGCTGCCCGAGTGCGGCTTGTCGCTGCCTGAGAACTCCGCGAATGCGGCATGTGCATGCCGCAGGTGATTGGCGAATCCGGTGGTGTTGGGGCCGATGATGCGCATATTGGCGCCGGCACCGATACGTGCCAGGCGCTCCTGCATGGCGCGGCGCTCAGGCAGCCCCGTTTCGGCATAACCCGAAGCGAAGATCACCACGCCGCCGGCGCCCTTGGCGGCGCATTCCAGCACCGCTGCTTCCACGGCATCGCGCGGGATGGCCAGCACCACGCAGTCCGGCGATCCGGGCAGTGCCGACAGCGATGGATAACAGCGATGCCCGTCGAGCTGATCGTGCTTCGCGTTCACCAGCCACACCTTGCCGGGAAAGCCGCGCAGGTTCTCCAGGGCGCGTTGGCCCAGTGCGCCGGGCGAGGCCGAAGCGCCCACGAGAGCAATGCTGGCCGGCTCCAGCACCCGCCTGAGCGAATTCCGCGTGTAGAGCCGCCGGTTGGCGTTCATGCCATCAGCGTCCGAGGATCACCGTTCCGGCCGCGGCGAACTGCCGGCCGGGGCCATGCACCAGCGACACTTCCACGCCCGGCACCTGGCGCGCGCCGGCCGTGCCGCGCAACTGAAACACCGCTTCCAGCAGCGCGAACATGCCGTACTTGCCGGTGTGGCAGTAGGACAGGCCACCGCCGTTGGTGTTCATGGGGAAATCCCCGCCTGGCCCGGTGTGGAAGACGAGCTTGCCGTCGGGGCCCTTGCGCGTCTGCGCCACGAAGGGCCCGGATTCGCCCCGACCGACAAAGCCCAGGTCTTCCAGCGCGAACATGGGCGTGATGCTGAAGGCGTCGTAGAGCATGGCGTGGTCGATATCGGCCGGCTTGAGGCCCGCGGCGCGGAAGGCCTCGGCACCGGAAACGCGCGCCGCGTCCGAGGTGGTCAGGTCGCGCATGGCAGTGATGCTGCGATGGGCCGAGGCTTCGCCCGTCCCCAGTACCCACACCGGCGGCTTGGGAAAATCGCGCGCTCGCTCGGCC
>CAXNIK010000233.1:0-6051 GCA_964202115.1 Burkholderiales bacterium
CTGCTTCCAGATATCGGTAAAACCCTCCTGATAGATGCGCAACTCGGCATCCGAGGTGTTCCCCGGCGGATAGGGACTGACCAGTACCACCGGCTTGGAGGGAAAATTAGCGGCTCCCTGCGCAAAGACCGCTCCGGAAAACATGGCGAACAAGGCAAGCAGAATCGAAATCTTGAAGTGCTTCATGGCCAACTTCTCCCTTTGGAAAGTTTTCTTGTCACGGAGGCGTGGAACCTGCACAGAGAGGCACATGATCCGCCGCGCAGCCCGGATATGGGCCTCGCACGGACGGTCTGCGGTATTTCAGTCGACGTTGAACTTGATGTTGTTTTCCTTCACCAGCCTCTTCCACAGCTCGGTCTCGGCCAGCAGTTGCTTGCGGAATTCCTCAGGCGTCAATCCAACCACTTCCGTGCCCTGCGATTCCCAGACCTTCATGGCTTTGGGCGTGGTAATCGCCTTGACCATGCCGGCATGCAGCTTGTTCACGATGTCCGTGGGAACTTTCCCCCCGGTCACCAGGCCCACCCAGCTCGGATAGTTGTAGCCCGGGATGCCCATTTCCTCCACCGTGGGCACATCCGGCATCAGCGAGGTGCGCTTGTTGGTGATGATGGCCAGCGCCCTGATCTTGCCCGCCTTGACCAGCGGCAGCGTGGTGACCATGGCCTTGGGAGCCGAGTCTATGCGCCCGGCCAGCATATCCAGTTCCGCGGCGGAAGAGCCCTTGTAGTGGATAAAGTTGAGCTTGATCTTGTTGGCGCCCGCCAGCCATTCGCCGGACATGTGCAGTGCCCCGCCTGCGCCCACGGTGCTCCAGGACACCTTGCCCGGATTGGCCCTGGCGTAGGCGACGTACTCCTGATAAGTGTTGGCCGGGAAGTCCTTGCGCACGGCCATCAGGAACACCCGCCGCGTGGTCTGGATCACCGGCGTGAGTTCCTTCTGCCACTCGTAAGGAACGTCGTCGCGCACCGCCGGCAGGATGCCCAGGGTGGCGGGCACGTAGGCGATGGTGTAGCCATCGGGGGGCGCCTTGATGACCGCGGTGTTGGCGATGATGCCGCTTGCCCCGGGCTTGTAGTCGACAACCAGGGACTGCTTGAACACCTCCGGAAAATTCTCCTGATAGACGCGCGCCTCGAAATCGGAGGTCGATCCGGGCGTGTAGGGCATGATCAGGGTCACCGGCCTGGACGGGAAGTTGGCTGCGCCCTGCGCCTGGGCGCCAGTGCAGACCAGACTGCCGGCGAGCGCCGTGGTTGTCATGACTGTTACTGCGGCGATACTCAGTTGCTTCATGCTGGTCTCCTCGTGTCTCGGGGTGCAGGCATCACCAAACGGCTGCGACGTACCGATTTTTTTGTATTTGGTCATCGCGCAGCGTGTGAATCATGTCATGCGTCGCGGCTCGCCTCAACAGGAACAACGTGACGATGAAATCTCAAGCCTGGGTATACGGATATCTGTCCGAGTCATGCCTGCGTTCAGGCGTGGCCGGCCTTACACTGCGCCGCAACAAGAACTGTGGATACTGTTACGACTGATGAAATGCTGTCTTGTAGATTGCAACGCGCGAAAAAAAGGGCTGGGATTGCTCCCTGCCCTTCTTCACCGCGCAGATGCGGTCCTGCTTGCCGGTGGGGCCTTACTTCTTCGTCGCGGGCCCGGTCTTCCTGGCGGTGCTGCGCTTTGCGGGACGCTGGGATTTTGCCTTGGCGCGTGCCTCGGTGCGCCCCTTGGCCTTGGCTTTGGCCGCGGTTTTCATTTCGGTAGATGCAGACCTGGACGGTTCGGCTGTCTGGGCCAGCGTGGCGCTGGAGACGACCGCAAACAAGGCGGCAATCAATGCAGGGATAACTTTGTTCATGTTGCGGTCTCCTTTTTATGAATTCATGGTCCGGGATGGTCCTGTACTTGATGCATGTAAACGTCCCTCTCAAGCCATCGTTGACAGTGTGACGGCCCATCATGCTTGCAGCTCACTGACATCACTGCAGTGCGTCCACACCCACCCAGGATCACTGGTGACACACGCGGAAGCCTCCTTCACCACCGCGGCAGGACCCTGGGGCGCTGGAAAAGGCGTTGAGATGCGCCAAAACCGGACCAAATCAGCCCAGCTAACCGCCGATTTGCGGCGATTTTTACCCTTGTCCCGGAAGCTGCGCATGGATTGAGCCGGGCATGAGAGAATGCCGGGCATTCATGTCATTTTGCGCTACCTGGCGCTGATTGGCCGGGCAAGCGAGGAGCGGATGTAACCGTGTCAGATACTTCCAAGCCTTCCAAGCCTCCCAAGGCCGCGCCTGCCACACCCCCGAAAGACCCCTCGGCGCTGAAATACTGCTTCCACGGGCAGCATTCCAAGCCGGAATCCACCTTCAAGCTGCTGCCGGGGACCAAGCAGAAGCGCCGCGTCTGCGCCGAGTGCTACACCAAGATCATGACCGACCGGCGCAGCAAGGAAAGAGCGCAGCGCGCCGGCTGAGCGGCAACCATCGACTCAGCTGCCACCATGGGGTTGATCACATTCAGCCAGAAGTACCTTCCGTATCGCTGGATCATGCTGTGAATTGATAATATTACCGGCAGATCGGCGGTATTGAAATCCGGGTCCCAGGCCGGCTCCCCGCCGGCCAACGCGCGCATGAGCAATGCCCAGACCGGGTCTTGTCGCGATGGCACAGCCATGACATTGCAATGAAATGTTTTTGACAGACAATGGCGCCGGCAAATACCAATAATCGGAGCACGCAATGGAAGAGGGCGATAGCAAGGCCGGGGCCGCTTCGGAAGAAAGTCCGTTCAAGGGCAAGACCGGACTGACGCGGCTGCTGAACGCCATCGGCTACTCGCTCAATGGCTTTCGCTCGGCCTATCGTCACGAGGACGCCTTTCGGCAGGAGGTGCTGCTGGCAGCTCTGTTCATACCGCTGGCAGTGCTGTCGCCGGCGGACGGCACTGGCAAGGCGCTGATGATATTCAGCGTGCTGCTGGTGCTGGTCGTGGAACTGCTCAACTCCGCCATCGAAGCGGCGGTGGACCGCATCTCCCTGGACCAGCACCGCCTGGCCAAGCGCGCCAAGGACATCGGCAGCGCCGCGGTATTCTTGAGCCTGGTAAACGTCGCGGTGGTGTGGGCGCTGGTGCTGCTGGGCTAAGTCCGTCCGTGAACCCGATGCTCGATGAACAAAAGTGCGATTGCAGCAGAAAGACCCAGTCCCGCGGACACCCACAGCGCATCCGCCCCCCACCATCCGGACAGCAGGCCGAATGCGAATGGCGCACCGGCCTGCATGACACGGGAAGGAATCAGCAGCAGCCCCTGGCGATACCCATAACCCTGCGCTCCGAACAACACAAGGGGCAGCGTCCCGACGGCAATGGTCAGTATGCCGTTTCCAAGCCCATGCAACAGCGCGAACGCCATCGACCCTTGGGCGCCGATCGACAGCAGGACCAATACGCCGATCGGATGAGCGATCGCCGCCAGGCGTGCCGATGCCAGGGGATGAATCCGTCTCAGCAATGAAAACTCGAGCAGGCGCCCGGCAACCTGCGCCGGCCCGACCAATCCGGCGATGAACACGGCTGTCAGCAGCGGCACGCCGTTTTGCGCGAGCAGGCCCGGCATGTGCGCAGCCATTGCTGTACTGATGAACCAGCTCACGGCGAAAACATAGGCAAGAAGGAATTGGCTGCGTCGATTTCCACTAGCGGGGGCGCCGGTGGAACCGGGCGGCGCAATTGGGCGAGCGGTCTCCCGGGACATGGGCCGCAGCCGGGCATTCAAGGGAAGGCCCAGCAGCACATGCAAAGCAGCCCAGATCAGGCAGGTGTCGCGCCAGCCAAAGGATGACTCCAGATACATCGTCAGCGGCCAACCGACCGTGCTGGCAAAACCGGCGATCAAGGTGATGCCTGTTATGGCATTGCGGGAATCCTTGCCATGCAGCTTGACCAACGTCGAGAAAGCCGCTTCGTACAGGCCGCTGCCCATGGCAACGCCGATGACCATCCACGCCAGGGCGAGGCCGGCGACCCCATGCGACTGAGAGAGCAAGGTCAGGCCGCATGCAAAAATCAGATTGCTCGCCAGCAGAACGGGGCGACCGCCGCGGCGATCTATGAGCTTGCCCGCGAAAGGCCCCACTGCGGCGGACACCAGCAAGGCCATGGAGAACGCGGCAAACAAACCATAGGCCGGCAACCCCAGTTCCGCGGCGATGGGTTGGGCAAGAATGGCCGGCAGGTAGTACGAGGACGCCCAGGCCAGCGTCTGCGCCGTGCCAAGGGCGGCGATCTCACCCCACTGACCCCTCCGGTTCATGCACCCGGAACCGCTCAGCGCTCGGCTGTCCGGTTGCCCTGCCCCAGGGCGACATGAATCAATACACCCAGACCCGCACCCAGGAGCTCGGCGATGACGAACCCGGGAACGCTGGCCGGGGCGATGCCGGCGAAGGAGTCACTGAACATGCGACCGAAAGCGGCCGCGGGGTTGGCAAAAGACGTGGATGAAGTGAACCAGTATGCCGCCCCGATGTAGGCGGCAACCAGGGAGGACACGCGAGCGGCAGGCCCCCTCAGGATGACCAGCAACAATCCCGCGGTGGCAACCATCTCGGCGATCCATTGACCCTCCCCGGTACGCACTTTGGAGGCCCATTGCATCACCGGCAGATCGAACATCAGATGCGCAAGCCACGCGCCGCCCACCGCGCCGGCAAGCTGCATCGTCACATAAGGCAGCAGCAACTTCTTCTCCAGGCTGCCGCGCATGGCCATGACCAGGCTGACCGCCGGATTGAAATGCGCCCCGCTCACCGGTCCGAACACTTCGATCAGCACGTAGAGCCCCCAGACCGTTGCCAGCGTGTTCGCGAGCAAGGCAATGGCGGCATTTCCCTGCGCCAGGTTTTCCCCCATGATGCCCGAGCCGATCACGACGCAGAGCAACAGCCCCGTGCCCAGGCCTTCCGCCGCCATTCGCGGAAAAAGGCTCATGGCGCCTGCTGGCCGATGTCGTCAATCTTCTTCTTGAGCGCCATCCGGTCCAGCTTCTCGATGGGCAGGCTGAGAAAGATATTGAGCCGCCGCGCGATCTGGTGATAGACGGCGATGAACTTGTCGCGCTTCTGCTCATCGCTGCCCTCGACCGCGGCCGGATCCTCGAAGCCCCAGTGCGCCGTCATCGGCTGGCCGGGCCACATCGGGCAGACCTCGCCCGCGGCGTTGTCGCAGACGGTGATGACGAAATCCATGCGCGGTGCGTCCACCGCGGCGAACTCGTCCCAGCTCTTGCTGCGCAGGCCTGAAGTGTCGTGGCCGTTCTTCGCCAGCAGTTCCAGCGTGAACGGATTGACGCGGCCAGCCGGATGACTGCCGGCGCTGTAGGCCTTGAAGCGGCCTTTGGACAGGGTATTCAACAGCACCTCGGCCAAGACGCTGCGCGCGGAATTGCCGGTGCACAGGAACAGCACGTTATAGGTCTTGTCGCTCATTACGCGCACCCCGCTGGACCGCAACATGCCGCAGCCGGCGTTGCGCCGGCACCGGCGACTGCCTCGCCGCCGAATACCTCGGCCGCCTCCAGCGTGTGATAAGTCTCCCAGGCCACGCCCTGCGGATCGGTGATCCAGTACTTGTCCGACTTGGCATAGCAGCAGGTCTTCTCGGCCTGCTCCAGCACCGGCGCCTGTGCTGCGATCAGGTTGGTTCGCATGTCCTTCAACTCCTCTCCGGAATCCACCTGTATGCCCAGGTGGTTGATGCCCGCCTTGGGCCCATGCGTGGAAATGGCGAAGTTGATCCTCGGGTCCTCGATCATCCACTTGGCGTAATCGTCCTTCACCACCGACGGCTGCGTGCCGAAGATGGATGAGTAGAAGCGGATGTTCTGTTGCAGATCGTCCACGGCGACATGGACGTGAAAGCGTTTCATGATGATTTCCTTTTGGTTCGGGTTTTGGCCGCAATAGTGCTGGAACGTGCCGTCCCTGCGACCGGAGGGGAACAGGCCGGAGCGCACTGACTGACATCACCGCC
>CAXNIK010000234.1:0-6040 GCA_964202115.1 Burkholderiales bacterium
GCCCGGGGTCGCCTTGGCATGGGCGATGTATTCCTTCAGGTTGTTGATCGGCATGTTGTTGCTCACCACCAGCAGGCCGCCGCGCTTGCTCAGTTGCGACACCTGGTCCAGGCCTTTGATCAGATCGAAGGGCAGATCCTTGAACAGCAGCGGCAGGATGGGATAGCTCGATGTGACATAACCCAGGGTGTAGCCATCGGGCTTCTGCCGCGACAGATAAGTCAACGCCAGGGTGCCGGAGCCGCCGGGCTTGAAATCCAGGACGAACTGCTGGCCCATGACTTCTGACATTTTGGTCGCCCACACCCGGCCTTCAGTCTCGGTGGCCGCGCCGGGGGCGACAGGCACGATGATGTTGACGGCCCGCGACGGGTAGGCGTCCTGCGCCAGGGCGGCCGCCGACAACAGTGCGCCCGCAATACAGCTTGCTGCTTTGAGTGTCGCTCGCATCCTCGTCTCCTTTGTTTTGAGGCAACCGGGCTGCTCTGCGGCGCCCCGCCTGCCCGACCTCGGTCAACCCGGGACAAACTCGCTTTTCGCCGTGCCGCAGTCCGGACAGGTCCAGTCCTCCGGAATGTCCTCGAATAGCGTGCCAGGCTCGATGAATTCATCGGGCAGGCCGGCGCGCTCGTTATAGGTGAAGCCGCAGGGGCCGCAGCGGTACATCCTGAATTTCTTTTCTTCAGTCATGCTTCACTTTCATTTCACAAAATGGTCATGCAGCATTTTGCCATGGGCCTGAATCGACAAATTTCGCGAGCCCGGGCCAGCGGTCACGCCGCCTTGGCCTGTGCATCTCTGCGCGCCATCTCCTCGCGCTCCTGGTACAGCGAGTTGCGCAGAATCCGTCCGGGCAGCGCACCGGTGTGCTTGCCCTCTTCGAGCAGCACTTCCCCGTTGACCACGGTGTAGTGCACGCCGGTGGCCAGTTCCTTCATGCGCCAGCCGCCGCCGGGCAGGTCGTAGACCTTTTCCTCGGGGAGGTTTTCTATGGTGTCCGGGTCGAAGATCACGATGTCGGCCGCCATGCCCGGCTGCAGCAGGCCGCGGTCGTAGATGCCGAACCCCTGCGCTAGATCGAAGGTCAGGCGCTTGACGGCCTGCTCCAGGGTCATGATTTTCTGCTTGCGCACCCAGTAGCCCAGCAGTTCGGTGCTGTAACCGTAGCCGCCGCGGAACTGCACATGCGCGCCGGCATCGGACAGGCCGATGTAGGCATTGGGATAGTTGAGGATCTTGGACATCACCTCGCGATCGAAGCCGCGTATCAGTTGCACAAAGCGCGTCTGCAGTTTCTCCTCCACCACCAGGTCGAGGAAGGCGTCGATGATGCGCTTGCCCTGCATGTTGGCGATTTCGCGAATGGACTTGCCTTCGTACTGCCGGTTTTCCGGTGTGGCCGCCTTCTCCACCGACATCGTGTCGGGCCAGTGTTTGCTCAGCGTGGTATTGCCGACGATCTCGGCCACCCACTCCACCACCTCCACATGCAGCTTGTCGCGCACCGCGGGATCGGCATAGGCCTTGAGTTTTTCCTCGTCACTGGCGAACAGGATGGGATGCCAGGTGGGCACACCCCTGAAGGCCTGGCTGTTGCGCATGTCGAAGTGCGCCTTCATGACGATGGGGCTGCAGGTGGGAAAGGCGCGCAGGCCCTTGCTCACGGCCTCGTCCGCCATGGCCATGTGCGCCTTCCAGCCGTCGGGCCGCTTGGCGGTCTGGGCAAGCTGGATATAGATCACCGGGCGGCCGCTGGCTTCGGACAGGCGGCTCATCAAACGCGTCTTCTCCTCGATCGTATGGGCGGCGCCGGCCTGGACGATGCCGGTGCCCATTTCGCCCAGCACGTCGGTCAATGCGAACAACTCTTCTTCATTGGCCCAGGGCGAGGGAATCATCACCCCCTGCGGATCGTAATGGCCGTGGTTCATGGAGAAGGACAGTCCGTGCGCCCCCGACTCCATGGCCTCGCGCACCAGCGCGCGCATCTGCTCGATTTCTTCCTTAGTCGCCACCCGGCTCTGGCTCTCCTTGCCCATGACGTAGTGGCGCACTGCGCTATGGCCGACCAGCGCTGCGACATTGACGCCCAGACGCTTGTCCACGGCGTCCATGTATTCGCCGAAACTCTCCCAGGTCACCGGCACCGTGCTCAGGGTGTCCATGGGTATGGCTTCGACATAGGAGAGGAACTCCTTCACCCGCTCAGCCGTTCCCGGGCGCACCGGCGCCAGGCTGAGCGAGCAGTTGCCCATGATCACCGTGGTGGCGCCGTGATAGCAGGAGTAGGTGCACAGCGGGTCCCAGGTGACCTGGGCATCGTAGTGGCAATGCGAATCGATGAAACCGGGCGCGACCACCGCGCCCTTGGCGTCTATGGTGCGTTTGGCGGCGCCGCGCAGCTTGCCGCTCAGTTTACCAATCGCGGCGATCTTGCCATTGCGTATGCCCACGTCGGCGTGAAACGCAGGCGCGCCCGATCCGTCCACCACCCGGCCATTCCTGATCAACAGGTCATAAGTCATACGCTCGTCCGCTGCTGATACAGCGAATTCCTCATCACCTTGCCCGGCAAGGCGCCGGTGTGCTTGCCGTCTTCCAGCAGTACCTGGCCGTTGACCACGGTGTAGTGCACGCCCACCGCCAGTTCCTCCATGCGCCAGCCGCCGCCGGGCAGGTCGTCCACGCGCTTCAGCGGCAGGGCATCGATGGTGTCCGGGTCGAAGATCACCACGTCCGCCGCCATGCCCGGACGCAGCAGGCCGCGATCGTAGATGCCGAAGGTGTGAGCCTGATCGAAGGTGAGCTTCTTCACCGCCGCCTCCAGCGAAATCACCTTCTGCTTGCGCACCCAGTTGCCCAGCAGCACGCTGGAGTAGCCGTAGCCCACGCGGTATTGCACATGGGCGCCGGAGTCGGACAGGCCGATGATGGCGTTGGGGTAGTTGAGCAGCTTGCCCATCACCTCCTTGTCGTAGCCCTGCACGCCCTGCTGGAAGGCGGTGTCGAGCTTTTCCTCCACCACCAGGTCGAGGAAGGCATCGATCACGCCCTTGCCCTGCATCTCGGCCAGTTCGTGCAGCGACTTGCCTTCGAACTGCCTGTTCTTGTCCAGAACAACCTTCTGCACCCAGATGGTGTGCGGCCAGTTCTTGCCGAGCACGCGGTTGTTCTTCAACTCGGTCTTCATCTCGATCAGCTCTTCGTGGAGCTTCTTGCGCACTTCGGGGTCGGCGTACTTGACCAGTTTTTCCGCGTCCGGCGACAGCAGGATGGGATGGAAGCTGGGCACGCCGCGGAACACCTGGCAGTTGTGCATGGTGAAGTCGGTGGTCACCGTGAGCGGGCAGACATTGGGGATGGCACGCAGGCCGCGGGCGACGCTGGCGTCGATGCGCTTGATCTGTTCCTTCCAGTCCTCGGGCTTCTTCAGTTGCTGGGTCAACTGGTTGTACACCACGGTGCGGCCGCTGCGCTCGGACATACGGCTCATCAGGCCGGTTTTTTCCTCGGCCTCGCGCCCCGAAGCGGCCTCGATCACGCCCGTGCCCAGATCGCCGAGCACGTCGCACAAGGCAAACACTTCATCTTCCTTGGCGAAGGAAGACGGAATCAGGACACCGTGGGGATCGTAGTGGCTGGGACTCATGGAGAAGGACAGTCCCAGGGCGCCGGCTTCCATGCCGTCGCGCACCAGCGTCTGCATCTGCCTGACTTCGTCCTGGGTAGGCTCGCGGCTCTGGCTGTCCTTGCCCATGACGTAGTGGCGCACCGGGCTGTGGCCGATGAGCGTGCCGACATTGACCCCGAGACGCTTGTCCAGGACGTCCATGTACTCGCCCATGGTCTCCCAGTCGATGCTCACCGTGTTCAGCGTGTCCATGGGGATGGCCTCGACGTAGGAAAGAAACTCTTTTGCTTTCAGCGATTCGCCCTTGCGCACCGGTGCCAGCCCCAGGGAGCAGTTGCCGAAGATCACGGTGGTGGCGCCGTGATAGCAGGAGTAGGTGCACAGCGGGTCCCAGGTGACCTGGGCATCGTAGTGGCAATGCGAGTCGATGAAACCCGGGGCCACCACCGCGCCCTGTGCGTCTATGGTGCGCTTGGCCGTGCCGTGCAGATTGCCGCTCAGTTTACCTATTGCGACGATCTTGCCGTTGCGTATGCCCACATCGGCATGAAACGCCGGCGTGCCCGATCCGTCCACCACCCGGCCATTCTTGATCAACAGGTCATACGTCATGTGCGCACTCCTTGGAGTAGGAAACAAAGTTGGGAATCGTTATAAATGCATAAAGGCGGGACCTGCCTCAGCTCACGCCGCTGATGCCGTCGGTGACGACGACGCGCTCGCGCACCAGGCGGGCGGTTTCCGCCTCCATGCCGATGTCGGCCAGGACGCTGGCAGCATCCGAACCGGGCTTGGGCGCGGGGCGGCCGGCCGCCAGCGGCGTGCGCGACAGGCGCGGCGCGGGGCCGGTGGTGGTGACCGGACCGATCTCGTCGTGCTCGCGCGTCATGGACAGGCCGCGCTTCACCACCAGCGGATCGTCCATCAGCGCGTTGGAATCGAGCAGGATGCGATAGGCACCGATGTCGGCTTTCTGCAGCGAGGCCACCAGTGCATCTACGGAGAGGCTCTTGATGCGCGCCTCCAGCGCCTTCTCCAGATCAGCGCCGCTCTTGCCGGCGAGATCCTTCAGTTCGGCGCAGTCCGCGATGCCCTTGTCCTGGGCGGCAAGGAACAGCCAGCCATCCTTGCCTTCGTAGGCGCGGTACAGGGGCCCCGTGCCCAGGGCCTCCTGTCCGGCGGGCTCGTCCCATTTCTTGCCGGGATAGTCCTGCAGGTAGGCCGACTGCAGCATGGTGGCGGTGTAGGCCAGGGCACTGTCCACGTGCTGTCCCTGGCCGGTCTTGTTCCGGTGCACCAGTGCCGCGGCCACGGCATAGGCGCCCAGCAGGCCCGTACCGTAGTCGTTTACCGGATAAGGTGCCAGCGCCGGGCGGTCGCCGCCGCCGTAGCGCAGTTGCATGCCGGAGATGGCCTGGGCGATCTGCTCGTGGCCGGGACGCATGGCGTAGGGCCCGAGCTGGCCGAAGGTGTTGAGCGAGCAGTAGACGATGCCGGGCTTGCGCGCCTTCATCGCCTCGTAGCCGATGCCCAGCTTGTCGGCCACGCCCTTTCTCATGTTCTGCAATACCACGTCGGCCTGATCCACCAGCTTCCAGAAAATATCCAGCCCTTCTTTGGTCTTCAGGTCGAGCAGGATGCTGCGCTTGGCGCGGTTGATGTCATTGTGGGACTGCACCGGGTTGCGGCGCGGGCTGTCGATCTTGATGACGTCGGCGCCGAACTCGGCCAGGGTGCGCCCGCAGGTGGGGCCGGCCAGGATGATGCACAGGTCCAGCACCTTGATGCCTTCCAGCGCGCCACCCAGCTTCTTCTCGGCAACGGCGGGCGCCGGCTTGCGCGTGGCCAGCTCCTTGAGGATTTCCTCGCGATGCGCATCCAGCTTGGGCCGCGGCGAGCGCACTACACCCGGCGTGCCGGTGAGGCGCGGAGTGATGCCGGGCCCGCGGAAGCGCCCCAGCTCCGGATCATCGAAGTCCTGCACAATCTTCGACTCCAGCGCCTGCGGGTGCTTCAGCCATTCGGCGCTCGAGTTGCAACTGCCGCCCTCGGTGCCGATGGCCTCGTTGTAGGCTTCCCATTCCATGGACGTGCGCTTCTTGAACACCTCGTCAAAGCGCTTGCCCAGTTCCTCGGGGCTGGCGCCGGCATCGCGGTGCTCGGCCATGCCGATGGCCTTGATGAAATCCTCGAACTTCTTGTTGCCGTGCACGTACATGAACCAGCGACCGTCCTTGGTGGGCAACTGGCGCGACCAGCTGAAGGCTGGATGCGGCGCCTTCACCTTGTGATAGCGCAGGCCGCGGCTGCCTATCGCAGTAAAGGTGGCATCGAACAGCGGGATCTCGATGCGCTGCCCGACACCGGATTTGTCGCGCGCGAAAACGGCCGCGGCCACGCAGCCGGCGG
>CAXNIK010000235.1:0-6020 GCA_964202115.1 Burkholderiales bacterium
CGGAGAAGATGGCGCCCATCATCGAGGACTTTCTGGTGAACGGGCTGGAGGCGCGCTCCTAGCTTTCAGCCTGCCTCGCCTTGGGCTGCAGCGCCGCTGTGCACGACCTCCGCACGACCTCGAATGTGCGCATAGATGAACGAGAAAAACCGACTTGCCGCGCGACAGGCGAAACGGTAATGTCGCGCCCGCCAGCATCGCAATTACCAGGCGGCACCCTGACACGATAGGTTGCCGCCAAAACCACTCAGGCACCGGAGGCCTCATGTCACTATCGACGAAGCAGTCCAAACTGAAGTTGCTGTCCGTGCTCGGCCTGGCCGCGCTGTCACTGTCGCTATCCCAGCTGGCCTTTGGCCAGGCCAAGCCCCCCGCCTGGCCCACCCGTCCGGTGCTGATGATCATTCCGCTCACCTCGGGCGGCCCCAGCGACCGCGAGTTTCGCGCCTACCAGGAGAGGCTCCTGGCCAGCACCGGCCAGCCCTTTGTGCTCGACTTCAAACCCGGCGGCAATACCGTCATCGGCAACAACTTCGTGGCCAAGTCCAAACCGGATGGCCACACCTATCTGCTGTCGGCTTCGGGCCTGCCCATCATTCCCGCGTTCACCCCGGACCTGCCCTATGACACCGTCGCCGATTTCGCGCCGGTGTCCATCCTCACCAAGCGCGCCATGATGCTCATGGTGAGGGCCACCTTTCCGGCCAACACCTACCAGGAGTACATCGCCTACGCCAAAGCCAATCCCGGCAAGATCAACTGGGGCACGGCCGCCAGGGGCGGCGTCACCCAGCTGGTGGGCGCCTGGCTGCACCAGGCCACCAACACCGAGGTCACCTTCGTCCACTACAAGGGATCGGCGCCCTACGTGATCGATCTCGTCGCCCAGCGCATCGATGTCGCGCCCATCTCGCTGGGCACGGGGGCGCCGCACCTCAAGGCCGGAAAAATCAGGGCGCTGGCCCTGCTGAGCGGCAACCGCATCCCGGCCATGCCGGAGTTGCGTACCGTGGCCGAGCTGGGCGTGCCCGGCTACGAATACCCCAGTTGGTCGGGCGTGCTGGCCCCCGCGGCCACGCCTCCCACCATCGTCAACAGGATGAGCGAGGAACTGGCCAAGGCGGTGAAGGCGCCCGACCTCCAGGCCATGCTGGAGAAGGATGCGATTACCCCCATCGGCAGCACGCCGGAGGAGTTCCGCAAAGTCATCGTCCGGGAAATGGCCCAGTGGAAGAAGCTGGTTGTCGACCTGAAGATCGAAGCCGGGGAACAGTAGAACGCGATAAATATGATCAATTCTGTATGCGCTTGGTTATTACGAGTGCATAAACGATCATATTGATATCAAGGCTTTAAGGCCTTCTACCCTAGCTTGCCTTGCGGCTGCTCTCCCAAAGCCGCTTCACCGCATCGGACAGGGTCATGGGATCGAAGGGCTTGGCGATGACATCGAGTGCGCCCAGGGCGCGCAGCTTGGTGATCTCGGCCTCCTGGGCCTTGGCGGTCAGAAACACCACCGGGATGGCGGCCGTATCCGCGCGCTGCCGCAATGCCTGCAGCACCTCCGGCCCGTTCATGCCCGGCATCATGACATCGAGCAGCACCAGTTGCGGCGCAAAGCCCGCCACCAGTTCCAGCGCCTGGGCACCGGACTCGCAGGCCTGCACCTTCAGGCCGCCAACCATCTCCAGCGCCATGCCGGCCACGGTGCGGATGTCCTTGTCGTCCTCCACCAGCATCACTCTTTGCAAAGAATCGCTCATGCGCTGCCCGCCTGTTCCGGTGCCGTGCCCGCCGTCTGCCCTGCATCTGCGGTCTGCGGTCTGCGGCAATTCAAAAAAGAAGACGCTGCCGCCGCCCTCGCGTTCGCTGAAACCGATGATGCCGCCCAGGTGCTCGATGATGGACCGGCAGATGGACAGGCCCAGACCGGTGCCGCCCTTGCGCCTGACGTCATTGGAGTCGAGCTGGGCAAAACGCTCAAACAAACGTACCTGCAGCTCGTGCGGTACGCCTGCCCCGCGATCTGCCACCTCCACTCGCACGCGCCCTTGCGAGCGCTGCACCGAGACATCGACCATGCCGCCCGTCGGTGAGAACTTGCAGGCATTGGACAGCAGGTTGGTCACCACCTGCACCAGCCGGTCCGAATCGGCCTGCACCGGCACCGCTGGCTCGCTGCACTCCAGGCGCACCGAGACGCCGTGGCTGGCGGCGTAGCTCTCGTTTTCCTGCATGGATCGCCTCACCAGCTCCACCAGATCCAACTCGCGCACCACCCAGTCCATCTTGCCGGATATCATTTTTTCGCTGTCCAGGATGTCGTTCACCAGGCGCACCAGGCGCTCGCAGTTCTGCAAGGCGATGTTCACCAGCTCGCGCGCCTTCTCGGGCAGCGCCCCGGTGATCCCGGCCGCGATCAATCCCAGCGAGCCGCGAATGGAGGTGAGCGGCGTGCGCAGCTCATGGCTGACGGTGGCGACGAACTCGCTTTTCAGGCGGTCCACCTCCTTCAGGGCCGAGATGTCCGTGGCCAGCGAGTAATAGCCGATCACCGCGCCCTGGGCATCGCGCCGCGGCACCAGCTGGATGGACAGGTGCATGTCGGTGCCGCGCACTCCAGGCAGGAACAGGTCGAAATCCACCTCCCTGCCCTCCAGCACCTCGGCAATTCTCGGCGCCACCTTGGCATAGGCCTCCCCGCCCAGCAGGCTGCGCAGGGTGCGCTGGCGCAGCTCGCCGGCGCTGCGCTCGAACCAGGCCTCGAAGGCGCGGTTGTGGAACATCAGCTTGTCGTTGCGATCGACATAGCCAATCAACGCCGGCACGGCATCGGTGATCAGGCGCAACTGCGCTTCGCTGGCCTTCAGGGCCTCCTCGGCAATGCGCCGGCCGGCCTGGTGGCGGTGTATGGCCACCATCGCCCATAGCAGCAGCGTCATGGCGAAGGCGATGCCCCAGTACACCACGAAGTCTGCCGTCTCGGCGTTGAAAGCCATCTCGGCGCGGCGATTGCGCAGGGTACGCAGCTCATGGTCGCGAAACTGGTCGGCCAAGGCCTGCACGCGCATGCTGGCCTCCTCGCCAAGACCAATGCGCACCCGCTCGACGGCCGCAGCCGCGCCTTGATCTCCGCGCAGGTTCACCACCTCATCCATCAGCCGAAGGCGCTCGTTCATGGCTCGCTGCAGCTGCACCAGCCTGCGCTGCTGGCTGTCTTCACTGCCTGAGGCGTCCAGTCCGCTGGCGCTGAAATTCACCTGCTTGCGAGCAGCCCTGTAGCGCGCGAGATCGGCCGCCTCGCCGGTGATTACGTACTTGCGGGCAGCGGACTCAGCGCGCCTCAGCGCGCCGATGACACTCTCCAGGCTGCTGATTTCGGAGAAGGTCTCGTTCTGGTATCCGCTGGCTTCCACCAGCGTATCGATGCTGCGCGAGGCCAGCGAACCCACTGCCACCAGTATCGCCAGACCCAGGCCCAGTATGAAATTGATCTTGACGCCAAAGGAGGGGCTGAGCAACCTGGCTCGCGGCGCCTTGGAACGGGTCATCGCCTGTATCGGTCCGTGGTCAGTCCGCGGCGCTCTGCCGCACGGCACTCAGCAACAGGCTGAATGCCTCGCGGTCAGCGGCCAGCGGCATTGCACCTTCCCGGCAATAGGGCTCGAGGAAGTCTTCAGCCGCGCGAGCCGCGGTGCCCACGCCAGGGAAACCGAAGGTCTTGGCGGAACCGGCGATGGTATGCAGCTTGCGCAGCAGTTCCGTCCAGCCTTCCGGCTGCTTCTCCCTCGCGCACAGCATGCCCCACAGGGCATCGATCTCGGCCAGCTTTCCGGGCAGCGAAGCGCGGTACTCCGCGCTGAACGCATCCATCTGCAGCTTGAATTCGTCCTTATCCATGGAACATCAAGCCTCGGTCCGGCCCAGGACCACGCCGATGGCTTTCATCAGGACATCCATCTCGAAGGGCTTGGTGATGTAGCCGTCGGCGCCGCCGGCCAGCCCCTTGAGCACCGACTCCCGGGTGGACTGGGCCGTGAGCATCACCACCGGCACCGTGGACAGCGCCGGATGACGCCGTATCGCGGCGAGAATATCGAAGCCGTCCGCATCCGGCAGCATCACGTCCAGCAGCACCAGGTCGGGCAGCGGCGGACGGCGCAGCTCGGTGACGATCTCGGCGCGATTGGCGGCCACGCGCGCGTCGTAACCGTCCAGGGACAGATAGCTTCTGAGCAGCTTGCCCAGAAGCACTTCATCCTCGACGATGAGCACTGACAGCTTGCGCTCTGCCTCCGGCGCGCGCCGTCCCGGAGCGCTGCGGGCAATGCGAACGTAGTAACCCTGCTGCTGCAGGGTCGAGGTGCCGGTCGTGGCCTCGCCGCCAACCGCTGCCAGGGCGGCGGCAGACGGTTGCGGTTGCGCGCTGAAAAAACCGGTGAAATCCAGCGAATCGCTGTCCTGACGTACCGCAGGTGCGATCAGCCCGCGATACAGCAGGCCTCTGAACTGGTCTAACGCCGCCTCGGCCTTGTCGCCGCTCAGGCGCTGGATCAGCTCCTTGACCGTGGAGCGTCCGTCGATCAGCACCAGCAGCTCGAGATCGACCGAGGACAAGGCGGTCTGCGAGTCCTGCAACTGCTTCGCCCCCGCGGGCGTCAGGTCGAACACATCCTCCATGCGGATGTCGTTTTTGTCGTTCATGCCAAGTCTCTCGAAACCGGATTAGCCGTCTTCCGAGGTCAAGGATAAGCGATTTCGGTGATCCCGGAAAAATACCGCCTCACGCTTGAGCTCCGCCGTAAATTCCCGTTCGGCCATTTGACACCTCCGACAACTGAACGAGACCCGATTTAGCGGACGGACGAGCGGGCCAGCCGGAAAACGCAATGAGCAATCATGTCTGAAGGCGGTGCGCGCCGAGCTTCGCGAAGCCGGTGCGCGTCGTTCTTGATACCAACGCCGTCGCCTCGGCACTCCTCTGGGGCGGTACCCCACTGCGGCTGATCGAGGCCGCCGACGAAGAGCGCCTGGAGCTCTTCACCTCGGAGGCGCTCATCGCCGAGCTCGCCGGCGGATTGCCTCAGCGCATCAGCACCTAGAAACGCAACGCCCGGCACATGGTCCGGGCGTCGGGTGAAGCGGTTGGCGGCTAATGAAGGAAACAATTGTAATCAGATTTGATCATAGCCCGACCTACCCATCAATATGAACAGAATAATTGTGATCAGAATCGCCAGATTAATTATTGTCAACACGGCGCCTTATGTACTTATAAGTCTCGACCCCGTGTCCGCTTCGCGCTCATCGCCGATCTGAGCATTGAGGCTTTTGTCGTATAGACCATCGAACCTATCGTGCTGCAGGATGTATGACGCCGCGATGTCGGAATGCAAGACCTGACCCTGTGCCCGGTCACGCTTGGATATACGGAGTAGTTGTAATCATTGATAATCGTGGTCTGTCCCCGAATGGACTACTTCTGATCCTCAAGCTGGATGTTGTTCTCTTTCACCAGCTTCGCCCAGCGATCAGTTTCGGTCTGCACCGCTCGGCGGAACTGTTCCGGGCTGCTGCCGATGATGATGGAGTCGGCGCCCAGCTTCTGCTGAATTTCCGGCTGCTTGGCGATGCGGGCGATTTCCGTGCTCAGCTTGCCCAGGACCGCCGCTGGTATCTTCGGCGGTGCGAGCAGTCCCAGCCAGCTCGGATATTCGTAGTCGGGCACGCCCTGCTCGGCGATGGTGGGCATGTCCGGCAGAGCGGCGCTCCGCTGCAGGTTGGCCGTGCCGATGGCGCGCACCTTGCCGGACTTGACCATGCTGGGATAACCGCCGCTGAAGGTGACCGGCATCATGTGCACACGTCCGGCCATCAGGTCCGGATAAGCGGCACCCGACGCCTTGTATTGAACGTAGGTGATCTCGGTATTGGTGGCACTGGCCAGCCACAGTCCCATGAGATGCAGGATGGTGCCCACGCCGGAGGAGGCGAAATTGATCTTGCCCGGGTTCGCCTTG
>CAXNIK010000236.1:0-6012 GCA_964202115.1 Burkholderiales bacterium
CGCTTTTCCGAACCACGTTCAATAGAATCCGGTACTTACCTTCAACTACCAGGGGTTTTGGGGTAAATCGTGTTAAAGATGGGCTAGGGAAGTGCTGATCAAGCCTTGCTTCAACAAGCCGGCTTGAGTGATGCGCCCATGTGCGAAGAACTGCTGCCGTCCATTTTTCTGATGATGGGACCGTCCAGGCTTTCTATCTGGGCCCTGGCCATGCTCAAGGCCTCGTCCATGGAGGAGGAGGTGACCTCCCCCGACCATTGCTGTGTCACGCCGCCGACGCTAGTGCCGTCGCCTCGACGCGGCACATCCCAGTAGCGGGCAACGTAAAAGGAGCTGGGGACGCCGGTCACGACCAGAGTGAAGCGGGTGTTCCGGGTCTCAATATCGAATTGCGCCAGTAATTTCATTGCGTTCTCCAGTCTCGTCCTGCATTCGAAGCCGGGCCGTCTGCCCGGTAATCAAGGCCCGCTTGCTTGCAGGCTATCGTGACAAATTGCCAGAACCGTGCCATCCAAAGCTTGCTTTTGCTCGCTGCTTTGAGCAGTGCCGGCACGTGCCTTATGGACGCTCAAGACATGCGTGGAACTACGCGTCAGGCTGGGAAGAATGCGAATGCTGGAGGACTGCAGCGGGGTGACCGGGGCCTGCCCCGGTCAGAAAGCCGCGCTGGCCTGCGCCGGCTTAATCGAGGATGCGACGGGCACCGTCGAAACGCGTGCGCCAGTAGGCGAGCTTCATGTTCTCGGTACGCACCACCGCGCCCGGTTTGGGGGCATGGATGAAGCGGTCGTCGCCCAGATAGATGCCGACGTGGGAGTAGGGCGTCTTGTCGGTATTGAAGAACACCAGGTCGCCTGCTTCCAGCTGCGAGGCGGCGATGACCTTGCCGCGCTCGCTTTGCGCTTTGGCGTTATGCGGCAGCAGCAGTCCGTAGGCTTCCTTGAACACATGCGCAACCAGGCCGCTGCAATCGAAGCCCGAGGTGACCGACTTGCCGCCGCGCTGGTAATCGAAGCCGGCCATGGCCAGCGCGTGCAGCAGCATCTCAGGGGATCGCTGCGAGGATGATGGCGCGTGTGATGGTAATGCCGGACGCACTGGCGCTGCCGGACGTGCAGCGCGCGCCACCGGGGCCGGCGATGGCGGCGTCGGTGAGGATATGCGCTCAACCACGGGAGCGGGCCCCAGGGTGGAGCAGCCGTTCGCTGTGATGACTAAAATAACCACCAAAAACAGGTATTTGTAACGTTGCATTCAAGTAATTTAGTAAAATGAAGCCCGAATGTAAAGGCTTACCCGCCAGGCGCTGCCTGGCAGGGGGTGCTGGAGGCTCTTCGCAGCTCGGCTAACATGGCTTGCATGAAGCGATATCTCAATCTTTGGGTTCTCCTTGTCGCCACCCTGTTTGGCGCTCTGAGCACGGCCGCCCGGGCCGAGGTGGAAGTCATACAGCTCAGGAATCGCAGCGCCGAGGAAGTGCTGCCCATACTGCGTCCACTGGTGGAACCGGGCGGCGCGCTCACCGGCATGCAGTACCAGCTCATCCTGCGCGCCAGCCCGGGCAACATCGCTGATATCCGCCGCGTGCTGCAGACGCTGGACACGCGACCGCGGCGCCTGCTGATCTCGGTACGTCAGGATGCGGACAGAACCCAGGAGGCGCGCTCGGCTTCCATCTCAGGCGGCGTGCAGATCGGCTCCTCCGGATCGGGGGCCGTCATCACCGGCCGAACCATCGACAACCAGAGCTCCAGCCAGGATCGTGTCACCCAGACGCTGCAGGTCATGGACGGCGGCATCGCCACCATCAATGTAGGCCAGTCCATACCCGTGCCAGCGCGCGTGGTGACGCGCACGGTCAACGGCGTACTGGTGCAGGACACCACCAGCTATCGCGACGTGGGCACCGGTTTCCAGGTGCGGCCGCGGGTATCTGGCGAGCGAGTGAACCTGGAGATCAACCCTCACCGGGACACGCCGGGTTCCGGCGGAACGGTCAACATCCAGCAGGCCTACACCACGGTGAGCGGGCGCCTGGGCGAATGGATGGAACTGGGCGGCAGCAATGTCAGCGAAACGCGCTCGGGATCGGGCATCCTCACCGGCAATGCAGCACAGCGCAGCGACAATCGTAGTGACAATCGCAGCATCTGGGTCAAGGTTGAAGAACTCCAGTAGCGGCGCGGCTGCGCGCGACGTGGAGGAAGGTCCGGCGCAGGAAGAGCGGACCTATCCACTGGACTCGGCACTGGCGCGGGTGTTCGCAGCCGATGGCCCGCTGGCGCATCACATCCCGTCCTACCGTGCCCGCCCGCAGCAACTGGAGATGGCCACGCGCATCGCAGCCGCCATTCGCGGAAACGGCACGCTGGTGTGCGAGGCCGGCACCGGCACCGGCAAGACCCTGGCGTACCTGGTGCCGGCGCTGCTGTCCGGGGCCAGGATCATCGTCTCCACCGGCACCAAGACCCTGCAGGACCAGCTCTTTCACCGCGACCTGCCCACGGTGCGCGATGCGCTGAACGTGCCGGTGACGGCGGCGCTGCTGAAGGGCCGCGCCAACTATGTTTGCCATCACCACCTGGAGCGCAACCTCAACGACGGTCGCCTGCCCGACCGCGATGCCGTGGTGCAACTGCACAAGATCGCGCGCTTCGCCAAGACCACGCACTCAGGCGACCGCAGCGAGTTCTCCGACGTCCCCGAGGACGCCTGGGCCTGGAACCTCGCCACCTCCACGCGCGAAAACTGCCTGGGCGCGCAATGCAGCCACTACGACAAGTGCTTCGTCATGGCGGCGCGCCGGCGCGCGCTCAATGCCGATGTGGTGGTGGTGAACCATCACCTGTTCTTTGCCGACGTGATGCTGCGCGACGAAGGCCTGTCCGAATTGCTGCCCGCCTGCAATGCCGTGATCCTCGATGAGGCGCACCAGCTCCCGGAGACCGCCACGCTGTTCTTCGGCGAAAGTCTGTCCACCGCGCAACTCATCGACCTCGCGCGCGACGTGCGCATGGCTGCGGCGACCGTGGCCAAGGACGTGACCGAGCTGGGCGTGCAATCCGGCAAGCTGGAGCTGGCCACGCGCGAGCTGCGCCTGGCGCTCCCGAAAGAAGGAGCGCGCATGACAACAAAGCAACTGCGCGAGCGCCCGGCCTTCGGCGGCTGCGTGGCCGGCGTGGAAATAGCGCTGGCGCCGCTGTCGGCCTTGCTCGAGTCCCTGGCCGAGCGCGACGAGAATCTCGCCTCCTGCGCCAAGCGTGCCGCGGACCTGCTGGCGCGCCTGCGCGACTGGCGCGATGAGAAGCGTGACGACCTGGTGCGCTGGGCCGAGTCCTTCGCCCAATCGCTGCAACTGCATGCCACGCCGCTGGACATCGCGCCGATTTTTCAGCGTCAGCTGCAGGGCCGGCCGCAGGCCTGGATCTTCACCTCGGCCACGCTGGCGGTGAGCGGTAATTTCAACCACTACCTGGGCGAGCTGGGCCTGGGCGAGGCAGAGACCGCCTGCTGGGACAGTCCCTTCGACTACGAGCACCATGCGCTGCTCTACATCCCGCGCCTGCTGCCTGACCCCAACAGCCGCGAGCACACCGAGGCGGTGGTGGCCGCGGCCATGCCGGCGATACGCGCCTCAGGCGGGCGCGCCTTCCTGCTCTTCACCACGCTGCGTGCCATGCGCTACGCGCACGAGCTGCTGCAGGAGCAGTTGAAGAAGGCAGGGCTGGAGTTTCCGCTCATGGTGCAGGGCGAGAGTTCGAGGAGCGAACTGCTGGAGCGCTTTCGCCGGCTGGGCAATGCCGTGCTGGTGGCGAGTTCGAGCTTTTGGGAGGGCGTGGACGTGCGCGGCGAAGCGCTGTCGCTGGTGGTCATCGACAAGCTGCCCTTCGCGCCCCCAGGTGATCCGGTGCTGGAGGCGCGCCTGGAGCGCATCAGGAACGAAGGTCGTAATGCCTTCGTCGAATACCAGTTGCCGCAGACGGCGATCGCGCTCAAGCAGGGAGCAGGACGCCTGATCCGTGACGAGACTGATCGCGGCGTGCTCATGATCTGCGATCCGCGCCTGACCACCAAGTCCTACGGCCGGCGCATCATTGCCTGCCTGCCGCCGATGCGCATCACGCGGCAGGTGGAGGATGTGGTGGCGTTTTTTGATGCGCCGGGAAAATAACGGATCGAGAATCGAGGGAATTCGGAACATGATCAACAACGTCGACGCCCGCACACTCAAAGCCTGGCTGCAGGACGGCGATGAACTGGCCCTGCTCGACGCGCAGGAGGCCGGGCAGTACGGCGAAGGCCATTTGTTTCTGGCCACCTCGGTGCCCTACAGCCGGCTGGAGGCCGATATCGAGCGCCTGGCGCCGCGCAAGGGTGTGCGCCTCGTGCTGTGCGACGACGGGCAATCCGGTGTGGCCGAGCGCGCGGCGAAGCGGGCTGCGGCACTGGGCTACGACGACATCCATCTCCTCGACGGTGGCACGCAGGCCTGGAAGGCCGCAGGCTTCGTGCTGTACAAGGGTGTCAACGTCCCCAGCAAGACTTTCGGCGAACTGCTCGACGAGACCTCGCCCACGCCCTCGGTGACGGCGCAGGAGTTGCAGCGCATGAAGGACGCCGGCGAGCCGCTGATACAACTCGACGGCCGACCCTGGGCCGAGTACCGCAAGATGAGCATTCCCGGCGCCGCCTGCTGCCCGAATGGCGAGCTGCCCTTGCGCGTGATCGAGCTGGCCAGGGATCCCGGCATACCGGTGATCGTGAACTGCGCCGGTCGCACGCGCAGCATCCTGGGTGCGCAGACGCTGATGGCCATGGGCCTGCCCAATCCGGTGTACGCGCTGGAAGACGGCGCGCAGGGCTGGACGCTGGCGGGCTTTGAGCTCGATCGTGGCGCCTCGCGCAGGTACGAGCCGCTGCCCGATGCACAGGCGCTGACGGTATTGCAGCAGCAGGCCGATGCGCTCATGCGCCGCCATGGCATCGCAGCTGTCGATGCGCGCCAGGTCCAACTCTGGCTGAATGAGGAGGCACGCACCACCTATCTCCTGGATGTGAGAACGGCGGAGGAATATGCCGAAGGCCATATCCCCGGATCGATTCATGCGCCCGGCGGCCAGTTGGTGCAGGCCACGGATCACTGGGTGGCGGTGAGGAACGCGCGCATCGTGCTCATCGATGGAGATGGCGAGCAGGTGAGGGCGCCCATGATCGCGTCGTGGTTGAAGCAGATGGGACACGATGCCAGTGTGCTGGCTGGCCCGGCTGAGGCTTTGCGCAGCGGGCCTTCACCGGCCCGTGCCGGGAGCGTGCTGCCCGCGCTCGCATCCATTACCCCGGCCGAGGTGGCGCGCCTGCAGACCGAGGGCGGTTGCAGGCTGATTGACCTGCGTGCTTCCATGTCTCATCGCGAGGGACACATACCCGGATCGGTGTGGAGCATACGTCCGCGCCTGGCGGGGCTGGCACCGGGCAAGGGAGCTGTGGTACTCATCGCCGACGACACGCTGGTGGCACGCGCCGCCGCGGTGGACTTGATGGAAGCAGGCGGCCCCGCGCCGCTATTGCTCGAAGGCGGCTTCGGCGCCTGGGATGCGGCCGGGCTACAGGTGGTCACAACGCCCGCCCATCCGCCCGACAGCGATTGCATCGATTACCTGTTCTTCGTGCATGATCGCCATACCGGCAACCTGGAATCGGCGCGCAACTATCTCGCCTGGGAGCACCAGTTGGTGGCGCAGATGGACGAGCAGGAGCGTTCGGTATTCGCGCGGCTCAGGGCTACAGCTGGAGACTAGCTTTTCAGTCCAGCGTGGCCCCAGTGTCCTTGACCAGCTTGCGCCAGCGCTGTGTCTCGGTTTCCAGAAACTGCATGAACTGCTGTGGCGTGCTGCCCACCGCTTCGCCTCCTTCAGCCAGCAGCTTGGTCGTGATGTCGGGCGAACGCACCACCTTGGAGATGGTGACGCTGATGCGGTTGACGATGTCCGGCGGGGTGCCTTTCGCCGCAAC
>CAXNIK010000237.1:0-6011 GCA_964202115.1 Burkholderiales bacterium
CCCGGTCACCCCAGACAACCGACAACTCGACGGCACGGCGGCACGGCGGCACGGCGGCACGGCTTCAGATAGTCTTCTACCGGCTTGCGCGAGGGCAAGGGGAAGCCGCCGCAGGCGTCGTCCATTATCTGAACAACAAGGATCTGAACAACAAGGAAACAAGCGATGGACCTGAGCAACGAGGATGTGCTCAACATCCTGAAAATTATCGACGAGTCGGGATACAACGACATCCGCCTGGAAATCGGGGATCTCAAGCTGCACGTGCAAAAGGAGAAAAGCGCCGAAGGAAACTTGCCTTTCGCCGCGGCTTCAGCCACGCCGACCGGCCCGCCCGCGCCCGCGCCGGCCGCCGCGCCGCGGATGGCCCCAGCGCCGGCTGCCCCCGTCGATGCGGCCGCGGTGGCCGTCGAAGTTCCGCCGGGAGAGGTGGCTGTGTCCGCGCCACTGCTGGGCATCTTCTATCGCGCCTCGGCTCCTGGCGAGAAACCCTTCGTCGAGGTGGGCCAGAAAGTGAAGGCCGGGGATACCATCGGCCTCCTCGAAGTGATGAAGCTGTTCAACTCGGTGCAAGCCGGCGTGGCCGGCACGGTTACCCGCGTCGTCGCCGAGAACGGAAAAATGGTGGAGCACGGCCAGGTGCTCATCCACATCAAGCCCGATGCCTGAGCCGGGCGGGCATCCTCTGCGCCGGGTGTTCGTCGCCAATCGCGGCGAGATTGCCGTGCGCATCGTGCGTGCCTGCCGCGCGCTTGGTGTCGAGGCGGTGGTGGCGGTATCCGAGGCCGACCGCGGCTCCATGGCGGCGGAACTGGCCGATCGCGCGGTCTGCATCGGGGGTGCCTCCGCGGCGGAAAGCTACCTCAACCGCAACGCTATCGTGATGGCGGCGCTGGGCACCGGTTGCGACGCGGTGCATCCCGGCTACGGCTTCCTGTCCGAGCGCGCGTCCTTCCAGCGGCTGTGCGTCGAGCACGGCCTGACCTTCGTCGGGCCGACTGCCGAGGCCATCGAGGCTGTGGGCGACAAGCTGGCGGCGCGGCGCATCGCCGAGCAGATCGGCGTGCCCACGGTGCCCGGCACTGACAAGGTGGGCAGCGCCGCCGATGCGCTGGAGTTCGGCCAGCGCTCGGGCTATCCCTTCCTGTTCAAGGCCAGCGCCGGCGGCGGGGGGCGCGGCATGCGTGTGGTGCGCTCGGCGGACGAGGTGGGCGCGGCCTTCGACAGCGCCAGCGGCGAAGCGGGCGCCGCCTTCGGTGATCCCACGCTGTTCATCGAGCGCTACATCGAGCGGGCACGGCATGTGGAGATCCAGGCCATGGCCGATCATCACGGCAACATCGTGCACCTGGGTGAGCGCGACTGCTCCACGCAACGGCGGCACCAGAAGATCATCGAGGAGGCGCCCTCGCCGCACATCTCGCCTGAGCAGCGCCAGAGCATGGGCGAGGCCGCGGTCACCCTGTTGCGCCAGGTCGGTTATCGCAATGCCGGCACGGTGGAGTTCATCCTGGACATGGACACGGGGGAGTTCTACTTCCTCGAGGTCAACACGCGCATCCAGGTGGAGCACCCGGTCACCGAGATGGTCACCGGGGTGGACCTGGTGGTGGAGCAGCTACGCGTGGCGGGTGGCGCCCCGCTGTCCTTCCGGCAGGAGGACATCCGCCTGCGCGGCCACGCCATCGAATGCCGTATCAATGCCGAAGCGCCAGCACAGGGCTTCCGGCCCAGCCCCGGCCGCATTACGCAGTGGCTGGCGCCCTCGGGCGAGGGGTTGCGCCTGGACACGCATTGCCGCACCGGGGCCTTCATTCCTCCTTATTACGATTCCATGATTGCCAAGGTGATTGCTCTTGGCGCCGATCGCGCGCATGCCGTGGCACGGATGTCGCAGGCGCTGGATGCCTTCCGGGTCGAGGGCATAGACACCACCATCGATTTTCACCGGACCGTGCTGCGACACCCGGATTTCCTCGCCAACAGGGTCACCACGCGCTGGGTCGAGGAAACCTTCATCCCGCAGCAGCAGGCCGCGCCCGCCTGAGGACTTCGCCTCCGGGCGTTTTCTTCGCATAAGGCCGTTCCCCATGGCCGACCCCGCGGATGGGTAGAATGGCCGCAGCACTACACCGGCGCGCAAGATGCCGTCGACAAGAACCCAACGAACTGTTTCTTTCCAAAGGAGAAAAGCCATGCGTTACCTGCACGCGGCATTGCTGGTGGCTTCGAGCATGATCTGGCAGGGAGGGGCGCAGGCCCAGGACGCGGCGAATTTCCCGTCGCGCCCGGTGACCATGGTCGTGCCCTATGCGCCGGGAGGCTTTGCCGGCATCGAGACCCAGGTGTATGCCGCCAAGGCGGGCACGCTCACCGGACAGCAGTTCCTGGTGGACTACAAGGCCGGCGCCACCGGGGCCATTGGCGCTGCCTATGTCGCCAAGACCAAGCCCGATGGCTACACCATGCTGGTGGTCACAGGGGGCTTCACCATCTTCCCGGCCTTCAAGAACGATCTGCCCTTTGACATCATCAAGGATTTCGCGCCGGTGTCCTGGATCAGCTCGCGCACCTCGGTGCTGCTGGCGAGCAACACCCTGCCGGTGAAGAATTTCGGCGAGTACATCGCCTACCTGAAGGCCAATCCGGGCAAGGTCAATTTCGGCACCGCCGGCTCAGGCGGGATCAACCATCTGTCCGGTGCCTGGATCGACAGCGCGACGAAAACCAAGGTCACCTATGTGCACTTCAAGGGCACGCCGGTGACCGAGGTGGTGGCCGGACGTATCGACGTGGTGCCGGCCGGGCTGGTGGCGTCGCTCGCCTTCATCAAGGCCGGCAAGGCGCGGGCGCTGGCGGTCATGGGAACTGAGCGCTCCCCGCAACTGCCCGACGTGCCCACCATCGCCGAGTTCATCCCCGGCTACGACGTCAACAGCTGGCTGGGCTTCATCGTCCCGGGCGCCACGCCGCCCGCGCTGGTCAACAGGCTCAGCGAAACCTTCGCGCAGGTGGCGAAGTCGCCCGACATCATCGCGCAACTGGACAAGGAAGGCATCAAGCCCATCGGCAGCACGCCGGCACAGCTGCGCCAGCTCATGGTCACGGAGGTGGAGCGCTGGAAGAAGGTGGTCACCGACGGCAACATCAGGCTGGAAGAATAAGAAAGGCAATAGATGAGCATCAGCAACACCCGCACTTCCTTCGCCGTCGATATCGGTGGCACCTTCACCGATGTCGTGCTGTTCCGGGGCGACGATGTCCTGGTCGAGAAGACCCTGACCACGCCCGATGATCTGCTGGTGGGTTTTTTTCGCGGCGTGGAAGCCCTGCTGGGCCGGGCCGGGCTGAAGCCTGAACAAGTCGACGGCGCCATTGTGCACGCCACCACGGTGGTCACCAATGCGTTGATCGAGCGCAAGGGCTCGCGCACGGCCATGGTGTTCACGCGCGGTTTCGCCGACATCCTGGTGATACGCGACTGCCGCCGCTACGACATGTACGACCTGCAGATCGAGAATCCGCCGGCCCTGGTCGCGGAGGAAGACACCTTCACCGTGCGCGAGCGCATCTTCTCCGACGGCGAGGAGGGCGAGCCGCTCAACGAGGCCGATGTCGATGACCTGTGCCGCGAGCTGCAAAAACGCGACATCCGCTCGGTGGGCGTGTGCCTGCTGTTCTCCTTCAAGAACGATTCGCACGAGCGGCAACTGGCCGCGGCCATCCGCAAGCGCCTGCCCGATGTGTTCGTGTCGCTGTCCTCGGAGATCGCGCCGCAGATCCGCGAATACCTGCGCGCCTCCACCACCTCGGTGAATGCCTACGCCATTCCCATCACCCAGCCCTATCTCACGCGCCTGTCGGAGCGGCTGAAGAAGGACCACTATCCCAGCCAGCCGCTGATCATGCTCAGCTCCGGCGGCGTGGTCGGCCCGGCCACCGCCGGGCGCATGCCGGTGCGCATGATCGAAAGCGGTCCGGCCGCGGGCGCGCTGGGCTCGGCCTACGCCTCGCGTGTACTCAAGCTGCCCAACCTGCTGGCCTTCGACATGGGCGGCACCACCGCCAAGGTGTGCCTGATCAACAACCACAAGCCGCTGGTGACCGGGCGCTTCGAGATCGACCGCATGTACCGCTTCAAGGAGGGCAGCGGATTACCCGTCAGCGTCCCGAGTGTTGACATGATCGAGATCGGCGCCGGCGGCGGCAGCATTGCCCGCGTCGATTCCCTGGGCCTTCTGAAAGTCGGCCCGCGCAGCGCCGGCTCGCGTCCCGGGCCGGCCTGTTACTCGCAGGGCGGCACCGATCCCACCGTCACCGATGCCGACGTGGTGCTGGGCGTGATCGACGCCGAGAACTTCCTCGGCGGTGCCATGAAGCTGGATGTGGCGGCGGCGAACCAGGCTTTCGACAGCATCGCCAAACCGCTGGGCGTGAGCACCATCGCCGCGGCGCGTGGCGTGTACCAGGTGGTGTGCGAGACCATGGCCGGCGCGGTGCGCGCGCATGCCGCCGATCGCGGCGCCGATCATCGCGGCATTCCCATGCTGGCCTTCGGTGGCGCCGGCCCCGTGCATGCCTGCAAGGTGGCGGAACTCCTGCACAGCACCACGGTGATTTTCCCGCCGCTGGCCAGCGTGTTCTCGGCGCTGGGGTCCCTCGTGACACCGCCGCGCCTGGATCTGGTGAGGAGCTCGCTGTCGCGTCTGGACCGACTGGACTGGGCGAAAGTCGGCAGGCTCTTAGACGAGATGGAGGAGGAGGGCCGTGCCGCGCTGATCGAGGCCGGTGCGCGCAAGGCGGACATCGTCTTCATCTATTCGGCCGACATGCGCTACCTCGGCCAGCAGTTCGAGCTCATCGTCGAGCTGGAGCATCGTCCCGCATCGGATGCCGACACCGGCACGGCGCGCAAGCGCTTCGAGGAGCAGTACCTGCAGATGTACAAGCTCATCCAGGCCGAGGTGCCGGTGGAGGTGCTCAACTGGCGCATCACCGCCAGCGCGCCGGCCATGGCCATGCCCGATCTGGATGCCCACGAGGCGGGCAAGGCCGCGAAGGCGGCCTCCAGGCGCAAGGTGCATCTGTGGCAGGACAATCAGGAGGTCGCGGTCATGCCGCGCAGCGCGCTGCGCGCCGGCACCAGCCTGGATGGTCCCGTGATCCTGGAAGAGAAAGAGACAACACTGGTGATTCCACCCGGCTGGAAGGTGGCATTGGGTGACATGGGTTGCATAGTGGCGACCAGGAAGGAAAAGAAATAATGGACGGCATCGAACTGGAACTGATGTGGTCGCGCCTGTGCTCCATCGTCTCGGAGCACGCCAAGGCCATGCAGCGCACCTCCTTCAGCACCATCGTGCGCGAGTCGGGCGACCTGGCCTATGACCTGTTCGATGCGCGCGCGCGCATGGTGGCACAGGCCGAGACCGGCACGCCGGGGCATATCAACTGCATGGCCTCCTGCGGCGCCTGGCTGGCGAACCTGTTCAAGGATGATCTCAAGCCCGGTGACGTGCTCATCACCAATGATCCCTGGCAGGGCTCGGGCCACACTTTCGATATCACCGTGTTCGCGCCCATCTTCCGCAACGGCAAGATCCTCGGCTACGTCGGTTCCAACAACCACCACACCGACATCGGCGGCCTGGGGCCGGGCATCGGCGCCAACGACGTGCATGAAGAGGGCATCTGGCTGCCGCCGCTCAAGTTCTACGAGGCGGGCAAGCCCAACAAGACCCTGTTCGAGATGCTGCGCGCCAACAGCCGCATGCCCGACATGCTGATCGGCGACCTGTCGGCGCAGGTGGCCTCCTGCCTCTCCGGTGGCGAGGCCATCAGCGAAATGTGCGACCAGTACGAGCTGGATGACATCGAGTCGCTGTCCGACGCCATCATCACGCGCTCGGAGAAGGCCGTGCGCGACTCCATCCGCAAGCTGCCCGCCGGCACCTGGACCGAAGAAGCCAGCTTCGACATTCCCAGCGGCGACGTGGTCAAGCTGCGCGTGG
>CAXNIK010000238.1:0-6007 GCA_964202115.1 Burkholderiales bacterium
CGCGCTGGCCAACACAGTGCTGGAGTTCGCCGCCGCCATACGCGCGCGCAAGCAGCAGGAGAAGGAAGACGCGGCCTGATCCGCCGCGGCCTTCGTTCCCTTCGTTCCCTCCGTTCCAGACCCGCCAGCAGGCCATGCCCTCCCTGATGCAGCGGCGCCGCGCCAGCCGGGAAGACCTCGGCCTCACCCCCGCCGAATACCGCACCCTCGCGCGCCTCAATACGCCGCCGAAGATCCAGGCTTTCCTCGATGCCATCCCGCAGAATTTCGAGATCGGCGGCCAGACCTGCCTGCCGGTGCGCGAAGTGCTGCGCCAGCGCCGCGCCATGTGCATTGAAGGCGCCATGCTCGCGGCCTGCGCGCTGTGGATCAACGGCGATCCGCCGCTGCTCTTTGACCTGAAGGCCAGGGGCGACTACGACCACGTCGTTGCCATCTACCGCCGCGGCGGCTGCTGGGGAGCCCTCTCCAAGACCAACAGCGTGCCGCTGCGCGGACGCGACCCGGTGTACCGGAACCTGCGCGAGCTGGCCATGTCCTACTTTCATGAATATGCCAACCGCCGCCACCAGAAGACGCTGCGCAGTTACTCGCTGCCCTTCGACCTGCGGCGCATGAAGCCGGAAGAATGGGTCACCAATCCGAAACACTGCTGGGACGTGGGCTGGGCGCTGGAGGCGGTGCGCCACTACCCCATGGTGAGTCCGCGCCAGGTGAAGCTGCTGCGGCTGCGCGACGGCATAGAGCGCGAGTCCATGAGCCTGAGAATCCACCCGCGGCCGCGGTCAGCTTGAAACCTGCGGCAAGCGCTCTCGCCGCGGCGCTGATCAGGCCGCCCGCTTCACTGAGGACCAGTGCACGTTGCGCCACTGGCCGCCGGCCTTGGACCAGACATTGGTGAAACGCAGATCCAGGCGGCTCTTGGTGTCGATGATGACATCGCCCGAGACAATGGCGCAGTCGCCGTAGCGGCGCACCTTGACGTTGGCGTAGGTGAAGCCCACGTAATTGGACTTGCCGCTCTTCATGTTGTCGATGTAGCTGGCCTTGGTGTCCAGGCGTCCGGAGCTGTGGATGTACACCAGCTCGTCGTCGAACAGCTTCTCCAGCGCGGCCGTGTCCTTGGCCAGGATGGCGTCGGTGCGGGACTTCTCCAGTTGCAGTATTTCCTCATTGCCTGACATGTCATCTCCTTTGGTGGTGGTGCAGTTTGGTCGTGTTCAGTAACCGTGCAGCTTCAGGCCGGCGCGCGGCCAGTCCACTTCGAGCAGCTGTCCTCGCCCGGACAGGGTGAGATAGGCCTTTTTCAGAGCGGGCCCGCCGAAGCAGATATTGGTGGTCATGGGATCGCCCGTGGCGAAGAACTCCGCGCCGCTGGCATCCGGGGCGCAGATGCTGATGCCGCCCGTGCCCAGCGTGGCCACGCAGATGAAGCCATTGGCCTCCACCGCCAGCGAATCGAAGCGCGCGAAGTGTCCGGGGGTGTAGATGAGCGTGCCGCCATGAGGAATGGGCACGGCGCCGCGCACCCGCTTCAGCTCCCCGGGCGCGGTGATCTCCCAGGCAAACAGCCGTCCCGATTCGGTCTCGGCCACGTACAGGGTCTTGCCATCGGGCGAGAGGCCGATGCCGTTGGGCTTGAGGATGGGGAATATCACTTCCCTGATGGAGGAGCCATCCGGCTTTGCGTAACACACGCGTCCCAGGTCCAGGTCGCGCTCGCGCGTCTTGCCCAGATCGGTGAACCAGAAACCGCCGTGCTCGTCGAAGACGATGTCGTTGGGGCCGCACAGGCGCCGGCCATCGACGCTGTCGTACAGGAGCTCGAACTTGCCGGTGTCCAGGTTCACGCGCTCGATGCGCCCGCTGGTGTAGTCGGCCGGTATGCCATTGACCAGGCGTCCGTCATCCGGCGCCCACTTGAAACCGCCGTTGTTGCAGACATAGATGTGGCCGTCCGGCCCCAGCGCCGCGCCATTGGGGCCGCCGCCCAGGTGGGCAACGATGCTCTTCCTGCCATCGGGCCACACCCGTGTCAGCGTGCCGCGGCGTATCTCCACCAGCACGATGCTGCCATCGGGCAGCCACACCGGGCCTTCGGGAAACCACAGGTCTTCGGCCAGAATCTTCTTCATGCGACTCCTCCAAATGGCCAATCCAGTCGGATTATGATCGTTAATAGAATCAAGCCCTTATCAAGTGGGCTTTAACGAATTATTTGTTATCAATCGCTTGCGCGTTGCGCGTGGACAGAACCGTCACCGGGACAGTCGCCATTGTCGCGAAGGTGGAGAATTCCTCGTCCTGATCGAAAGCCTTGTCACCATCGGCGCTGGCCACCCCGGTGGCTGCCACGCCGGCAAAATCGAAGAGGGACCGGTCCAGCAAATGCGAGGGATTGACGCGCTGCAGGCTGTTGAAGATGTTCTCGATGCGGCCGGGGAAATGCTTCTCCCAGTCGAGCAGCATGGCCTTGAGCTGTTTTCGCTGCAGATTGTCCTGCGAGCCGCACAGGTCGCAGGGAATGATGGGAAAGCCGCGCACTTGCGCATAGGCTTCCAGATCGCGCTCACGCACATAGGCCATGGGGCGGATCACCACGTGTTTACCGTCATCGGACACCAGCTTGGGCGGCATGGATTTCAGGTTGCCGGCGAAGAACAGGTTGAGGAAGAAGGTCTCGAGGATGTCGTCACGATGGTGGCCGAGCGCGATCCTGGTGGCGCCCAGCTCCGTGGCCAGGCGATACAGCACGCCGCGGCGCAGACGCGAGCACAAGGAGCACATGGTCCTGCCCTCGGGGATGACGCGCTTCACCACCGTGTAGGTGTCCTGATACTCGATGCGGTAGAGCACGCCCAGCGCCTTCAGGTAATCGGGCAGCACCTCCTTGGGAAAGCCCGGATGCCCCTGGTCCAGGTTCACCGCCACCACGTCGAAGGAAATCGGCGCGCGCTCGCGCAACTTGAGCAGCACATCCAGCATGCCGTAGCTGTCCTTGCCCCCGGACAGGCACACCATGACCCGGTCGCCCTCGGCGATCATGCCGAAATCGCCTATGGCCTGGCCGGCCAGACGGCACAGGCGCTTGTCCAGCTTGTTGGCTTCCAGGCGCTGCTTGTCCTGGGCCTTGTGGCCCAAGGGTTGGACTAGAGGATCGGGGGCGTTCATGACGCCATTATCCCACTCAGCCGGGAGCTCAGTGAGAAGGCTTGGTCGAAGCAGTCATTGGCATGGCCGGCGCCGGCAACGCAATCACGAAGAAGGCAAACACCGCCAGCAGTTCCACCGCCGCGATGGTCAGGGCCATGGGCAGGGCCGAGCGCGCCGGAAAGCTGCTCACCACGGCGCTGGCGATGCCGGCCACCATGAAGGATATGGAACCCAGCAGCGCCGAGGCTGTGCCGGCGCGATCGCCGAAGGGCGCCATGCCCAGAGAAGTGACATTGGGGTTGATGAGGCCGTTGGTGGCGACGCAGAAAAACAGCGGCACCAGCAGCGCCGCAAACGCCGCCCAGCCCAGGCTGTGCGGCAGCAGCGCCGCCGCCACCAGCAAGAGGCCAGCCACGGCCGACACGCGCACCGAGATCCCGGCCAACTGCTCGGAGCTGCGGAACTTGAGCAGGTGCACATTGAGCTGCGTGGCCGCGATCAGGCCGATGGCATTCAGGCCGAACAGCCAGCCGAAATGCTCAGGGGGCACGCCGAACAGCACGATGAACACGAAGGGCGAGCCGGCGATGTAGGAAAACATGCCCGCGGTGGCCAGGCCGCGCGTCAGCGCGAAGCCGACGAAGCGCCGGTGCGCGAGCACGCCGGCAAAGCCCTGCACCCAGGTGCGTATGCTGGTCGGCCCCTTGGTATGCGCGGGCCGCGTCTCCGGCAGAAATATCGTCACGGCGACGAAGCAGGCCACCCCGTAAAGGGTGAGAAACCAGAAGATGGAACGCCAGCCGAACCAGCCCAACAACTGCCCGCCCACCAGCGGCGCCAGGATGGGCGCCAGGCCCAGCACCAGCATCATGCGCGAGATCATGCGCGCGCCGTCCTCGGGCGGAAAACTGTCGCGGATGACGGCAAGCGAAATCACCATGCCGGCACAGGCGCCCAGGGCCTGCACGAAGCGCAGCGCCATGAGCATTTCCACCGAGCTCGCCACGGCGCAGCCCGCGGAAGCCAGCACGTACAGCGTCAGCCCGGTCAGCATCAGCGGCCGGCGGCCGTAGCGGTCCGACAGCGGGCCGTGCAGCAACTGGCCGCCGGCCACGCCCACGAAGAAAGTCGACAGGGTGAGTTGCACCCGCGAAGGATCCACTTCCAGCGACTGCGCCAGTGCCGGCAACGCCGGCAGGTACATGTCCACGGCCATGGGCAGGATGGCTGTCATGGCGCCGAGGATGAGGGCGAAGTGCAGCGTGCGGGGTTTGTTGTCGCTCATGCCTTGCCCCCTCCCCTGCGCAGCGGGGGAGGGCCGGGGTGGGGGCAAAGTGCCGAGTTAAAGATTGATACTCCGCCCGCCATCCACCGAAATGATCTGCCCAGTCACGTACGGCGCATCCGCCACCAGATAATGCACCGCCCGCGCGATGTCCTCGGGTTCGCCGGTGCGCTTGAGCACGGTGTTGGACACGGTGCGCTGGCGCGTCACTTCGTCGAACAAATCGTCCTCATCCGGCCACAGGATCGGGCCGGGGGACACGCCGTTCACCCGCACCTCGGGCCCCAGCTCGCGCGCCAGCGCCCGCGTGAGGCCGGCCAGCCCGGCCTTGGCGGCGCAGTACACCGGATAGTTCTTCAACGGCCGTTCGGCGTGGATGTCGATGATGTTGACGATGCAGCCGCCGAATTTCTTCAGCGCCGGCGCCGCGGCCTGGGAAAGAAACAGCGGCGCGCGCAGATTCGTGCCCATCAGATCCTCCCAGTCCTTTTCCATAATCGCACCCATGGGCGTGGGATAGAAGCTGGAGGCATTGTTGATGAGCGCATCCAG
Organism: Burkholderiales bacterium; assembly: GCA_964202115.1. Lineage (GTDB taxonomy): Bacteria > Pseudomonadota > Gammaproteobacteria > Burkholderiales > SG8-39 > CAIYPG01. The sequence goes on from CAXNIK010000238.1 coordinate 4,991, forward strand.
GCGCTCAAAGCGCGTCAGCGTGTTTCTCACCATTTCCGGCAGGCCGGCCGCGTGCAGCAGGTCGGCCTGCACCAGCGCCACCGAATCAGCGCGCCGGGCGTTCAACTCCTGCTGCAGTTTTTGCGCGTCCTCCTCGGCCGAGCGGTAGTGCAGCATCAGCCGCGCCCCGTCGGCATGCAGCCGGCGCGCGACCGCCGCGCCGATGCGCCGCGCGGCGCCGGTGATGAGCACGACTTTTCCGTCCAGCATTGCCGACATGACCGAAGGTTCTCAATGGAAATCAAGAGGATTGCAGATTCTAGCGGAATGAAGCAGCATCCCCGCATGCCTGCCCCATCACCCACATCGGCATCACTACCGCAACCCACACCCGAGGCGCTGGCGCACAGCCGGCGCCTGGCCGAGCAGATTCGCGAAGTCATCGCCAAAGCCGGCGGCTGGCTGCCCTTTTCCGAGTACATGGAGCTCGCCCTGTACGCCCCCGGCCTGGGCTATTACAGCGCAGGAGCCCGCAAACTGGGTGCCGATGGCGACTTCACCACCGCGCCGGAGATGTCGCCGCTGTTCGGGCAGGTGCTGGCAAGGCAGGTGCAACAGCTGTTCGAGCAGGTGCCCTCCATTGTGCTGGAGGTCGGCGCTGGTTCAGGCGCCCTGGCGGCATCCCTTCTGGCCGAGCTGGAAAAGCTTGGCGCCCTGCCCGATCAATACTGGATCCTGGAACTCTCCGCCGACCTGCGCCAGCGCGAGCGCGACACCCTGGCCGAGCGCGTGCCACACCTGATGGAGCGCGTGGCCTGGCTCAACCAGTTGCCGCCCTCCTTCTCCGGCGTGGTGCTGGGCAACGAAGTGCTGGATGCCATGCCGGTGGAAATCTTCCGCATCGGTGAAGCAGTGGTGGAGCAGGCCGGCGTGAGCGGTCACCAAACCGATTTCGAATGGGCCTACCGTCCGGCTGGCGCCGTGCTCGCCGAGCAGGTCGAAGCGTTGTACCTCGATCCGGGCTATCGCAGTGAAATC
>CAXNIK010000239.1:0-5998 GCA_964202115.1 Burkholderiales bacterium
ACCCCGCTCCTGCATCGCCTGCCTGACCGCGAGCACGCCTTCGTGCCAGGCCGGAGATGACATGTTGCCGGCCCTGCCGCACAGGTCGTCCCAAAGCGATTCCATCGCCTGGAGCTTTTCCTCGATGGACATTTCTTTCAAGGGCAAGGGGTTTGCCATGAGATCTCCTGATCACTGCATGTCGGATGCAAGCCATTACCCTACCCGGAGCAGTAGCTTGGTGCAAGCTCGTGGCAATCATGGGCTGAAGCGCCCCCTCCCCTGCCCTCCCCCGCTCGCTGCGCTCGCAAGGGAGGGAGAAAAGCGCTACGCCGCCTGCTTCTCGCCCTCGTGCTCCGCCTCCCACACCTCCATCGGCGGGCAGGAGCAGACGAAGTTGCGATCGCCGTACACCTGGTCCAACCGCTTCACCGGCGCCCAGTATTTGTGGATGCGCGCAGCCGGCGTGGGGAAGGCCGCGGTGTCGCGGCTGTAGGGGTGGGTCCACTCGCCGGCGATTTCCTCGGCGGTGTGCGGGGCATTCTTGAGCGGGTTATCGAGCTTGTCCCACTCGCCTGATTTCACCTTTTCGATCTCGCCCGCGATGGCGATCATGGCGTCGCAGAAGCGGTCGAGTTCTTCCTTGCCCTCGCTCTCGGTGGGCTCGACCATGAGGGTGTCCACTACCGGGAATGACAGCGTGGGCGCGTGGAAGCTGTAGTCGATCAAGCGCTTGGCCACGTCCTCGGCGCCGATGCCGCACTGCTCTTTCAGGCCGCGCAGGTCGAAGATGCACTCGTGCGCGACGCGGCCGTGGCCGCCGGCGTAGAGCACCGGGAAATAAGGCCCGATGCGCTTGGCGACGTAGTTGGCATTGAGGATGGCGGTCTCGGTGGCGCGGCGGATGCCCGAGGCGCCCATCATGCGCATGTACATCCAGGAGATGTTGACGATGAGCGCGCTGCCCGCGGGCGCGGCGCTGACAGTGCCGTTCTTCTCGCTGGGCAGGGATTCGTTCGGATGCCCGGGCAGGAATTCACCGAGGTGCTTCGCCACGGCGATCGGGCCCATGCCCGGGCCGCCGCCGCCGTGCGGGATGCAGAAGGTCTTGTGCAGGTTGATGTGCACCACGTCCGCACCAATGTCGCCGGGGCGGGAGAGCCCGGCCTGGGCGTTCAAGTTGGCGCCGTCCATGTACACCTGGCCGCCGGCTGAGTGCACGATGGCGCAGATGTCCTTGATGGCCGTCTCGAACACGCCATGCGTGGAGGGGTAGGTGATCATCAGCGCGGCGAGCTTGTCCTTGTGCTTGTCGGCCTTGGCCTTCAAGTCCTCGACGTTGACATTGCCCTGCTCGTCGCAGGCCACCACCACCACCTGCATGCCGCACATGTGGGCGGTGGCCGGGTTGGTGCCGTGGGCGGACTGCGGGATGAGGCAGATGTCGCGATGACTGTTGCCCTGCGATGCGTGGAAGTTGCGGATGGTGACGAGGCCCGCGTACTCGCCCTGCGCGCCCGAGTTGGGCTGCATGCTGACCGCGGGGAGCCCGGTGATCTCCGCCAGCATGGCGGCGGTGCCATCGAGCATCTTCCTGTAGCCCTGCGCCTGGTCGGCCGGCGCGAAGGGATGCAGGTTGGCGAATTCGGGCCAGGTCACCGGCATCATCTCGGCGGCGGCGTTCAACTTCATGGTGCAGGAGCCCAGCGGGATCATGCCGTGCACCAGCGAGTAGTCCTTGTTCTCCAGGCGCTTCACGTAACGCATCATTTCCGTTTCCGAGTGGTAACGGTTGAAGGCCGGGTGGGTGAGGATTTTGTCGGTACGGCGCAGCACCTCAGGCACGGCCTTGGCGGCGGTGGAGATGGTGCGCGCGCGGCCCTCGATGTCGTAGCCCAGCTTGCCGCGCTTGCCCGTGAGCACCCAGGAGATGTCGGCAAGGTCGGCCAGCGTGGTGGTCTCATCCAGGCTGACGCCGATGCGGTCTTCCTCGATCCAGCGCAGGTTGATCTGCTTCTCGATGCTGCGTTCGGTGATGGTGCGCACTTCGAACTTGCCGGGCAGCTTGAAGGTGAGGGTGTCGAAGAAGGCTGCCGATTCGGCCTTGAGGGGAGCTGCGGCCTCCACCAGCAGGCGCGCCATCAGGTGCGTGCGCAGCGCGATGCGGCGCAGGCCTTGAGGTCCGTGCCACACGGCAAAGAGCGAGGCCATGTTGGCCAAGAGCGCCTGCGCGGTGCAGATGTTGCTCGTGGCCTTCTCGCGGCGGATGTGTTGCTCCCTCGTCTGCAGCGCCATGCGGTAGGCGGTCTTGCCGGTGGCATCCACCGACACACCGATGATGCGCCCGGGGATCTGGCGCGTGAGCTCTGCCTTGACGGCCATGTAGGCGGCGTGCGGCCCGCCATAGGCCAGCGGCACGCCGAAGCGCTGAGCGCTGCCGATGGCCACATCGGCGCCCAGCGCGCCGGGCGATTTCAGCAGCACCAGCGCCAGCGGATCGGTGCCCAGCGATACCAGCCCGCCTGCGGCGTGGACCTTGTCGATGATGGGCGTGGGGTCGCTCACCACGCCGTAGGTGTCGGGGTATTGCAGGTGCGCGCCGAACACTTCGGCCGGGTTGAGCTCGGTCGCGGCATTGCCAACGATCACCGGCACGCCGAACCACTTGGCTCGCGTCTGGATGACGGCGATCACCTGCGGATGGCAGGCGGCATCGACGAAGAAGCTCTTCGCTTTGGACTTTGCGGCGCGGTGGATGAGCGCCATGGCTTCGCCGGCGGCGGTGGCTTCATCCAGCAGCGATGCATTGGCCACCGGGAGCCCGGTGAGGTCAATGATCACCTGCTGGAACAAGAGCAGCGTTTCAAGGCGCCCTTGAGAGATCTCCGCCTGGTAGGGCGTGTAGGCGGTGTACCAGCCGGGGTTCTCCAGCACATTTCGCAGGATCACCGGCGGGGTGTGGGTGTTGGAGTAGCCCGTGCCGATGCAGGTGCGCCAGATCTGGTTTTGCTGTGCCAGGGCCTTCAGCTCGGCCAGGGCTTCGGCCTCGGTGCAGGGCGCGGGCAGCTCAAGCGGTTCATCGCGAAAGATCGCCGCCGGTATGGCCTGTCGCACCAGCTCATCGCGCGATGCCGCGCCGATGACTTGGAGCATCTGGCGCTCGGCCTCGGCGTCGGGGCCGAGGTGGCGCTGGTGGAATTCTTCGTGGTTTAAGAGGTCGGAGAGGCTCAGGGGCTTGGTGGCGCTGGACATTCAGGGGTCCTGGAAAAAACGGGTGGGAATGGGTGCAATTTTACGTCACCCATGCCTTCAAACCGTCCACCTGGACACGGTCTCAACGCATTATCGAGGGGCTCGCCCCCTTGGCCAGGGGGAAACATGCATGCGGCGGCTGATTACAATCCAACTGCTGATTAAAGCCAGTCCGACAGATGATCCTTAAGTCGATAACAATCAGGTAAAGCTCTTGCCATAATCCCCGGCACTCATCAACTGCTTCAGCTCGCCCTTGTCGCTGGGCTGGAGCTTGAACAGCCAGGCGCCGTAGGGGTCGCTGTTGACCTTGCCCAGATCATCGAGCAGGGCGGCGTTTGAGGCGGTGACCTTGCCCGAGACGGGCGCGTAGACATCGGAGGCGGCCTTCACCGACTCGACCACGGCGCAGGGCTCGGCAGCCATGAGCTCGCGTCCCGCTTCGGGGACTTCCAGGAATACCAGCTCGCCCAGTTGCTCCTGGGCGAAATCGGAGATGCCCACGGTCAGCGTGCCGTCGGGCTCGACTCTCACCCATTCGTGCGAGGCGGCAAACAGCAGATCGTTGGGTATGTTCATTTCTATGGTCTCCCTGCAATTAGATAAGTGGCTTGCCGTTGCGAACGAAGGGCGGTTTTACCACGGTCGCCTTAAGTTTCTTGTCGCGCACGAGAACCTCGACGCTGTCCCCGGGCTTGATCGCCTTGGGCAGGCGCGCCAGCGCAACGGACTGGTTGAGCGTGGGCGAAAAGGTACCGCTGGTGATCTCGCCATCGCCTGCGCTGGTGTGCACCACCTGGTGGGCGCGCAGCACCCCGCCCTTGGGCGGCAGCACCAGGCCGAGGATGGTGCGCTCGGGCGGCGCGGCTTGCAGCGCGGCCTTGCCGACAAAGTCGCGCGGCGATTTCAGGTCCACCGTCCAGGCCAGGCCCGATTCCAGCGGTGTCACCGAATCGCTCATGTCCTGGCCGTAGAGGTTCATGCCGGCCTCCAGGCGCAGCGTGTCACGCGCGCCCAGGCCACAGGGACGCACGCCGGCTGCAACGAGCCTGGCCCAGGTGTCGGCAGCACGCTCGGCGGGCACCAGGATCTCGAACCCATCCTCGCCGGTGTAGCCGGTGCGGGCGATGAAGGTGTCAGCGACCTGAGCGCCATAGAAGACCCCCAGTGGCTCGCTGGCGGCGCGCAGTTCCGGCAGAGCGGCCCAGGTTCTGGCGCGGGCATTGGGGCCCTGCACGGCGATCATGGCCAGGTCGCGCCGCGGTTTGAGGGTAAGTCCCGGAGCATATTTGACCCGCAGGCCTTCCAGCCAGGCCAGGTCAGCCTCGGCCGTGCCAGCATTGACGATGACGCGGAAAAAATCTTCGCGCATGAAATACACGATCAGATCGTCCAGCACCCCGCCCTTGTCATTGAGCATGCACGAATACAGCGCCTTGCCCTGCTCGGTGAGGCGATCGACGTTGTTGGCCAGCGCGTGGCGCAGGAAGCCGCGGGCGTCCGGACCTTCCACGTCCACCTCCAGCATGTGCGAGGTGTCGAACATGCCGGCGTCGCGGCGCACGGCGTGATGCTCTTCCAGTTGCGAGCCGTAATGCAGCGGCATCTCCCAGCCGGCGAAGTCAACCAGCTTGGCGCCGGCGGCGCGATGGGTGGTGTTGAGCGGTGTGGATTTCATATCTTGAAGACTTTTGGAAGGCTCAATGTTACCAAACCTTTACGAACTTTTATGACGAACGGATTGATTATCAAAGCGGGTGACTTGAAAAAACTCAACCTTAGACACTTGTCGCAAGCTCATTTCAATATTGATATAATCTTTTCCATCGACTTTTTCTGAACACCTAGTGAGGAATTTTCCATGACATCAATCCGTATGACGCCCAGCCGCCAGATGAAGCGCCAGCTGATGGATGCACTGCAGACCCGCGTGGAGCACATCCGCGAGACCAAGGAGCTGTCGCAGGCCGAAGCCGCCGATCTGCTGGGCGTCACCCAACCCCGCCTGTCCTCGCTGGTGACCGGACGCTCGCAACTGTTCAGCCTGGAAGCGCTGGTGGAACTGGCCTCGCGCGCCGGCCTGTCGGTGAAGATGACGGTTGCACGGGGTTCGCGGCAGTGATTTAGCGCAGCCCTGGGCCTTGGTGCCAGGGCTGCTGATCCACTTTCCACCTCTGCCCCAATCCCCGCGAAGTGCGCAGGGAGAGGGTGCTATGCTTCGCCCCCTTCGCTTTACGCCCCCTTCGCTTCATTCCCCATGCCCCTCCTTACTCTCCTCGACGCCGAACTCGCCTACGGCATGCAGCCGCTGCTGGATCGTGCCGCCTTCAGCCTGGAGGAAGGCGAGCGCATCGGCCTGATCGGCCGTAACGGCACGGGCAAGTCTTCGCTCCTGTCGGTGATCGCCGGCGCGGTGCCGCTGGATGATGGCGAACTGCGCCTGCAGGACGGCCTGCGCATCGCGCGCGTCGAGCAGGAGCCCATGCTGCCCCCGGCGGCGACGCTGCGCGAGAGCCTGGGCGAGCGCGGAAAGTTCGACGACATGCACGACGATCGCGAGCGCTGGCGCATCGAGTCGCGCCTGGCCGAACACCTGCACCGCTTCGGCCTGGAGATCGATGACCCGCTGGAGAACGCCTCGGGCGGAGAGAGGAAGCGCGCGGCGCTGGCACTGGCCTTCGCGCTTCAGCCCGATCTGCTGCTGCTGGACGAGCCCACCAACCACCTGGACATCGCCGGCATCGCGCTGCTGGAGGCGCAGTTGCAA
>CAXNIK010000240.1:0-5862 GCA_964202115.1 Burkholderiales bacterium
GAGCTGGGGCTGGTTTCGCGGCAGGTCCAGCCTGCTCATTCTGAAACCACGCCTTAAGCATGCGTTAAATTCGGCCCGGCATCAGCGTGCTAATATATTTATAGTGATATAACGCTCCATTCCCCTGCAACCCACGCGAGGAGGATCACCATGGCAATGCCCCGTTCGTTCCCCGGCATCGCAAGAATTGCGCTGGTTTCCCTGACGCTGCTTGCCGGGCTCGGAGCCTCCGGCCTGGCGCAGGCGCAAAAGCCGGCCGGACTGCCGGGCAACTATCCCGGCAAGCCGGTGTACGTCATCATCCCGGTTGACCCTGGTGGCGGTACCGACCAGCTCGGCCGACTGCTGTTCAACAAGATGGGCGCCATGTGGAACAGCACCTTCATCGTCGAAAACACCCCGGCCGCAGGCGGCATAGTTGCCATGAACAAAATGGCGGAATCCGCGCCGGACGGCTATTTCCTGGCCTTTGCCTCGAGCGCCACCTACCTTCGGGCGGCCTATGTCACCGAGATCGTGAAATGGGATCCGCGCACGGTGTTCGTCGCCATCGCCGGCGTGTCCAAGTCGACCATGCTGCTGGGAGCCAGCCTGGGCGCACCCTTTGGCAACTTCAGGGAGATGATTGCCTACGCCAAAGCCAATCCGAATCAGCTCAGCTATGCCGGCACGGCGGTGGGCAGCGCAGGACACCTGGTCGCCGAGCAGATCTGGAGCGAGACCGGCGTCAAGATCAGGCACATCCCCTACAAGGGCATCAGCGCGGCCATGGCCGATGTCATCCCGGGGCGCGTGCCACTGGCCATGAGCAGCGTGGCCGCGCTGAAAAGTCATGTGGTCGCCGGAAAGATCAGGCTGATGGGCGTCACCTCGATCGAGCGGGTGGAATCGGCGCCCGACTTCAATACCCTGGATGAAGCCGGCCTGAAGGGATTCGACTATGCCGGCTGGTTCGGCCTGGTCGGGCCGGCCAAGACGCCCCCGGCCATCGTGGCCGCGCTCAACAAGGCCACCAACGACATTCTCAGGACCCCGGACATGAAGGCGGCCATGGCGAAAATGGGCGCGGACCAGATGATCGCCACCCAGGAGTATTTCCAGAAGTATGTCGTCAACGCGCTGGACAATGCCGGCAGGGTGATCCAGCAGACGGGCGTGAAGCTGGGCGGCGAGTAGGACCCTACTGCCGCGGCAACCCGCCGATCCATTCCAGCGTTCGCCGCACGCTCGCCGCGCGGTCGGCGCCCGTCGCCATCACCGACAGGATCATCTCGTCGCAGCCCGAGACGGCCATGAACTGCCTGAGTTTCCGCTCGCAGTCGGCCGGGGTGCCGTGGATCAGGACGGCGTCGATCATGGCCTGAGACCAGCGGCCCTCGCGCGCCTCGGGCATGCCGGCGGCGGCGAACATCTCCTGGTAGTTGCGATGATTGGGGTAGTGGGCGAGCGATTCGGTGATGCCACGCGCCAGATCGCCGGCATCGGTGGTTAAAGCGACAAAGGCGTGCGCGATCAGCCTGGGCCTTGCGCGCCCGGCCTTTGCCGCGCCCTTGGCCATCGCCGGCAGCGCGACATCGCGTAAATACGGTGCAGGACACAGCCAGGTCACCGCACCATCGGCTATTTCACCCGCCAGCTCGAAGGACCCGGCACGCAGCGCGGAGATGATCACCGGCACCTCGCCCGGATAGGCCAGCTTTGCGTTCACCTTGTAGCGCTTGCCGGTGACATCGACCTGTTTGCCCGCGAGCAGCGGCTTCAGGATGTTGACGAACTCGCGCAGGTGCTCAAGCGGCCGCGTGTAGGCAATGCCGAATCGCGCCATCGAAGGCGCGTGGCTCGGCCCCACCCCGAGCGTGAACCGGTGCGGCGCCAGGTTGGCGAGGTCCGCCGCCTGCTGCGCCACCACCAGCGGATGACGCGGAAACGTCGGCACGATGGCCGTGCCAAAGCGGATCTTCTGGGTGCAGGCCGTGGCGGCGGCGAACACCGTCAGCGCGTCGGGGCCGGCGCCGGTGGTGAGCCAGATCGTGGGCACGCCTGCCTCTTCCGCGTGGCGGATGGCTGCGAGCATGTCTGATGCGGTTTTTTCGTGGACTGCGGCGCCTACGTTATTCATTGCCATGTCTATGCCTTTCTCGGCGCGATGACCATCTGCGTCTGGGTGACAATGGCCGCCTTGCCGCCGTCCTCATTCTTGATCGTTGTCTGCCAGACCATGGTCCGGCGGCCGATGTGCAGCGGGATTGAAACCGCGGTCAGCATGGGAGGCACGCCCGGGGCAAAAAAATTCGTCTTCGATTCGATCGTCACCGTGCGCTCTTCCGGCTTCAGGTTTGCAACCGCCCCCGCCGCCCCGATGGCATCACCAAAAGCCATGACAGCGCCGCCGTGAACGTAGCCCCACCGGGTCAGGTGTTTGCGTTTGATGAGCATCTCCGCAACCACCTTTTTGCGGGAGAGCGTTTTGATTTGCATGCCGAGGGTGAAGGGCAGGCCGCGCTGCATGCTGGCTGTTTCAACTTGCTTTGATGACTTGTCTTGTTCCTTGCGCTTTGTCATTTGCCAATACCAATCCTGTTGTTCGAATTTGAGTACTTAGAGTAATCATGAGTAATCAGGGTCAGTGTAAGTCTCTGACCAACCCAACTTTGGGTTCTAACAAACTTGCACTGCCCTTATTTATGCCTTGCCGTTGACGCGGGTCTCGCCCTTGAGATTATCCACGGTCACATGGGTGTCGTACCAAGTGAGCCGCGGCTTCGCGCCGAAGCGCTCGGTCAGTTCGGCGAGCTTCGCTTCGGTGTACCAGGCTTCGGCCGCCTTGCGGCTCTCCCAGAGATAGACGCCGCCGGTGCCGGTTTCACCATTGAGGTAGTCCTTGCGAATAAGTCCCTTGGTCGCGAGATTGCGATAGGTGGGCGCGGATGACGTGCCGCCCTTGATCGCCTGCTCTTCGGTGCGCTTCGGCAAATCGAATTGAACGACGACGATACAGTTAGCCATGGACGCGCCTCCTCTGTTGAACTGCGGGTTCTGAGAATCCTACACTGGTCTTACTATCTACAACTGAACCTCACTCCGGCTCAATCCCCGCCGCCTTCAACAACGCCGTCCACCGCGGCAATTCCTTGCGCACATAGGCGTTGGTTTCATCCGGCGTCAGAAAAATCGCCCGACCGCCGTCGGAATTGCGCTGCAGCACTTCCGGCTCCTTGCCGGCTTCGGTGATGCGGGCATGCAGAAAATTGATGACAGGACGCGGCGTTTTGGCCGGCGCAAAGTAACCGGTCCAGATATTGAGGTTCACACCGGGCAGTGATTCCTGCATCACCGGCGTATCGGGCAGGATCGACAGACGCTGTGCGGAGGAGACCGCCAGGATATGCCCCTGACCGCTCTTCTGCGGCGGCAGGCCGAGGTTCAAAGGCACGATGGAGGCGGCGAGGCGCCCGCCCCACAGGTCGTTCATCATGCGCCCGGCCTCGGCATAGGGCACATAGGTGTGGGTGAGCTTGCCGGCCTCGGCCATCATGTTGTTCAGTGTCTGGGTGGTGCCGGCCTGGCCGCCGACGGGATATTTTGCCGGCTCTCTGCGCGCACCCTCGATGAACTGCGCCAACGACATTCCCTTGTTCTCCCCGCGCGTCAGCAGCGCGAAGTACTGCTCGCCGACCAGCGTGATGCCTTCGAAGTCCTTCACCGGATCGAAGGAAATGTTCTTCACCATGCCCGGGGCGAGGACCAGGGAGGTGGACACATAGGCAATGGTGTATCCATCCGGCTTAGCTTTTGCCAGGTAGGCATAGGCGATGGTGGCGCTGGCGCCGGCGCGGTTTTCCACCAGCACCGGCTGGCCGAACTTGGGCTGCATCTTGCTGAGCATCTGCCGCACGCCGACATCGGAGGAGGAGCCCGGCCCGAAGCCCACCACGATGGTCAGGGGCCGGGACGGGTACTTGTCTTGGGCGTGGACGGCGAGTCCGGTCGCCGAGCCCAGCACGAGGAAGAGCGCGGCGGTGAAGCCAGTGCGTCTGCGGGCAGGCGGTGTGGAATGGAGCAGCGGCATGATCCCTCCCTGGGTTGGTGTTGTAGCCGGCCCTCGAACGGGACCGTGGGGGTACTTTACTCCGGGTAGGAGGGGCTTTGAAGGATTTTTGTCCTGATCACAATATGCTTGTTGATGTATTCATGTGAACATATCAAGTGCAATATTGATAATAAATGCCTTTTAATTCATATCCATGGCCAACGATTCGGGCCGGACAGGTGGTCACCTTTTCCGTGAGGCTGGGCGCCGGGAATCGTCAGGCGGCGATAAACCCCGGCATCCTGGAAGCTTTCACATCGAAGGTTGCCGTCGTCCGGCATCCCAGTCGCCGGTTCTGGACACCGATCAGACAATCGGCAAAATCGGCAGTCGAGTCCTTCCAGTTGAAAAGCACCTCTTCAATGGCCGGCTCATCCTCGAGTCGAACATCAGTTGCATCAAGCAAGTCCGAAATGGTTTCAATAATCACATTCTTCGGCAGGCTGTAACTGCTGCGCAGCACCCATTCGGTTTCCAGGAGCACCAATTGGCTGACGAAAACACGGCGCCCTGCAGCAACCTCCCGCCTGATCAGCTTGCGTGCCTTCTCAAACTGAACCTCGTCATCTCGAACCAGAAAGCGAACGAGAACATTGGTATCGACCCCAAGCATCACCGCGACAACTGTTCAACCGGTACGGGCTTGCGACCCTTCTTGTGCAACACTCCTGCCAGTTCGGTAACGCTTTTGGTCTTCACCCGCATGATGACCGTGCCATCCGGCATCAACGTAAACGTCATCCGATCTCCAGCCTTCATCGAAAGACTGTCCCGGATTGCCTTGGGAATGGTTGTTTGACCCTTGCTGGTCAGTGTGGCGTCGTTTGACATTTCAGTCTCCTTGCTTCCTTACGATTATAAGAAAAGCAAGGAATCAGTTCAACGGTAATGCCCAGAAACCGGGTCAGGAAGCTCGCTGTGCCCCGCAACTCAGGTTCTGCGTGGCCTGGCGAAACAGCGAGCGGCATTGGTCGGCGGTACAGGCCGCCTCGACCTGACGCAGCTGCTGGCAGACCGCCTCGGGTGCACCCGGCCGCATTTGAAGGGGTTGCCCGGCCATGGCTGAGGCGCGCTGCAATTGCGCCGACACGGCCCCGCCCAGGAACGCGATGAGCACGCTGGAGCCCGCGCCTGTCTGGCTGCCCGGTGTATTGGCGCTGCTGATGGCACTGAGCAATCCACTGTTGACCGTGGCCAGGCCCGAGGCTGCCGGTATCGCCGTCAGCCCGGCACTCAAGACCCCGCCGACGACGGCCAGCGCATTGGTCGTACGCGCCATGCCGGCGGCCCATTCCATGCCGTCGCGCGGCGTCGCGGTCAGGCGCGGGGCGCGCGCGTCGATCAGGCTGTTCATCTGCTGCGCCCGCTGGCGCAGCAGCGCCTCGTCGGCCAGGGCACCGGTGCGCTTCAGCCGGTCGGCCATGGCGGCGGCGTAGGCCTGATCCGCCGGGAACTTCGCCAGCGCCAGGCGCACCGCCCTGCGCACCGTTTCCGGTACGGCGTCATGGGCTTTTTGCTGCACGCGCATTATGTTCAGATCCCATTCGGTCTGGCCTTTGGTGCTGGCAATAACCTGGTAGGTGAGCAATCGCTCGCCCGTCGGGGTATACACCCCCACGTTGAGCAGTATGTCCGTAATGGGCGCCATCATGTCGGTGTCGTGGGTATGCCCGCTGCCCAGCCCCGACTCGATCACCACCACGGCGTCCAGGTCGGCGGCATCCACCACGACATGCGGATAGTCGCTGAGAAAATAAACTTCGGCGAAGGCC
>CAXNIK010000241.1:0-5856 GCA_964202115.1 Burkholderiales bacterium
GATTCTGATCACCTGCGGCGGCTTTGGCCGGCGCGGCACCGCGGTGCGCGACCGTGGCGGTCCCGACACCCCGTTCGAGAATCCCTTCGGACCGGTGACGGTTAACCTGTACGCCATGGCGGCCATGCGCCACATGCATCAGTACGGCACCACCAGCGAGCAACTGGCCTGGGTCAAGGTGGCCGCATCGCACCACGCCCAGCACAACCCCAATGCCTTCCTGAAGAAGGTGGTGACTGTGGAAGACGTGGTGAATTCCCCCATGATCGCCGATCCCCTGCATCGCATGGACTGCTGCGTGGTGACTGACTCCGGCGGCGCGGTCATCGTCGTCGCCCCCGAGATCGCCAGGCAACTGAAAAAACCCAAGGTCAAGCTCATAGGTCACGGCGAATCGTCCAAGGGCCAGATGGGCGGCAATGTGGATCTCACCTACACCGGCGCGGTGCGCTCCGGTCCGATCGCCTTCGCCGAAGCCGGTGTCAAGCCCTCGGACATCAAGTACGCCTCGATCTACGACAGCTTCACCATCACGGTGGTCGAGCAGATCGAGGACCTGGGGTTCTGCAAGAAGGGCGAGGGCGGCAAGTTCGTCTCCGACGGCAACCTCATCTCCGGCGTGGGCAAGCTCCCGTTCAACACCGATGGCGGTGGCATGTGCAACAACCACCCGGTCAATCGTGGTGGCATCACCAAGATCATCGAGGCGGTGCGCCAGCTTCGCGGCGAGGCCCATCCCAAGGTGCAGGTCAAGAACTGCGACATCGCGCTGGCTCATGGCACCGGCGGTTCGCTGGGCACCCGCCACGGCAGTTCCACCGCGATCATGGAAAGGGAGTAAAGACATGGCCACTCCATACCAAGCACGCACCCTCAAGGCACCGTCGCTGAACGAGGGCGACGCTCCCTTCTTCGAGGGCGCGGTAGCCGGCAAGCTGATGATCAAGTACTGCAACGACTGCAAGCAGTATCACCACTACCCGCGGCCGATGTGCCCGTTCTGCTGGTCGACCAAGACCGAGTGGAAGCAGGCCAAGGGCACCGGCGTGGTGTACAGCTTCAGCATCTCGCGCGCCTCGGGGCCCATTCCCTACGCGATTGCCTACGTGACGCTGGACGAGGGCGTGTCGATGATGACCAACATCGTCGAGACGGACCTGGACTCGATCAAGATCGGCCAGAAGGTGACGGTGACGTTCCACCCCACCGACGATCCCAAGATCGCCATCCCCATGTTCAAGCCCGCCTAAGATCAAAGGACTGAAAATGACCATCAAAGGAAAAGCCTACATCGGCGGGATCTTCGAGCATCCCGCCCGCAAGCTGGGAGATGACATCTCCCAGGCAGAACTGCACGCCGTGTGCCTCAAGGGCGCGCTGGATGACGCAGGACTGTCTTTCAAGGACGTCGACGGCTTCTACGGCGCGGGCGATTGCCCCGGCGGCATATTGAGCATGATCGACTACCTCAACCTCACCAACATCAAGCACATCGACAAGAGCTACACCGGCGGTTCGTCCTACCTGTACCTGGTGGCGCATGCGGCGGAAGCCATTGCCGCCGGCAAGTGCAGTGTGGTCATCCTGTCGCTGGCCGACTTCGGACGCCGCGGCACGGTGGTGCGCGATCGCGGCGAGGGCATACCCGACCAGCCCTTCGAGCAGCCCTTCGGGCCGGTGACGGTGAACCTGTACGCCATGGCGGCCATGCGCCACATGTACCAGTACGGCACCACCAGCGAGCAGTTGGCGCAGGTGAAGGTGGCCGCTTCGCACCACGCGCAGTGGAACCCCAACGCCTTCCTGAAGAAAGTGGTGACCACCGAGGACGTGCTCAACTCGCCCCTGGTGGCCGATCCCCTGCACCGCATGGACTGCTGCGTGGTGACCGACGGCGGCGGCGCGGTGGTGGTGGTCTCGCCGGAGGTGGCCAGGAGCCTGAAGAAGCCCCTGGTCAAGCTCATCGGCGCCGGTGAGTCCCCCAAGGACCAGATGGGCGGCCACGTCGATCTTACCTACACCGGTGCGGTGCGTTCCGGCCCGATCGCCTTCGCCGAAGCCGGCGTCAAGCCCTCGGACATCAAGTACGCCTCCATCTACGACAGCTTCACCATTACCGTGATCGAGACCATCGAGGATCTGGGTTTCTGCAAGAAGGGCGAGGGCGGCAAGTTCGTCATGGACGGCAACCTGATTTCCGGCGTGGGCAAGCTGCCCTTCAACACCGATGGCGGCGGCATGTGCAACAACCACCCCGGCAACAAGGGCGGCATCACCAAGATCATCGAGGCGGTACGCCAGCTTCGTGGCGAGGCGCATCCCAAGGTGCAGGTCAAGAACTGCGACGTCGCGCTGGCACACGGCACCGGCGGCTCGCTCGGCACACGTCATGGCAGCGCTACGCTGATCATGGAACGCGAATAAGAGAGGAGAACAGACAATGGCTACCCCATACCAAGCACGCACCCTCAAGGCGCCGACGCTGAACGAAGGCGATGCGCCCTTCTTCGAGGGCGCCGCAGCCGGCAAGCTGATGATCAAGTACTGCAAGGACTGCAAGCAGCACCACCACTACCCGCGGCCGATGTGCCCGTTCTGCTGGTCGACCAACACCGAGTGGCAGCAGGCCAAAGGCACCGGCGTGGTGTACAGCTTCAGCATTTCGCGCGCCTCGGGGCCTATCCCCTACGCGATTGCCTATGTGACGCTGGACGAGGGCGTGTCGATGATGACCAACATCGTCGAGACAGACCTGGACACGATCAAGATCGGCCAGAAGGTGACGGTGACGTTCCGTCCCACCGACGATCCCAAGATCGGCATCCCGATGTTCAAGCCTGCTTAGTTACAGTACAGGCGTCAGTTCAGGCGCGAGCTACAAAATAAAACGCCCGCCGGAAACCCGGCGGGCGTTTTTCATTTGTGCCCGGTATATCGGGGGGAGCTTATTCCTCGTCCATCGTGATCTTGTTGATCTCGACTATTTTTTTCCAGTAGGCCAGTTGCGCCTGGAATTTTTTCCGGAACGCTTCCGGGGATCCGCCAACCGGGCTGGTACCCAGTTTGGTCAGCGTTGCCACGACATCGGGAGCCTTGAGTGCGGCGTTGAATTCGGCATTGAGCTTGTTGACGATATCGGCCGGCATCCTGGGTGGGCCGACGATGCCAAACCAGCTTGGATACTGGATGTCGTACTTCTGCTCGGCCGCGGTCGGCACATCCGGCAGCAGGGGCGCGCGCTGATCCCCGTATATGGCAAGGGCCTTGAGCTTGCCTGTCTTCATCTGGCCAATGGCCGCCAGCAGCGTTCCGCCGGATATTTGAGTACGGCCCGCGATCAGGTCGATCTGGCCTTGCGCTATGCCCTTGTAGTGCACCGCCTCGATGGGTGAGCCGATGGCATAGGCCAGCCCGGCGCAGACGATGTGGGTGATGCCGCCGGCTCCGGCGGTGTTGCAACTCAGCTTGCCCGGGTTGGCCTTGGCATAGGCTTCCAGATCCCGCAGGTTATTCACATTGGGCAGGCCGGCCGTGCTGGCAATCACCGCGGTGGTGCGATTGCTCAACTCGATGATGGGTGTGAGCGTGCTGGCCACCTGGTGGTTCAGCTTGGGGTAGAAGTTGGGTATCACCGTCAGGCCGGTGTTGGGGATCATGATGGTGTACCCATCCGGCTTGGCATTCAGCAGAAACGTGGTGGCGATGCTGGTGCCGGCGCCCGGCTTGAAATCCATGACGAAGGCCTGCTTGGTGCTGACCTGGACCTTGTCCAGGTACAGCCTGGCTTCGGGCTCGGTGCTGCCGCCGGGAACAAACGGGATGATCACCGTCACGGGCTTCGAAGGATAGGTTGCCGCCGGCTCCTGGGCTACAGCCATATTGGGAACCATGTTGGGAACTGAAATCAATGCGGCGATGGTACTGGCCGCCAGCAAACGAATTGGGCGCAATTTTCTCTTCATAATCGGGTTAATCATCCTTGCTGGTGATCTTGTTGGTATCGATGATCTTCTTCGAGTTGATCATTTCGCTGGCAAACTTTTTGCGAAATTCCGCCTCAGTGCTGCCCACCGCCGTGCTGCCCACTTTTTCCAGGGCCGCGACCACGTCCGGTGATTTGACCGCCTTCACGAATTCGGCATTGAGCTTGTTGACGATGGGCTGCGGCGTCTTGGGTGGCGCGAAGACCCCCAGCCAGCTCGGATAGTCGACGTCAAAGCCCAGCTCATGGGTGGTGGGCAGGTCCGGCATCAGGTTGGATCGGTGTGCCCCCATGATGGCGATGAAGCGCAGCTTGCCGGTCTTCACCTGGCTCATGGCGTTGAACACCGTGCCCACGGACACCTGGGTGCGGCCGGCAATCAGGTCGATCTGGCCCGGGCCCACGCCCTTGTAATGCACCGGCGTAATGGCAATGCCAATGACGTTGGCCAGCGCCACGCAGGCAATGTGGGTGGCGGCACCGGACCCGGCGGTATTGCAGTTCAGCTTGCCCGGATTGGCCTTGCCGTAGGCGATCAGTTCCGGAAGCGAACGTATATCGGGCAGGGCGGCGACGCTGACGATCACACCGGCGCTGCGCGTGCTCAGCTCGGTGACCGGAATGATCTGGTTGACCACGCTGTGATTCATCTCCGGATAGAAATTCGGGAACACCGTGATGCCCGAATTGGTGGACATGATGGTGTAGCCGTCCGGATTCGCCCGCAGCGCATAGCCCACGCCGATGGTGGTGCCGGCGCCGCCGCGAAAATCAAACACGAAAGGCTGGCCGGTGCTGGCCTGCAGCTTGCCGGTGTACAGGCGCAGCTCGGTGTCGGTGGTGCCGCCGGCCGCGAAGGGGATGACAATCGATACGGGCCTGTTCGGGTAATTGGTTGCCGAGCCCTGGGCGGCAGCGAGGTTGGGGGTCAGGACAGTTGCCGCGACGGTGAGTGCCGCGAGCGCATGATGAAAATGCATGGTTGTTCCCTTGTACTTGGTATGTGGCTTGTCGCAGCGGGGGCTCAGTCCTCGGCAGACTCGATCTTGTTGTCCTCGACCGCTTTTTTCCATTTGGTCATTTCCGAGAGGAATTTCTTGCGGAATTCCTCCGGGGTGTTGCCCACCGGCACGGCGCCCAGCTTGTCCAGCCCGGCGATGACCTCCGGTGTTCTCAGTACCTTGACCAGTTCCGCATTCATCCTGTTGACGATGGCGGGCGACATCTTGGGCGGGCCAAACCAGCCCAGCCAGGCTGGGTAGTCGAAATCGTAGCCCTGCTCGTGGGTGGTGGCTATATCCGGCAACAGCGGCGAGCGCTTCGGGCCGGTGATGGCCAGCACTTTGAGCTTGCCCGCCTTGACCTGGCCGATGGCGGCGAGCAGGGTACCGCCCGATACCTGGGTGCGGCCGGCGATCAGGTCGATCTGGCCCTGCGCCACGCCCTTGTAATGTACCGGCACGATTTCTATACCGAGGGTGTTGGCGAAGGACGCGCAGATGATATGGGTGATGCCGCCCGCGCCGGCGGTGTTGCAGCTCAGTTTGCCCGGATTGGCCTTGGCGTAGGCCACCAGGTCCTTGAGGTTGTTCACCCTGGGCAGGCCGGCCGCGCTGGCGATGATGCCGGTGGTGCGATTGCTCAGTTCGGTGATCGGGGTCAGCGTGCCGACCACGGCATGATTGTAGGCGGGGTAGAAGTTCGGCAGCACCGACAGGCCGGCGTTCGGTGCCAGCCAGGTGTACCCGTCCGGTGCCGCCTTCAGAACGACGCCCGTACCGATGGTGCTGGCTGCACCCCCGCGAAAATCAAACACGAAGGGCTGTCCGGTCTGCGCTTGCAACCCGCCTGTGTACAGGCGCAACTCATTTTCG
>CAXNIK010000242.1:0-5781 GCA_964202115.1 Burkholderiales bacterium
CCCTCATGTCCACCGGGCGCGGCAGCAGCAAGCAACCCGGCGAATTCCGCCGCAGCCAGAACTGGATCGGCGGCACCCGACCCGGCAATGCCCGTTTCGTACCGCCGCCCCCGCATGAGGTCGAGCCCTGCATGGCCGCGCTGGAGCGATTCCTGCACGACGACACCGGCCTGCCCGTGCTGCTTCGCGCCGCGCTGGCCCATGTGCAGTTCGAGACCATCCACCCCTTCCTGGACGGCAACGGCCGTCTCGGCCGGCTGCTGATCGCGCTGCTGCTGCACCACGGCGGCCTGCTCGCCGAGCCGTTGCTCTACCTGTCGCTGTATCTTAAGGAGCACCGCACCGCCTATTACGACCTCCTGGATAGAGTGCGCACCGGCGGCGATTGGGAGGCCTGGGTGGACTTCTTCCTCGAAGGCGTGGAACAGACAGCCCACGGAGCGGTGCAGACGGCGCGCCAGTTGGTGGACCTGTTCGAGGCCGATGCTCGCCGGATTCAGACGCGGGGCCGGGGCACAGCCAGCGTCCTGCGCGTGCTCGCCGCCCTGCGCCAGCGCCCTGTGCTCAGCCTGAAATATCTGCGCGATGCGCAAGGTCTCACCTTCCCCACCGCCGCCAAGGCCATGCAGTCGCTCATCGAGGCCGGGATTGCCCGTGAGCTCACCGGCCAGCGCCGCAACCGTGTGTTTGCCTACGACGCTTACCTCGGAATCCTCAACGAAGGGGGGCAGCCGCTATAAGACTGCTCTTCTGCACCTCTTTAATCACGCCTCGATTTCAGATCGCCCCACCCTTCTTCAACACCTCGGCCACCGCATCCGCCAGCCGCTGGTAGCCCTCGGCATTGGGGTGGATGGCGTCGGCCTTGAGCGCGTTATCGGAAAGTATTTTGGCGATGGCCCTTCCTTCGTAGGCGAGTTTCATCTCTTTCGCGATCTCGTCGTAATGATCGGCGGTGGAGAGCAGCAATCCGGGGCTGGGTACACCCAGCAGCACCACTTCAATTCCGCGCGAGCGCGCCAGTGACACCATCGCGCGGATGTTGCCGGCAGCCTCCTTGACGCTGATTTTTCGCAGCATGTCATTGCCGCCGTGGCACAGGATGAGCAGTTTCGGTTGCACTTCGTCGAGCACCGCGGGCAGGCGTGCGAGGCCGGAGGCGCTGACTTCGCCGGGGATGCCTGAAGCAATCACCTTGAGCCCGATTTTTCGCTCCAGCGCGGCCGGGTAACTCTTGTCGGGCGTGGCGCCGGTGCCGAAGGTGAGGCTGTCGCCGAAGGCCAGCACCACGGCATCGGCGGGGAGCCTGGGCAGTTTGACGGTGGAGCCGCCGCAGCCGGCCATCGCCAACGCCATGGCGAGACTGGCGAGCAGTGTGAAAGCGTGGTGTACTTGTTTATTCATTCTGTTTGAAAATCGACCTGAGGAGGTGATTATGCAAGCATTGAAGACTGGCTGGCTTTACTCCGTGCTGGCGGCAGTGTGTACTTTGTTCACGGCCTTTCAGGCAGGCGCCCAGCCGGCGGACTTTCCGAACAAGCCCATCAACATCGTGACGCCCTACGCGCCCGGCGGAACGGATCTGGCGATCCGTCACTACACCGATTCCATCATGGCCGGCAGCCAGCAATGGCGCTTCGTGATCGACTACAAGCAGGGCGCGGGAGGCGCGGTCGCAATGGGCCATGTCGCCAAATCCGCCCCCGACGGCTATACGCTCTTTGTCAGTTCGACCACCTTGTTGTTGCTCGACCTCATGGAGGAGAAGCTTGCCCATCAGGAAAAGGATTTCGACCCGGTCTATCTGCTGACCAGCTCGCCGCAACTCGTGGTCACTCACCAATTGGTGCCGGTGGGCAACATGAAGGAATTTGTTGCCTATGCCAAGGCCAATCCGGGAAAGCTCAATTGGGGCATGGTGGGAAATGCCGGCATACAGCGCATGGTGGTTGAGTACATGCAGGATCTTTATGGCATCAAGATGGCGCTGATCCCCTACAAGGGAACAGGAACCATCGGTCCCGCCATACTGAGCGGCGAAATCACCGCGACATTTCAGGCCCCGAGAAACCTGCTGGCAGGCATCAAGGCAGGGAAAATCCGGGCCCTGGCGCATTCAGGCAAGCCCGGGTTCATCATTCCGGAATTGCCCGATGTCAGGTCCATCGGCGAATCGGGCGTGCCGGCATTCGAGAACTTCGGCTGGATTGCCCTGCATGCACCCGCGGGAACGCCAGTCGCCATCCGCACCAGGATCAATCGCCTGTTCAATGACGCGATGAAGACACCCGAAGTCATCAAACGGTTTCGTGCCACCGGTGATACGCCCGGCGGCGGCACCATCGAGGACTTCGAGAAATACATGGATGTTCAGCGCGTCCGCTGGCACAGCACCGCCAAGCGCCTGGGGATCAAGCTGACGCCCTGATGATCGACTGAAATGCGAGGCCATATGAATAACTCCCCCATCCACGGCAGCTGCCTCTGCGGCGCCGTCACCTTCGAAGTCACCCCGCCCTTCCCGCGCATGGTGCACTGCCATTGCTCGCGCTGCCGCAAGGCCAGCGGCACCGGTCACGCCACCAACATCATCACCATGGACGCTGGCCAGCTCAGATGGCTGGCGGGCGAGGTGCTGATCGCGCGCTACGACCTGCCCGGCGCGCGCAGCTTCGGCAAGTGTTTCTGCAAGCAGTGCGGCAGCCCGTTGCCGCGGGTGACGCCCAACGGCAAGGCGGTGGTGATCCCGGCCGGGTCGCTGGACGAGGCACCGCCCAATAGTCCTTCCGATCACATCTTCTTTGCCTCCCGCGCGCCGTGGGCCTGCCAAAGCAGCGGGCTGCCGACGCATGATGAGTATCCTGAATCCTGGCTGGCCCCGAAAAAATAGACCAGACCGGAATGCTGCAGAGCAGAAGCGCAATGCAAGGCCTCCCGGAATAAAAATGGGCGAATTCCCGGCAGTGCCACTACACTGATTTTCCCTTCCACTCTTATCCATATCACCATGACAATCTGCAACCGCATCCTGCACCTCGTGCTTGTCCTTGCAGCAGGTTTCTCCACTGGAGCAATGGCACAGGCCTGGCCCACCAAACCCATCCGCATCATCGTGCCTTTTCCCGCCGGCGGCACCTCCGACATCCTCACCCGCATGCTGGGGCAGAAGATGACCGAGACCTGGAACCAGCCGGTGATTTCCGACAGCAAGCCCGGAGCCAACGGCAATATCGGCGTGGACCTGCTCACGCGTGCGGCACCCGATGGCTACACCATGTGCATCATGGACGTGGGCGCGCTGACCATCAGTCCGAGCATGTACGAGAAGCTGCCCTTCGACATCATTCGTGACATCGCGCCGGTGAGCATGATCACTTATTCGCCGCACCTGTTGATGATCCATCCGAGCGTGAAGGCCAACACCCTGAGCGAGCTCATCGCCCTGGCTAAAAAGGAACCGGGCAAGATGAACTTCCCCGCAGGCATGGGCAGCGCAACGCACCTGGCCGGCCTGTTCCTGGAAATGCGCACCGGCGCCAAATGGACCTACATCCCCAGCAAGGGCGGCGCCCAGGTCATCATGGCGATCGCCGCCGGGGAGGGCGACCTGGGGATCATGGGCATGCTGCAGTCCCTGCCGCAGGTGAAGGCCGGGCGGCTCAAGGTGATCGCGGTGTCCAGCGAGAAACGCGATCCCAATATTCCCGACACGCCCACCATCTCCGAGACGCCCGGCCTGGAAGGCTTCGTCACCGGGTCATACCAGGGCATGTTCGCGCCGGCAAAGACCTCGCCCGAACTGATCAACCGCGTCAACCAGGAAATGCGCCGCATCCTCAACCTGGCCGACATCAAGGAGAAACTGGCCTCGCAGGGAACCAGCCCCATGCCCTCGTCCCCCCAGGAAATGGGCAAGTGGCTGGCCAGCGAAAAGGATCGCTGGGCCACGGTGGTCAAGACCAGCGGCTTCAAGATGGAGTAGGCGCGGCAGGGCCGCAACTCCAGCGACCCGTACTGCCGGGTGGGAAATGCCATCTTCGGCAAGTACGGTAGTAAACTGCGACCTTGGAGGCAGCCATGGACAAATCGCTGGTCAGCAGGAACCCCGAGATCATGAGTGGAGCACTCTGCTTCACCGGCACGCGAGTGCCCGTTCAAAACCTATTCGATTATCTTGAGGGCAGCTCGTCTCTCGAAGACTTCCTGGAAGACTTTCCGTCCGTTTCTCGCGAATCTGCCATTTCCGTGCTTGAAGCCGCAAGGGAACGGATCTTTGCTGATGCGCCTGTTGCTTGACGAATCGGTTCCCAGAGGATTGAGGCGGGCCTTGCCCAGCCACGAAGTGAAGACCGTCGTCGAAATGGGCTGGGGCGGTATCAAAAATGGCGATTTATTGGCGCTGGCCGCATCCAGCTTTGACGCATTCATCACCGTCGACAAAAATCTCCCGTATCAACAGAACCTTTCCAACCTGGCATTGGCCGTGATTGTATTGGACGCACATTCAAATGAGCTGTCTGCCTTGCTGCCGCTCATTCCTCGACTGGAGCAGACGCTGACGACGCTCACGGCACGCACCCTGGTCAAGGTGGGCGCATAAGAAAAAGCGGGCAAGCTGAGCCACTACGGGCAATCCAACTGACTGGACCACCTTCGCTTCGCCGCCGAAGGGCGTTAGCATTGCCGCATACATCGCCCACAAGGAGGAACGCATGCCATCCCCACTCCGCATCGCCGCCTGCTCGCTGGCGGCCGCCCTGCTCAGCCCCGCAGCCATGGCCCAGACAGGCAGCTACCCGACAAAAACAGTGACCATGATCGTGCCCTCCGCACCCGGCGGGCCGACCGACCGCGAGGGCCGACTCTACGCGCAGAAGCTCACCGAGCAGACCGGACAGCAATTCATCATCGACTACAAGACAGGTGCGCGCTCGCACATCGGCAATCTGGCCGTGGCCAAGGCGCCTCCGGATGGCTATACGCTGCTGCTGACCGCGGCCGGCCTTTCGGTTGTCCCCGCCTTCCAGGAGGACCTGCCCTACGACACGCTGCGCGACCTGGCCCCGGTGTCGCTGATGAGCAAGCGGCCTTCGGTGCTGGTGGTGCATCCCGCGCTGCCCATCAACAACCTGGAGCAATACCTCGCCTACGCCAGGGCCAAACCCAACCAGATCAACTGGGGTACTGCGGGCCTGGGCGGCTCCACTCACCTGGCCGGCGCCTGGTTCGAAGGCGTCACCGGAACCAAGGTCACCTTCATTCACTACAAGGGATCGGCGCCGCTGTTCCTGGACCTGGTGTCCGGGCGCATCCAGGCCACGGGCGCCTCGGTGTTCACCGCCATGCCCACCATACGCAGCGGCAAGGTGCGCCCCGTCGCCATGCTGAGCAGGCAGCGCTCGGCGCTGCTGCCCGACCTGGCATCAGCGGCCGAGCAGGGCCTGCCCTACGACTTTTCCAACTGGTTCGGCATGGTGGCGCCCGGCCGCACGCCCGCGGCCATCATCAGCCGGTTGCACACCGAAATCGTCAAGGCCGCGCGCACACCGGAACTCCTCAAGGCCATGGAAACCGATGGCGCCATCGTCGTCGCCAGCACGCCCGATGAATTCCGCACCACCATCGCCAGCGAAATCGCCGTCTGGAAGAAGGTGGTGAAGGAGAACAACATCACGGTGGAAGAGTAGTAGGTGAATCCTGCAGACCAAGGTTCTGAGCGACGTCGCCGACTACCTACTCGTCCATGAAGTGGGGAGATCCGAGACCATGCACGGAGAAATT
>CAXNIK010000243.1:0-5768 GCA_964202115.1 Burkholderiales bacterium
GCTTACTTCGATGACTATGTGCGGCGCTATACCGACATGCCGATGCTGGTGATGCTCAAGGAACACCAGCTCGCCAACGGCGAGACCGTCATGGTGCCGGATCGCTATGTCCGCGCGTCGGACTTCAACGGCAAGCTGGGCCAGGCCAACAATCCGGAATGGAAGACGGTGGGCCTGGACCAGTCGGGCAAAGTGGTTCTTCCCAACGGGGCCATCGGTTTTCGCTGGGGCGCGGACGGCAGGGCCGACCAGGGACAATGGAACCTGGAGGCGAAGGAAGCGCGCCATGGCAATGAGGTCAAGCTCAAGCTTTCGGTGCTGGAGGGCGAATCCGCCAGCCCGATGACCGCCAAGGTCGGTTTTCCCTATTTCGGTGGCATCGTCAGTCCGCATTTCCCCAACAATGCCACCGGCGACGGCATCAATGATGTGCTGGTGCGCACGGTGCCGGTGCAGCGTCTCGCGCTGGGCAAGGCAGGAGAGAAGCGCGAGGCCCTGGTGGCCACCGTGTTCGACCTGCAGGTGGCCAACTATGGCGTGGCGCGAGGCCTGCCCGGGGAGATGGCGGCAACCAGTTTCGACGATGACACGCCTTATACCCCGGCGTGGCAGGAACGCATCACCGGCACCCCGCGTGAGCAGCTGATCACGGTGGCGCGGCAGTTTGCCGAGAATGCCCACAAGACCCAGGGCCGGTCCATGGTCATCATCGGCGCGGCCATGAACCACTGGTACCACAGCGACATGAATTATCGCGGCATCATCAACATGCTGATGATGTGCGGATGCATCGGCAAGAGCGGGGGCGGCTGGGCCCATTACGTCGGCCAGGAAAAGCTGCGGCCGCAGACCGGCTGGACGGCGCTGGCCTTTGCCCTGGACTGGATACGCCCGCCGCGCCAGCAGAACAGCACCAGCTTCTTCTACGCCCACACCGACCAGTGGCGCTACGAGAAGCTGGGCATGGAAGAGGTCATTTCACCGCTGGCCGACAAGAAACTGTATGGCGGCAGCATGATCGACTACAACGTGCGGGCCGAGCGCATGGGCTGGCTGCCCTCGGCGCCGCAACTGCAGACCAATCCGCTGCAGGTCGTGCGCGATGCGCAGTCCGCCGGTCTCGATCCGAAGGACTACGCGGTCAAGGCGCTGAAGGACGGCTCGTTGAAGATGAGCTGTACCGACCCTGATCACCCCAACAACTGGCCGCGCAACCTGTTCGTGTGGCGCTCCAACCTGCTGGGCTCCTCGGGCAAGGGCCACGAGTACTTCCTCAAGCATCTGCTGGGAACCAGCCACGGCGTGCAGGGCAAGGATCTTGGCCGCGACGAGGCCAAGCCCACCGAAGTGGTGTGGCATGACCAGGCCCCTGAAGGCAAGCTCGATCTGCTGGTCACACTCGACTTCCGCATGAGCACCACCTGCCTGTACTCGGACATCGTGCTGCCCACCGCCACCTGGTACGAGAAGAACGATCTCAACACCAGCGACATGCACCCGTTCATCCACCCGCTGTCGACCGCGGTGGATCCAGCCTGGCAATCACGCAGCGACTGGGACATCTACAAGGGCTTCGCCAGGAAGTTCAGCGAAGTCTGTGTCGGCCACCTTGGCGTCGAGCGCGAACTGGTGCTGACCCCGCTGATGCACGACAGCCCCGCCGAGCTGGCCCAGCCCTTCGAGGTCAAAGACTGGAAGCGCGGCGAGTGCGACCTGATTCCGGGCAAGACCGCGCCCCAGATGACCGTCGTCGAGCGCGACTACCCGAATGTCTACAAGCGCTTCACGGCGCTCGGGCCCCTGATGAGCAAGGTCGGCAACGGCGGCAAGGGCATCGCGTGGAATACGCAGACAGAAGTGAAGCAACTCGGCGAACTGAGCGGCCTGGTCACCGCGGAAGGCGTGACCTGCGGCATGCCGAAAATCGAGACCGACATCGACGCCTGTGAAGTCATTCTTCAGCTTGCCCCCGAGACAAACGGCCATGTCGCGGTCAAGGCCTGGGAGGCGCTGGGCAAGCAGACCGGCCGCGATCACACCCATCTGGCGATCCACCGCGAAGACGAGAAAATCCGCTTCCGCGACGTCCAGGCGCAGCCGAGGAAGATCATCAGCTCGCCCACCTGGAGCGGCATCGAAAGCGAGACAGTTTCCTACAACGCCGGCTATACCAACGTGCATGAGCTGATCCCGTGGCGCACGCTGACCGGGCGCCAGCAGTTCTACATGGACCATCCATGGATGCGCGCCTTCGGCGAGGGCTTCTCCAGCTACCGTCCGCCGGTGGACCTGAAGACCACCGCCGGCATCCACGGCATCAAACCCAACGGCAACACCGAGATCGCGCTCAATTTCATCACGCCGCACCAGAAGTGGGGCATCCACTCCACCTATACGGACAACCTGCTGATGCTCACGCTCAGCCGCGGCGGCCCCTGCGTGTGGCTGAGCGAGGACGACGCCAAGCGCGCCGGCATTGTCGACAACGACTGGATCGAGCTGTTCAACATCAACGGCGCCATCGCAGCGCGCGCCGTGGTCAGCCAGCGCGTCAACCCCGGCATGGTGATGATGTACCACGCGCAGGAGAAGATCGTGAACACGCCGGGCTCGGAAATCACCGGCGCGCGCGGCGGCATCCACAACTCGGTGACGCGCATTGTGTTGAAGCCCACGCACATGATCGGCGGCTACGCGCAGTTCAGCTACGGCTTCAACTATTACGGAACCATCGGCACCAACCGCGACGAGTTTGTCGTGGTGCGCAAGATGAACAAGGTCGACTGGCTGGACACGCCGGTGGCGAATGAACTGATCCGGCCGGTTCAAGCCCAGGGAGAAGTCGCATGAAAATACGCGCCCAAATCGGCATGGTTCTGAATCTGGACAAGTGCATCGGCTGCCACACCTGTTCAGTGACCTGCAAGAACGTCTGGACCAGCCGCCCCGGCATGGAGTACGCCTGGTTCAACAACGTCGAAACCAAACCCGGTATCGGTTACCCGAAAGAATGGGAGAACCAGGACAAGTGGAACGGCGGCTGGGTGCGCAAGGCCAGCGGCACGATCGAGCCGCGCCAGGGCGCGAAGTGGAAGCTGCTTATGAAGATCTTCGCCAATCCCAATCTGCCCGAGATCGACGATTACTACGAGCCGTTCACGTTCGATTACGGCCACCTGCAGTCCGCGCCGGAAATGAAGGCCACACCCACGGCGCGTCCGCGCAGCCTGATCACCGGCAAGCAGATGGACAAGATTGTCTGGGGGCCGAACTGGGAGGAGATCCTGGGCGGCGAGTTCGAAAAGCGCAGCAAGGACAGGAACTTCGACGACATCCAGAAGGACATCTACGGCCAGTTCGAGAACACCTTCATGATGTATCTCCCCAGGCTGTGCGAGCACTGCCTGAACCCGGCCTGCGTGGCATCGTGCCCCTCGGGCTCGATCTACAAGCGCGAGGAAGACGGCATCGTGCTGATCGACCAGGACAAGTGCCGCGGCTGGCGCATGTGCGTGTCCGGCTGTCCGTACAAGAAGATCTACTACAACTGGAAGAGCGGCAAGGCCGAGAAATGCATTTTCTGCTACCCGCGCATCGAGGCGGGCCAGCCGACGGTATGTTCGGAGACCTGCGTCGGGCGCATCCGCTATCTGGGCGTGCTGCTGTATGACGCCGCCCGGATCCAGGAGGCGGCCAGCGTCGAGCATGATCGCGACCTTTACCAGGCGCAACTCGACATCTTCCTCGACCCGAATGATGCCAAGGTGATCGAACAGGCGCGCACCGACGGCATCCCGGACAAGTGGATGGAGGCCGCGCGCAACAGCCCGGTCTACAAGATGGCGGTGCAATGGAAAGTGGCGCTGCCGCTGCACCCGGAGTACCGCACGCTGCCCATGGTCTGGTACGTGCCGCCGCTGTCGCCCATCAGTGCCGCGGCCAACGCCGGCCATGTCGGCACCAACGGCGAGATACCCGATGTCAACCAGCTGCGCATCCCGGTCAAGTATCTGGCCAATCTGCTGACCGCCGGCGATACCGTGCCGGTGGTGCGTGCGCTGGAACGCATGCTGGCCATGCGCGCCTACCAGCGCGAAAAGCATGTCGATGGGCGCGTCAATACCGCGGCGCTGCAGCAGGTGGGAATTACCCAGGCAGAGGTGGAGGAGATGTACCACGTGATGGCGATCGCCAATTACGAGGATCGCTTCGTCATCCCGAGCAGCCATCGCGAATACGCCGAGAACACCTTCAACTTGCGTGGCGGCTGCGGCTTCAGTTTCGGCAACGGCTGCTCCGAAGGCACCGGCGAGACCAGCCTGTTCGGCAGCGAGAAGCGGCGCACCATTCCCATCAAGGCGGAGGTCTGATCATGTTCACACTCAACACAATTCCGCCGATGGCGAAGAGCCTGCGCGTGCTGGCGGCCCTGCTCGGTTACCCCGACGCTCAGATGCGCAGCTGGCTGCCGGAGATGCGCGACCTGCTGCGCGCAGAGGGTGCACTGGCACCGTCGCGCCTGGCCGAGATCGGGTCTCTGGCGGACGCACTGCACAGTGGCGAGCCGCTGGAGACCGAGGCCGCTTATGTGGAGTTGTTCGACCGCGGCCGCGGCACCTCGCTGCATCTTTTTGAGCATGTGCATGGCGACTCGCGCGATCGGGGCCCGGCGATGATCGATCTGGGCCAGACCTATGAGAAAGCAGGCCTGATCCTGGTCGAAGGCGAGCTGCCGGACTACCTGCCTGCAGTGCTCGAATTCGTCTCCACCCAGCCCCCACGCGAGGCACGCAACTTCCTCAGCGAGATGGCGCACATCCTCAATGCCATCTTCGGCGCGCTGCAGCAACGCGGCAGCGCCTACGCCAGCGTGCTTGGCGCGCTGCTTGAACTCGCCGGGGAAAAAGCACAGCCGGTCAAGGCAGCGCCCGAAGAACCGCTGGACGAGAGCTGGGCCGAGCCGGTGGTGTTCGACGGCTGTTCGTCCAAAGGCCAGGATAGTCCATCTAGGCCTCAGCCCATACACATCGTCCGCAAGCCAACCTCTGCAAAAGGAGCGGCAATATGAGCGCGCTGCATGGCTTTCTCTTTCAGGTCTATCCGTATGTCTGTCTCACGGTGTTTCTGCTGGGTTGCCTGATCCGCTTTGACCAGAATCAGTACACCTGGAAGAGCGACTCCTCGCAATTGCTGCGTGCCGGGCTCCTGCGCTGGGGCAGCAATCTGTTTCACTTTGGCGTGCTGTTCCTGTTCTTCGGCCATCTCATCGGCCTGTTCACGCCGCACGCCATTTATGGAGTCTTCATGACTGCGGCGACGAAACAAATGCTGGCCGTCGTAGCCGGCGGCATTGCCGGCCTGGTGTGTTTTGTCGGCTTGTCCATGCTGCTGTACCGGCGCATATTCGATCCCCGCATCCGGCTGACCAGCCATCGCACCGACATCGCGATCCTGCTGATCCTGTGGGTGCAGCTGACCCTGGGCCTGATCACGCTGCCGTTTTCCCTGCAGCATGCCGACGGCAGCGTGATGATGATTCTGGCGGACTGGGCGCAGCGCATCATGACGCTGCGGCCGGTCGATGCAACAACGCTGGCCGGCCTGCCCTGGCCCTATCTGGTCCACATCGTTTTCGGCATGACGATTTTCCTGCTGTTCCCGTTCAGCCGGCTGGTGCACGTATGGAGCGGCTTCGCCACCGTTGCCTACCTGTTCCGCTCGCCTCATTCCATTTCCATATCATTAGTGTAATAATAGCGGCATCTCAT
>CAXNIK010000244.1:0-5760 GCA_964202115.1 Burkholderiales bacterium
TATCTGAAATACGATGCCGCCACGGCGCGCTTCAGGCTGTCGGTGTCCATGCTCTCGCTGGCCTATCCGCTGCTGTCGCAACTGGGAGTGCGCCAGATCGCGCGGCCGCTGATGCAGCGCCTGGCCGATTACGCCAATGGCGCGGTGTCCCTGGGCATGCGCCAGGGCTTGAACATCATTCTGGTGGACAGTTGCATCGCGCCCAATGCGGTCACGGCCCGTCCCGACATCGGCGCCGCCCGCAAGATTGCCCTGACCGCGGTGGGCCGGGCCTACCTTGCCGGTATTGATGAAGCAGCCCGCAAGGAATTGCTGGCGGAGATTCGCGCCAGCGGCGATGTGGACTGGAAACTGTTCAAGCGCGATGTCGACCGGGAACTCGAGCGCTACCGTTCCGACGGCTTCTGCATTGCCCTGCACACTTCGGTGCAGGGGACGGTGGTCGCGGCCGTGCCCTTTCGCGGCGCCTTCGATGGCGAATTGATGGTGGTGAACTGTGCCATCTCCGAGTTCCAGGCCGACGAGGCGAAGCTGGTGAAGGACATCGGCCCGCGGCTGGTTGGCCTGGTGCAACAGGTCGAGCGGGCGCAGGGCAGCCGCTGAGGTGGCATGAACAGATCTCAACAGGGACGCTGACACGTGATCAGAGACGAAGAAGGTTTCAATCTCCTGCTGCACAGCCTGCGGCGTTTCGTGCGCGAACGCCTGGTCCCGCGCGAGCGCGAGGTCGCCGACCGCGATGAAGTGCCCGAAGACATCGTGCGCGACATGCGCGCCAACGGCCTGTTCGGATACTCCATTCCCGAGGAATATGGCGGTGCCGGCATGACCACCGAGGAACTGGTGCTGGCGGCATTCGAGCTATCGCAGTGCTCGCCGGTTTTCCGCGCCCGCGTCGGCACCAATACCGGCATCGGCTCGGAGGGGCTGGTGGTGGACGGCACGCCGGAGCAGAAACAGCGCTACCTGCCGCGCCTGGCCAGCGGCGAGATCACCGGATCGTTCGCGCTCACCGAGCCGGAGGCCGGGTCCGACGCCACTGCGCTGAAGACCACGGCGCTGCGCGACGGCGACAGCTACGTCATCAACGGCTCCAAGTGCTTCATCACCAACGCGCCGATCGCGAGTGTGTTCACCGTCATGGCCCGCAGCAATCCGGACAATGCCGGTGCGGGCGGTGTCTCTGCCTTCATCGTCGAAAAAGGCACGCCCGGTCTTTCGGTCGGCAAGCCCTACCGCAAGATGGGCCAGGCCGGGTCGCCCGTGTCCGAGGTGCATTTCGACAATTGCCGGGTGCCCGCCGCCAATCTCATCGGCGGCAGCGAGGGCATGGGCTTTCGCACGGCCATGAAGGTGCTCAACAAGCAGCGCCTGCATCTGGCGGCGCTGTGCACCGGGCCGGCCATCCGCATGTTGAACGATGCCCTCGCCTATACCAGCACGCGCAAGCAGTTCGGCCAGCCGGTGTCCGGGTTCCAGCTGGTGCAGGCCATGATCGCCGACAGCCACACCGAAATCTTCGCCGCGCGCTCCATGATCCTGGAGGCGGCGCGGGCCCGCGATCGCGGCGAGGACGTCACGCTGGAGGCGTCCATGTGCAAGATGTACGCCTCGGAAATGTGCGGCCGGGTGGCCGATCGCTGCGTGCAGATGTTCGGCGGCTACGGCTTCATCGCCGATTACGACATCGAGCGTTTCTATCGCGATGTCCGGCTGTTCCGGCTGTATGAGGGAACGACCCAGATACACCAGTTGAACATAGCCAAGCTGACTTTGCGCTCGGGATGCGCCACGACCGGTGTCGCGCTTTAGCTGACCTGGCGTCGCCGCATCGCATCTCGAACACAGGAAGACAGGACTCAGTGGAGGAGAGACCGTGACCGAATCGCATGAAGCCGTTGACCTGAAGGAATTCCGCCGCGAGGTGAGGGCCTTCATCCGCGCGAACCTGCCCGATGAAATTCGCGACAAGGTGCGCCGCGGCTGCGCGCTGAAAAAAGAGGAATACCGGCGCTGGGAGCGCATTCTGGCCGCGCAGGGCTGGCTGGTGCCGCACTGGCCGAAGGAGTGGGGCGGTCTCGGCTGGAACTCCGACCAGAAGATGGTGCTGGACGAGGAAAAGTGCATCAACGACTGCCCCGAGCTGGTCAACTTCCCCTACGAGATGGTGGGGCCGATGCTGATGCGCTACGGCAGCGAGGGTCAGAAGCACCATTACCTGCCGCGCATCGCCAATGTCGAGGACTGGTGGTGCCAGGGCTATTCCGAGCCCAACTCCGGTTCCGACCTGGCCTCGCTGCAGACGCGCGCGGAACTGCACGGCGATCACTATGTGGTCAACGGCTCCAAGATCTGGACCTCGCATGCGCAGTACGCCAATCGCATGTTCGCGCTGGTGCGCACCTCCACCGAAGGCAAGCAGCAGGAGGGCATCACCTTCCTGTTCATCGACATGACCGCGCCCGGCGTGTCGCTGCGCCCGATCATCGGCATCCACGGCTGGCACATGTTCAACCAGATCTTCTTCGACAACGTGAAAGTGCCGGTGGAGGATCGCATCGGCAACGAGAATCAGGGCTGGACCATCGCCAAATCGGTGCTGGAGTCAGAGCGCCTGAACCTGGCGCGCGTGGCCGAGAACCATCGCCGCCTGAGGCGATTGAAATGGATTGCGTCGCAGGTGCGCGAGGGCGGCCAGCCGCTGCTCGAGCGCGACTGGTTCCGCAATCGGCTGGGCGAGCTGGAAGTGCGCCTGATGGCGCTGGAGGCCAGCGTGGCGCGCTTCCGCCAGCAGGTGAAAGTCGGCGGGCGGCTCGGGGCCGAGACCGGGCGCCTCAAGCTGCGCGGCAGCCAGCTCATCCAGGACTTCGAGAACCTCACCGTGGACGCGGTGGGGCCGCAAAGCCTGGCCTTTGACCCGGAGGCGCATCACGGCCCCGCCGAGGATGAGCTGACGCCCTGGTATGCGGCCACGGCCTCGTCGCGGCGCTTTGTCAGCCGTGGCTACACCATCGCCGGCGGCTCGAGCGAGGTGCAGCACATCAGCCTGGCCAAACAGGTGCTGGGGCTATGAGTACGGTGAGCACGAATGCCCTACTGAACGACGACCAGAAAATGCTGGTCGAGGGCGCGGAGCGCTATGCGAAGAGCGTCTATAGCGCAGCCGCCCGCAGCGCCAGCATGGCCGAGCCCGAAGGTTTTTCGCGCCAGCGCTGGGCGGAGTTCGCCGACATGGGCTGGCTGGGCCTGGGCCTGCCCGAAGACCTGGGCGGCGTGTACGGGGCGCAGGAGGTTGCGATCCTGCTCGATGCCATCGGCGGCGCGCTGGTGGTGGAGCCCTTTCTCGACAACGTGGTGCTGTGCGGGCCGCTGCTGGCCGCGCACGGCTCGGCGGAGCAGCGCGCGTTGGTGAGTTCGATGATCGCGGGCAAGACGCAGTTTGCCTTTGCCGCGGCGGAAGCAAGGTCGCGCTATGACCTGTATGACGTGGCGACCTCGGTGGAGCGCACGCCGCAAGGCCTGGTGCTGACGGGAGAAAAGCATCTGGTTGCCTGCGGCGACAGCGCCGACTATCTGCTGGTGCTGGCGCGTGACAAGGCCATGCCTGCTGCCAATGCGCGCGATGGCCTGAGCCTGCTGCTGGTGCCGCGCCAGACGCCGGGCGTGAGCACGCGCGGCTACCGCACCTACGACGGACGGCGCTGCGCCGATGTCGTGTTCGACAAGGTCAGCCTGCCGGCTTCGGCCATGGTCGGCACTGCCGGCGCGGCCTGGCCCGTGGTGGAGGCGGCCTGCGATCGCATGCATGTCGCCTTGGCGGCCGAGGCAGCCGGGGTGATGCAGACCGTGCTGGACATGACCACGGAGTACGCCCGCACGCGCAAGCAGTTCGGCCGGCCCATTGTCGCCAATCAGGTCTATCAGCACCGGCTGGTGGATATGTACGTCCACGTCGAGGAGGCGCGTTCGCTGGCCCTGCACGCCGCGGCCATGCTGGATGAGGACGAGGCCGCGCGGGCGCGCTGGGCCTCCGGGGCCAAGGCCTATGTGTCCGCGGCCGGCCGCAAGGTCGGCGAGGAGGGCGTGCAGTTGCATGGCGCCATCGGCATGACCGAGGAATATGCAGCCGGCGGACTGTACAAGCGCCTTGCGGCCATCGCCAATCAATATGGCGATGCGGAATGGCATTACCGGCGCATCCGCGATCTTGCCGATGCGCAGGCGGTGGGCGAGATGGACGAGGCCAATTCGTAGTTTCCGGGATTAACCAAGGGAGGGTCGCATGAACGTGAACCAGGCAAACAAGGGGGCCATGCTGCTTCTGGGCATGCTTTTCGCGGCCACCGGCTGGGCGCAGAACTGGCCGGTAAAGCCGGTGCGTGTCATCGTCACCTATCCGACAGGCGGGGTTGTGGATGTGCTGGCGCGCGCCGTGACCACCGAAATGACCAAGGATCTCGGGCAGCCCATTATTGTCGAAGCTCGCCCCGGGGCCGGGGCCAACATCGGCGCGGATGTGGTGTCCAAGGCGGCGCCCGATGGCTATACGCTCATGGTCAGCGCCCCCTTCCTGCTGAACAACCACCTGCTGGATCCGAATCTGCGCTGGCAGCGCAAGGATTTCACGGCGATTGCGCGCTATACGCTGTCGCCCAGCTTCATCATGGTCAGCGCCACTCTGCCGGTGTCAACCGTGAAGGACTACGTGGCCTATGCCAAAGCACGGCCCGGCATTCCGGTTGCGGGTGGCGTTGGTGGCTCGACGCAGACCATGGCCACGCACATGTTTGCCAAGGTTGCCGGCTTTGAGATGAACCTCATCGATTTCAACGGTGCTCCGCCCATGCTTCCACCCATGATGTCCGGCGAAGTCTCCATGGGCATCATCCCCTCGTCGGTGGCCCTGACCGGCCTCAAGTCGGGCCGGCTGAAGATCATCGCCAACACCAGCGACAAGCGCTCGGTGCTGCTGCCCGATGTGCCCACTATCGCCGAGGTCGGCTATCCCGACGTCACGGTGGTGAGCTGGTACGGCTTCCACGCCCCGGCGGGCACCCCGCGCGAGGCCATCGCTCGCATTGCGGCCAGTACCGAGAAGGCTTCGCGCGTGGAAGAAGTACGCACCCGCACCATCAACCTCGGTGGCGAAATCGCCTACCTGGGCACGGCCGATTTCGAGAAATTCCTGGCCGAGGACCTGAAGCGCTGGGAGCGTTTCAACGCGGGAATGAAGAAGCCCTGAGCAGGCAGCGCGGTGCTGACGCCCCTGCTGCGGGGCGCACCTTTGTCGGGCAGGTATGATCACGGCTTTTGACTGGCCGTGAACCTGATGGACAGCATTCTCTACCGCATCCGCCCGGCGTCGCCTGAAGCGCATCTGTTCGAAGTCAGTTGCACCGTACCGGCGGCCGACCCGGCCGGGCAGCGCTTCGCCCTGCCGGCCTGGATCCCGGGCAGCTACCTGGTGCGCGACTTCTCGCGCCACATCGTCACCATAAAGGCCGCGCAGGGGAGGGATGGCCGCGGAGCACCGGTGGCGCTGACCAAAATCGACAAGCACACCTGGCAGGCGGCGGCCTTGCCCGCTGTTTCGTCTGGGAGAAAGCCGGGGCCACTGACGGTGACCTGCGAGGTCTATGCCTGGGATCTGTCGGTGCGCGGCGCGCACCTGGACACCAGCCATGCCTTCTTCAACGGCACCAGCGTGTTCCTGCGTGTGCTCGGCCAGGAGGATCGGCCCTGCGAGGTGGAGATACTGCC
>CAXNIK010000245.1:0-5645 GCA_964202115.1 Burkholderiales bacterium
TTCCACAACAAAGCTTTCAATTCCATGGACGCGCTTGAAGATCAGCTTGAGACCGGACTTCGAGCGCTAGAAAACGACATACATCGAGTTCAATCCATCGTCGCATGGGATTGGATTGTTAATGCTCTATTGAATTAGAAATGGAATTAATCCTGAGTTTTCGGCCTTTCGTCGGACAGGAACGAGGTGCAGCGTCTTTATCCTTATCATTCCATCATCTGGAGGGAAACATGAAGAACATACGCGGCTTCACATTGATCGAGTTGATGGTGGTGGTGGCCGTCATCGGCATCCTGGCCGGCATCGCCTTTCCGTCCTACCAGCAATACGTCCGCAAGGGCTATCGTTCCGAAGCCCAGCAACTGATGATGCAGATTGGCAACAAGCAGGCCCTGTACATGCTGGATGCGCGCGAATACACCGCCACCATCGGCACGGGCGGGCTCAATATCGGCGGCAACGGCTGGACCTGCGCGGCCACCTGCACCAACACGAAATACACGGTCACCGTCACCCTCGAGGCCGGCCCTCCTCCCAGCTTCCATGTCAAGGCAGTGCCATCCGGCTCGCAGGTCGATGATGGCACGATCTACCTGAACGCAACCACCGCCGGCGTATACAGCGAAGGGGCCAAGACGCGCACAGTAGGTGATAACAAGTGGTAGAGGCCGCCTGCATGGCCGCCGCCATAAGCACGCCTGGCCGCCTGCGCCAGCGGGCTTTCACCATCATCGAGCTGATGATCACGGTCGTGATCGTGGCCATACTTGCCAGCGTGGCCGCGCCTTCCATGCGCGACATGCTGCTGACATCGAAAGTCCGCACCGCTGCCTCCGACCTGTATGAAAGCGTGATCCTGGCGCGCAGCGAAGCCATCAAGCGGGTTGCCAATGTCGAGGTGGCACCGATTTCCAGCGACTGGAAAAACGGCTGGACCGTGCAGGTGGGTTCAACAGTGCTGCAATCGCGCGATGCCACCACCGACGTGCTGGTTGCCGCCAATACCACCGGCAACATCATCTACCGCCTGGACGGCAGGATTTCCTCAGACGTTCGCAGCCTCATCTTCAGCAGCAGCAACACCAGTATCGCCGCGCGCTGCGTCGTCATGGATGCGAGCGGCCGCCCCGGAATCAAAACCGATACCGATGGAAATGCCGCAAATGGATGCAACTAGATATCTTTCCGCGCGCTTCCGGCATAGAGCGCCGACGCCGCGGCGGTCGCGCGGCTTCAGCATGCTGGAAGTGCTGATCTCGCTTCTCATCACCGTATTCGGCCTGCTGGGGCTGGTGGGAATGCAGGCGATTGCCCATCAGGCAGAACTGGAGTCGTATCAGCGCGCCCAGGCCCTGATCCTGATGAACGACATCGTGGAGCGGCTCAATACCAATCGCGGCTCTGGCGCATGCTTTGTCATTACCACTACCACCGCCGGGACACCCTATCTGGGCACGACCGGCGCGAACCATGCCGGCACGCCCAACTGCACTTCCGGCTACACCAACACCCAGACCAAGGCCCTGGCAGATGCCGGCATGCTCGAATGGGATCAAATGCTCAAGGGCGCAGCCGAAATCAGCAGCAGCAACGCCCAGGTGGGCGCCATGGTTGGTGCCAGGGGCTGCGTCAGTTTCAATGCCACCACCAGCATCTACACGGTCGCCGTGGCCTGGCAGGGCACGACCAAGACCTTCACGCCAGTCGTCAATTGCGCCAACGGCCTGTATGGGGACGAAACGCGGCGCCGGGTCGTCTGGACCACTGTCCGCATCGCCACGCTGAGCTGATCATGTCGAGACTGACACAACAAGATAAACAACCTGGACAGCAGCGGGGACAGCAGCAAGGCCTGTCCCTGATCGAACTGATGGTGGCCATGACGCTGGGCCTGATGATCCTGACCGGGCTGGCCGTGGTGTTTGCGACATCCAGCCAGAGTCAGCGGGACTTGCAGCGCTCGGCCCAGCAGATCGAAAACGGCCGCTATGCCATGGATGTGCTGACCCACGAAATGCACCACGCCGGTTTTTACGGACGTTACGCCGCCTACGCGACCGGAACGACCTTGCCGGATCCGTGCATCACCGGCAACGAAGCGGCGCTTCTGGCGGCGCTGCCCTATCCGGTGCAGGGCTTTGTCGCCGCCAGCGCGACCAGCAAACCGGATCTTTCCGGCACATCCTGCGCCACCTATCTGCCCTCTGCGAACCTCCACCCTGGAAGCGACATCATCGTCATCCGCCGGGCGACAACGACATCCCTTCGCCATCCCACCGACGGCCTGACGCCGACGGTGAGCAGCGCCGAAACTGCGGTGTCCAATGAAGTCTATTTGCAGAGCAATCCGGCCGGCGCCGAAATCCAGTTTGGCAACGGTTCGGCGATCTCCGCCACCAGCAACGCCAGCGGTGCGACAGCCACCATCAAGCAAAAGAGCGGCAATGGCGAGTTCATCCGCAAATTCAACGTCCTGATCTACTTCGTGGCGCCTTGCAGCATCCCCGCAAGCGGCACCATCTGCACCGGCTCAAGCGACGACTCAGGCAAGCCGACCCCCACCCTGAAGCGCCTGGAACTGACCGTATCGGGCGGGGCGACAACCTTCACTGTCGCGCCGATTTCCGAAGGCGTCGAAGTGCTCAAGGTCGAATACGGCATTGACAACAGCCCGACCACGGCCAATGCCTCGACCACGCGCATCGGCGACGGTGCGCCGGATGTCTACATTCCCAATGCCTCGACCACGGCGCCCACTGCCGCAGACTATCCCAATGCCGTCAGTGCCAAGGTCTGGCTGGTGGCCCGCAGTCCCGAGGCCAGTGCCGGTTACACCGACAGCAAGAGCTACCCCGTCGCCACCTCAGCCACCGCCCTTGGAGCGGGCACCGTGGCCGGGACCGGCCTGACCTATGGCCCTTACAACGACGCCTACAAGCGGCATGCCTTTTTCAGCGAGATCCGCATGATCAACCTGAGTTCGAGAAGGGAAAATCCATGAACCGCCGCGGCGACCGGCAATCCGGCGCGACCCTGCTGATCGTGCTGATCATGCTGGTCATGATTACGCTGTTCGTGGTGTCCATGATCCGGCTGTCCACCACCAACCTGAAAGTGGTGGGCAACATGCAGACCCAGCGGGCGATGGAGTCCAGCGCCCAGCAGGCCGTGGAGAACAGCATCAGCACCGTCACGTTCTTCAATGACGCGGCCAACAGCACCGGCCAATGGCCCACCGGAACCGCGACAATCAGCCAGACGGTCAACGGCTACACCGTGGCCATCGCCCGGCCGGTCTGCATTTATTCGATCCCGGCAACCGGCTACAGCGCCACCTCCAGCATCTCGCCCGAGGACACCTCCTGGGAAATCGGCGCGAGTTCCTCCGAATCGAGTACCGGCGCCCAGATTGAGATGGCGCAGGGCGTAAAAATCCGCCTGCCTGCAGGCAATTGTCCTTAATGAGACTCATCATGATCAACCGCACCCTGAAACTTCTTGCCATTCTGCTGGTGGTATTCGGCGTGGCCGTGCCGCGCGGATTCGCGGCCTTCGATCCCATCGGCGAGGACATCGATATTTTTCTGGCCAATCCCAACTTCGCC
This sequence comes from Burkholderiales bacterium, assembly GCA_964202115.1. GTDB lineage: Bacteria > Pseudomonadota > Gammaproteobacteria > Burkholderiales > SG8-39 > CAIYPG01. The sequence continues at coordinate 3,606 of CAXNIK010000245.1, forward strand.
GCGGTGCGCCCCAATGTGCTCATCCTCCTGGACAACACCGCCAACTGGAACACGGCTTTCACCAATGAAAAAAGCGCCCTGGTCACGGTGGTGAACGGCCTGACCGATCAGTACAACGTCGGGCTGATGATGTTCCCCGAGACCGGCAGTCCCAATGACAGTGTCGATGGCGGCTATGTGCGCTTCGCCGTGCGTCAGATGACGAACACCAACAAGGACAAACTCAAAGATTTGGTCAACAATCTGGACATCATCGGCGACAAGGGCAACAACGCCACTACCTCGCTGCTGATGTACGAGGCCTACGCCTATTTCGCCGGCATCTCGGCGCGCGCCGGCTTTGGCAAGGTCAAGCGCGACTATGCCGGCAATACCGCCTACAACAACTACGCTGCCGGCCTGGCCGGCAATGCCTTCACCTCCTCCGCCAGCACCACCTACGTCAGCCCCATCGTCGATGGCTGCCAGAAGAACTTCATCATCTACATCAGCAACGGCCCGGTCAACGAGAACAGCTCGGCGCTGTCGGCAGCCCAGACCCTGCTCTCCAGCCTGGTTGGGAAATCGCCGCCTGACACCATCAGCATCTCGCCCAACGGCCAGCAGGGCAACTGGATGGACGAGTACGCCAAGTTCATGGCCAACGGCGACTGCAATGCCAACTTCTCCGGCACGCAGACGGTCACCACCTACACGGTGGATATCGATCCGGGCACCACCGGCCAGGCGCCCGCCACCACGGCCCTGATGAAAAGCACCGCCATCAACGGCAAGGGCAAGTACTACGCCGTCTCCTCGGGCAGCGGCGGATCGGAGATTGTCACCGCCCTGAACCAGATATTTTCCGAGGTCCAGTCGGTCAACAGCGTGTTTGCCTCCACCACACTGCCGGTCAGCGTCAACGTGCGCGGCACCAACCTGAACCAGGTCTATATCGGCGTGTTCCGCCCGGATTCGCGAAAATCGCCGCGCTGGCTGGGCAACCTCAAGCTCTATGACCTGGACGTCGACACGGCCACCGGCAGCCTGTTTCTGAATGACGCCAACGATTCCCCGGCGGCCAATTCCAGCACCGGCTTCATTTCCAATTCGGCTCAAAGTTTCTGGACCACGGATTCGACCTTCTGGTCCTACCGCTCACCTTATGATGCAAACGACCTCGGCGGCGTATCCGACAACCCGGACGGCGATCTGGTGGAAAAAGGCGGCGCCGCCCAGCGCCTGCGCGTGAATTACGCCACCGACCAGGCGACGCGCAATATCTACACCTGCATCGGCTGCGCCACCAACAGCCCGCTGTCGGACAGCAAGTTCGAGAACGCCAACGCCGCCATCACCGCCGGCCTGCTGGGCACGCTGTCCACCAAGACCGTCGCCTCACTGACCAGTGCGGGAACAACAGCGACGGCCACGGTCACCGCGCATGGCTATGCCACTAACGACACCGTGATCATCGCCGGAGCCTCTCCCACCCTGTACAACGGCACCTATACGATTACGGTGACCGGCGCCAACACCTTTACCTACCTCCTGGCCAGCAACCCGGCCGGAACCACCGCCTCGGTCTCCGCCACGGCACACAACCTGAGCACCAATGACCTGGTGGTTATCAGCGGCTCCACCGATGCCGGATACAACGTCAGCGACTCGGTGGTCAATCGCATCGATGCCAACAACTTTTCCTACACGCTCTCCGCCGCGGTGACCGCTGCCTCCAGCGGCCATACCGTGGTGGGCCGCAAGCTGGCGCAGTCGCTCAGCGGCTTTGGCACCTCGGTGACGGCAAGACTCCCGTCGCACGGATATACCACCGGCAACCAGATCACCATCACCGGCGCCTCGCCCAGCCAGTTCCTGGTGAGCAATGCCGGCATTACCGTCGTCGACACCGATACCTTCACCTACAATGCCAGCGGCACCCTGTCAGGCAGCAGCAGCACCGCCCGCGCCACCGCGACCGGGCATGGCTTCAGCAGCAACGACAGCGTGACCATCACTTGCGCCACCCCGGCCAACTACAGCACCACGGCAAGCATCACG
>CAXNIK010000246.1:0-5624 GCA_964202115.1 Burkholderiales bacterium
GGCCCGCAGCTTTCCCAGCAACTTTCCGCTGCTGCGCCTGGATCGCATCTATGTGCGCGGCTTCGATGTGCGCCATACCGAAGTGCACCATGGCTATCCCTGGTCGCGCATTTCCGATCATGCCGCGCTGTCCGCGGAGCTGGTGCTGACGTGAATCCGGAGCTGATCGGGGGCAACCGGCTGAAGCTGTTGCGCTCGGGCACCGAGTATTTTCCGGCGCTGCTGGCGGCCATAGACGCGTCGCGGCACGAGATCTTTCTCGAGACCTACATTTTCGATACCGATCAGACCGGTCGGCGTGTGGCGGATGCGCTGCAGGCCGCGGCGCGGCGTGGCGTGGCGGTGCACCTGACGGTGGATGGCTTCGGTTCCAAGGACATGTCGCCGGCGCTGGCTGCGGAGTTGAAGGAAGCCGGAGTGCGCCTGCTGGTGTTCCGCAGGAAGATCTCCCCGTGGACGCTGCGCCGCAACCGGCTGCGGCGCATGCACCGAAAGCTGGTGGTGGTGGACCGGCGCATCGGTTTCGTCGGCGGCATCAACATCATCGACGACAGCAACACGCCCAGGCATACCCCGCCGCGCTATGACTACGCCATTCAGGTCGAAGGTCCGCTGCTGCGACCCATGCACGATGCGGCCGCCAGGCTGTCGCACTGGGTGGCCTGGGCCAGCCTGCGCGAGCGCTGGCCGCTGCGGCGCCACCTGCCCGTGGACGACGCGGTCAAGGGCGACCAGGCCGCGGCGCTGGTGGTGCGCGACAACGTGCGCCACCGCTCCGACATCGAGGATGCCTATCTCTCGGCGATCCAGTCCGCTCATACCGAGATACTCATCGCCAATGCCTATTTCTTCCCGGGCAGGCGTTTTCGCCGGGCGCTGGCAGCGGCCGCGGGGCGCGGCGTGGCGGTGACGTTGCTGCTGCAGGGCCGGGTGGAGTACCTGCTGCTGCACTATGCCTCGCGGGCGCTGTACGGATCGCTGCTGCAGGCGGGCGTCGAGATCCACGAATATCACCGCAGCTTCCTGCATGCCAAGGTTGCGGTCATAGATGGGCGCTGGGCCACCGTGGGGTCCTCCAACATCGATCCTTTCAGCCTGCTGCTGGCGCGCGAGGCCAATGTGGTGGTCGAGGACAGGAAGTTCGCCACCGAGCTCAGACTGTCCCTGCACGAGGCCATGGAGCAGGGTGCCATTGCCGTGCGCTCACAATGGCTGCGTCAGCCGTTGTGGAAGCGCCTGCCCATATGGATCAGCTATGGCCTGGTGCGCCTGCTCATGGGTGTCTTCGGTTACGGCGGGCAGCATTGATGCATACCATGCTTCGGGCGCGCTCGCCGAGGTTGCGGCAATCCGGTGCGCACCCTAAACTCGGCCGCCATGGATGAGATGGTTAAAAAGGCCATGCAGAAATGGCCCAATGTGCCCAATGTCTTCGGCTGGCTGCGCCTGGATCGTCGCGGCAACTGGCTGCTGCAGGTGCGGCCGGACAGCTTCGAGCGCATAGGCAATACCGCGCTGGTGGAATTCATCGGCCGCAACTACGAGCGCGACGACAGCGGCAGATGGTATTTCCAGAACGGGCCGCAGCGCGTGTTTGTCGGCCTGGACTACACGCCCCATGTCTATCGCCTGGGCGAAAAGGCGGGTGAAGGCGAGCGCCAGTGGGTGACGCACGCCGGCTGGCCGGCGGGCCGGCCTCTCGAAATGCTGTTCGACGAGGACGATAACGTCGTGCTGGTGACCGAGTTGGGTCCGGGCGTGGTGGAGGACCGAGATCTGTCCGCCCTGATAGACGGGCTGCGCGAGAATGGCATGGAGGTCGACCTCGACGAACTGCTGCCCCGGCTGCGTGCCGGCGGCGGCAAGCCGCTGTCGGGCCTGCGCCTGTTCGGCGAGCCGGTCAGCGTGGCAGTGATCAACAGCGACGCGGTGGAGCGGCGCTTCAAATTTGTCGCCGAGCCTGCACCTGAGACGGGGCGCGGGCAGGTTCAACCGCAATGAAAGGTCATGGCATGAAAGCTGGAACACTGGGAGTGACGTTGATCACGGCCGCATTGGCATTGGGCGGATGTTCGTCCATGAGGGCGATAAACCCGGCGAAATGGTGGGGCGATGGGCCGCAGGAGCAGGCCGTGCAGCGACTGGCCGGTGCCACCCGCTACCAGTGCGCCGGAGGCAAGCAGTTCGCGGTCCGTTACATCGGGGAAGCTCAGGGCCAGGCCATGGTCATACTGCCTGAACGCGAATTCAGGCTGGACCAGGCAGTCTCGGTCTCAGGTTCGGGCTCGGGCGTGCGCTACACCAACGGGCGCACCACGCTGATAACCAAGGGAGACGAGGTGGCGCTGGAAGAAGGCGGCAGCATGCTGTTCGCCAACTGCAAGCGCGCCGCCTGAGGAAGTGGCTGTTCGCCCTTTGAATTTCAGGGCGAACGGGCAGCGCTACTTCCCTGTCACCACCACGATCTTGCCCACGGCCTTGCGCGTCATGAGCGCGCGCAGCGCGTCGCCGGTGCGCTCCAGCGGAAAGGTCTCGGAGACAAAGGGCTTGATCTTGCCGGCGCCCAGCATGCCCACCAGCTCCTCGAACAGCTTTCTCTGCTTCTCGGGCTCGTTGCGGCTGAAGCCGCCCGACCACACGCCGACAATGGCACCGCCCTTGAGCAGCGGCAGGTTGAGCGGGATCTTGGGGATCTCGCCGGCGGCAAAGCCCACCACCAGATAGCGTCCGCCCCAGGCCAGGCCGCGCACCGCCGGGTCGGCGAACTTGTCACCCACCGGGTCGTAGACGATATCCACGCCGCGGTCATTGGTCAGTTCCTTGATGCGCTCGCGCAGATTTTCCGTTTCGTAGTTGATAAGGTCGTCGGCGCCGATGCGCTTGCAGACCTCCAGCTTCTCCTGCGTGGAGGCGCAGGCGATGACGCGCGCGCCCATCATCTTGGCCAGTTCTATGGCCGCCAGGCCCACGCCGCCGGAGGCGCCCAGTATCAGCACTGTTTCGCCGGCCTTCAACTGGCCGCGCTCGCGAAGCGCATACAGGCTGGTCTGGTAATTGTTGCCGAATCCCGCTGCCACGGCATAGTCGACGCCGGCGGGCATGCGGAACAGTTTCTTCGGGTCGGCAACCACTTCCTCGGCGCAGGACTCCTTGGCCTTGCCGAACACGGCATCGCCCACCTTGAATGCGGTGACGTTCCTGCCCACGGCCTTGATGGTCCCGGACACGTCCCCGCCGGGGGTGAAGGGGAAGGCCGGCTTGGACTGGTACTTGCCCTGTATGGTGAGCACGTCGGGAAAGGACATGCCCACTGCCTTGACGCTCACCACCACTTCATCGTCGCCCGGCTGGGGCGAAGGCAGTTCCTCCAGAACCAGGGTTTCGGGCAGCCCCCATTGTTTGCACAATACTGCGCGCATCGGTTTGTTCCTTTCAGTCAATGCCCGCGCCAGGCTTGCAGCCGGCAGGCGGGAGAGCCGCAATATACCGCAGCTGCGCCTGGAGCTGCGTTAGCCGTAGGCCACGCACTTCTCGCACACTGTCCCGGCGAGGTCCCTTATCAGGTGGGCCGTGATGCAGGCCGTAACGCAACTTCGCCCGGGCTGGTAATGTGCGTGACTGTCCACAGCGTTCAGGGAATTCAAAAGCCATGACCCTTGCAAGTTTCGACGATCTGCTGCACGCGGCGTGTCAGCAGCCGCAACCCCAGCGCCTGCTGTTCGTGTTTGCCGGCGCAAGCCTGCCCGCGGATGCCGATGCAGCCCAAAGGGAGCGTTTTGCGGCCGGACAGGGCGGTGAACTTGCTCCCCTGATGTGCGTGGACAAGACGCCGGACGAATTGAGCGGATTCTCCGCGCTGGCCGAGGAATCGCGACAGTTCGGCCAGGATTGGGCCATCGTTTTTGTCGCCGCGCTGGACGGGCGCAACGGGCGCGCACCCAGCAGCGAAGAAGCATCCGCGCCGCTGCAGCGCATGGTGGAGGCCATCAAGGTTGGCTCGATCGCGGCTTTCTTGCCGTTTGACCGCCAGGGACAGCCGGTGCAGTTCGGATAGCGAATATTTGCGCGAATAGCCGGGTGCGGTTGGCAGGCGTCATCCGGACGCCTGGGGTGGCTCCTCATAACCCTGATAAGGCCCGGTACCGGCATTCTCGGCCTCGGAGGCTGCAATGAAGCTGCCGCGCCGCACGTCGAACACGTGGACCTCGCCGTCCTCGATGACGTAATGCCAGCCGTGCAGCGCGAGCTTCTTTGTCTCCACGCGCTCGCGCACCATGGGGTAGTCCATCAGCCGCTCCAGTTGCAGTACCACGGCGCGCTGCTCGGTGCGGCGCAAGACCTCCGGGCCGGGCTCGGCGACCGGCAGCACCGCCTCGCGGCCAAGATTCAGCCACTGCTCCAGATTGGTGGCGCCCGGCGGCAGGTCGCCGTACAGCGCGCGTATTCCGCCGCAGTGGCTGTGGCCGCAGACGATGATGCGCGAGACTTCAAGGTTGAGCACGGCAAACTCGATGGCGGCGGCAGTGCCGTGGTAGCCGGTGGAGCCGTCATGCGGCGGCACGAAGGCGCTCCAGCAACTCGTCGGGCATCTGTTGCGCCCCTGTTACTGCACCAGCGGCGTAGCGGCGGCATCGAGGTCCACGCCTTCGACCGCTGCTTCTCCGCCCAGCAGTTGCAGATACTGGCGCAGAGCGGTGACGTAGGACTGTTGATGCAAGGCCGCAGCCACGGCGCCGCGCACTGCCTCGAAGCTTTGCTGCTTGCCGGGATCGCGTTCCAGCACCTCCACCACGTGCAGGCCGAAGCGGCTGTGCACCAGGCGCGGCAGCACCCCGACTTCAATGTGGCCGAAGAGCTCGCGGGCGAACTCCGGCGCGCAGTCGCCTTCCTCCAGCCAGCCCAGATCACCACCCTGGGCGCCGCTGGGGCAGTTGGACAGATCGCGCGCGGTCTTGGCGAAACCTTTTTCTTCTGCACTGCCGTCATGGCAGCGCACTTCCAGCAGCGCGGCTTCCGCGCGCTTGCGCAGCGCCACGACATCCACACCGGGCGTCACGGCAAACAGGATGTGCCGGGCATGGACGCGCTCTCCGATGCGGTAGCGGGCGGCATGTGCCTGGTAATGGCGGTTGCAGGTTTCCCTGGAGGGCACTGGTATGCGCAAAGCCTGTTCCAGCAGGGCGTCAATGGCCCGCGCGGCCGCCTCGCTGATCACGCCGTCACTTGTGGGTGCATCGTCTTGTTCCAGCAGGCCGGCGCGCTGCGCGGCCTGGCGCAACAACTCGGTACAGGCGCGCTGGCGCAGTTCCTCCGGCGACAGATTTTCCCCGGCCGAGGTGAGCACCACACCATTGATACGGGCCTCGGTTTGAGTCGATTCAGCGTGCATGGCCGTGCTCCTCAAACGCCGGCGCCGGGCTGGCGCGGCAGGTTGTGACCGGCAGGCACGTTGAGGCGCCGGCTGCGCACCACCTGATTCCATTTCTAATTCAATAGAGCATTAACAATCCAATCCCATGCGACGATGGATTGAACTCGATGTATGTCGTTTTCTAGCGCTCGAAGTCCGGTCTCAAGCTGATCTTCAAGCGCGTCCATGGAATTGAAAGCTTTGTTGTGGAAGA
>CAXNIK010000247.1:0-5623 GCA_964202115.1 Burkholderiales bacterium
GGCCGTCGATACCAATGCCTACAGCGCATTCATGCTGGGCGAGGCGCGGGTGGTGGATGCGATGCGCCGTGCGCACGAAATCCACCTGCCGCTGATCGTGATGGCGGAACTGCTGGCCGGCTTTGCCTCCGGCACTCGCAAGGAAGCCAATCGTGAGCAGTTGGCGCGCTTCATGGCTTCACCGCGCGTGCATCTGCTGAAACCGGACGAGAAGACCGCTCGAATCTATGCCGAAGTCTTTACGGCATTGCGCGGGCAGGGCACGCCGATCCCAACCAACGATCTGTGGATTGCGTCGCTGGCGCGACAGCATCAGTTGGGGTTGTTGACGCTGGATGCGCACTTTCGTCACGTGCCGGGGCTTGCTGTGTTGCCGTGACGTGGCGCGGCAGTGCGCCCCGCCCATAGCGCAGCCAGCTTGCTCGCTGCCTCGACACTGAAATTCGCCACGTGACCAAGCCCGGTGCAAACCTTTTCCTGGAGCTGGGCTTCTCGCCGGCCGAAGCCAAGCGCCTGCACGCGGCGTCGCGCAAGAAAATCAACGATACGCGGCTACTCAAGGAGCAACTGATGGCTGAACTGGCCGAATGGATCGCGCAGCATCATCTCAAGCAGGCGGAAGCTGCTGAAATTCTGATGGTCTCGCGTCCACGCGTGTCTGACGTGGTGAACAAGAAAACCTCAAAATTCACCATCGATACTCTGGTGGAAATGCTCAGTCGCATCGGCAAGCCGGTCAAGCTCGCGATCGGTTGACGCGGGACGATCGAGAACAAGACGTGATAACTCGAAGCGGCTCGGCAAGCTCAGTCATCAGCCTTGATGCCGGTCTCCTGGACCAGCTTCTCCCATCGATTGATCTCGACGCCTATGAACTGGCGGAATACCGCAGGCGTGCTGCCGATCAACACCGTGCCGTCATCGACGAACCGTGCCGCCACATCCGGCGCCTTAACGATTCTGGCGAACTCACTAGCCAGCTTGTTGACGATAGCCGGCGAAGTGCCCGCCGGGGCCAATATCCCTTCCCAAGTGGAGAAATTGAATCCAGGGATGTCCTGCTCGGCCACGGTTCTCAGCCCCGGAAGCAAGGCTGTCCTTTCCGCGCTCAGGATGGCTATGGGCCGGGCCCTGCCGGATTTGATGAAGGGCAAGCCAGTGAACACGCTGGCGGGGGCGACATCGATGCGCCCGGCGGCAAGATCGACGAACAGGGGCGCGACCGCCTTGTAATTCACGAAAGTCACGTTCGTCTTGGTTGCGCCGTGCAGCCAGGCGCCCGCCAGATGATAGGAGCCTGCGTTGCCTGTCGTCCCGAAGTTGATCTTTCCCGGGTTGGCACGGACATAAGCCAGGTACTCGGTGAAGTTATTCACGGGGAGGGCTGCATTCACGAGCAGTGCCGTGGGCCGCTCCAGGGTGAGGGTCACCGGAAAGAGATCCTTGATGGGGTCATAACCCAGCCGATCCCTGTACACCACGGCGGACACGGTGAACACTGCAGTGGTCAACAGCAGCGTGTGCCCGTCCGGAGCTGCCTTGGTGACGTAGCGCGTGCCGACGATGGTATTAGCGCCGGGCTTGAAATCGAGGACGAACTGGTGCCCCGTTGATTCCTTGAGCTTCTCGATCCAGATCCGTCCGTCCTTGTCGGTGGTGCCGCCGGGCTGGTTGGGGGAAACCAGCGTAACCAGCTTTGAAGGGTAGCTGATTGCTTCTTGCGACAGGGCCGGCCACGCAGAGAGCATGCCCAGCAGGATTGCAAACGAATATTTCCCGATGCCGATTGCCTGTGCCACGTGCTTCCTCCTTGGATTCTGATTTCCCCTTGCGCGACCATACCGCCGGCCCGACAAGCGGTCAATCGCGCGGTGTTTGCTGAAAACTCACCCTCGCGCGTGGCTTCTCCAGGCCCTGCGTCGGCCCGAATCGCCTCACGCCTGGGCACTCCGACCGCTTGGCGCAAGCGTGGGCCGGGCCGGATCGTCAGCCCAGTTTTAGAACCGTTCTTGCCGCAAGGATCAGACCGCCTGGAAGAGGGCCAGCGGCCGAGCCGGGGAGCGCGGCGGGGCTCTCGCAGGCAAGCCCAGGTGCGTGAGTATCCTGACAATCACCGCAGGCGCCTCGATAGCGGCAATGATCCTCAAGTCGCCGCCACACTGCGGGCAGTGTTCGAGGTCGATATCGAACACGCGCCGGAGCAGGCGCGCCCAGCTCATGCGTGCCGATGCGTGTGCGTGTTCCTCGGCGTGTTCACCTGATTTGTGCGCCGACGCGGCGCGCAACACGGCTTTGCGTTCCCGTCCCATCCAGACGGAAACGCGCGAACCGCGATCGCGGGGCACCGAGACTTGGCACGTGCCGAAAAAATAGACACTCTGGAAAAATCGTATAATCTCTCAGAGGAAAAATGCGATGACTGAAAAAACAGAAAATCTGATTCTTGAGCACCTGCGGGCAATCCGAGCCAGCCTCGATACGCTCAAGGAAAGCGACACGTTTATGAAGGAACGCATGACGTCGATCGAAAAGCAGATGGCTGGCGTTCATTCCGATCTGGCCGGAATCCACGCTGACGTGGGAACCATACACGCTCGATTCGACAGCGTAGAAAAGCGGCTGGACCGCATCGAAAAACGATTGGAACTCTCGCACGTCTGACCTGATCAAAACAATACAAAGAAAGCCCGGCCGAGACCGGGCTTTTTTATGGAAGCAAGGTACGGGCACCGCAGCGGCGTGTCTGACCCTGTAGCGCCTCAGTGCCGTCGCGCCAGGGGTTCTTCAGTTGCAGCACGACATCACCAGATTCATCGCGCTTGAGCCGTTCGTTCGCGATCGCCGGGCAGGTGATGTAGCGGCACAGCCGTTCAAGATCCCTGCACTGATGCGCCCCACAGCGCACCCCGGCATGCAGGCTGAAGCCGTGCGCATCGGCGCACAGTGCCCGCGTGTTTTTCTCGTCCCGGCCGGCCACCGTCCGGAGGCTGAGCACCTTCTGTCCGGCGCGCGGACCCAGCGCGATGCGATAGCTGCACGCGGCCGCCTGCAATGACGCCAACAGGTTGTCCGTATCCCTGTCGGCCAGGTAGGTCATGCCCTGCTCTTCGACCAGATAGCCCTGGCGGGTCAGCATTTTCATCAGGCGCGCGATGATCCTGTCGAGCAAGCCCGCCAGCTCATCGCGGCTGGGGACGCGCACCTCCTGGAAGACCGGTTCGCCCCCGGTGCGCCGATACACGCCGTCGAGCCTTGGTGTCGGCAGTGAATTCTGATTTGAACTGACCCGCGACGTCACACCACAAGTTGTCCTTTGAGGTCATGCGGCGACCCGCAATGGGTCGAGCGAAACGGACAGGGTGGAGGACGCAATGGGACACGATAAAACTAATTCGTGCTGTTCATTCTTGCGTAATACCCCCACTGGGCGAGGAAGGTCTCGAGATGTTCCCGCACCAGGCAATGCAGGATCGTCTCCTCCGGCCGCCGCCGCTCGTAATGGTCCGTGTGCGCCGGCGCGGCGCGCAACACGGCTTTGCGTTCCAGTCCCAGAAAAGCGCTGCTTTGCGGCTCTCACCGCTGGCGTACAGCGGTCATTGTTCCCCCGCCCTCGCCATCTGCCCCTATAATCTTACCAATTAGATATCGATTAAAGAAAGGTACGATCATGGCCGATAGCGCAACACTGTCATCGAAATACCAGATATCCATACCCAAAGTCGTCCGCGAACAACAGCGCTGGGAGGCGGGCCAGCGGTTTGTCTTCATACCCAAAGGCAAAGGCGTGCTGGTCATGCCCGTGCCTGAGCTGAAACAGCTCGCCGGCCTCGCCAAGGGCGTAAAGAGGAGCGATTATCGCGATCGCAAGGACCGCTTCTGATGCGGGTTGTCGATACGTCGGCATGGATCGAGTGGTTGATCGGTGGTCCGGTGCAAAAGAGCTTGATGAAAGAATTTCCGCCCGAGGCGCAATGCGTTGTGCCGACCATCGTGCAACTGGAACTGACGAAATGGTTGACGCGGGAAGTCGGTGAAAACGAGGCCGACCAGGCCATCGCCTACACGCAGCAGTGCGTGGTGGCGCCACTGGATACTCGCATCGCGCTCGCCGCCGCCGACCTGCATCGACAGTACAAACTGGCGACCGCGGATGCCGTGGTCTATGCCACGGCCATCGAATATGGCTAGGATCTGCTCACCTGCGACGCGCATTTCGACAAACTGCCGGGTGTCGTTCTGGTGCGCAAAAACACATGACTGTGCAGGCCACGCGCGCCAAAAGGTGTTCGGCAAGTTCGCCTCGGTCGCCCGCCCGGCGCTTAACGTTGCGGCGGTTTGCGGCCCGGCGGCGGTGACCCCAGCGTGACTGGTTCCCGTGTCGAAGCCGGATCCAGCAGTTCGAGCAGCAGCAGCTTGGTCTCGGTGTCGAGCCTGCCCAGGCTCAGTCCTGCGACCCGGTCGTAGAAGTCAAACAGGCCGACAGAGGTGGCTGAAGGTCTGACCCTCAGCCTGGCGCCCTGAACGGGGCGCCGGCATCGACGATACGGCGGACCTGCCATCCCGGGGTCCGCCGTTTTCCAATTAATTCATATGCCAGTCATTGTGCAGCGCTGAATGTGACATATATAATAGATCACAATCATATTGGTGTTTAACGTCTATCAATGACTTTTCTTCAAATACGATAATAATCAGGGATTCTTCGGTGACTCCCAGCTCCCGGCCAGATTCTTGAGCAACTGGTTGGTGGCGACAAGGTAGCTGGTGCGGGCATCGAGGAGAGTGCGCTCAGCCGCCAGGGCGGTGGTTTGCGCGGTCACCACGTTGAGGAAACTCACCGTGCCGGCACGATACTGGTTGGTGATGATTTCCAGCGCGCGCCGCGCCTCTGTGAGCGCCTCACTCAGCAACTCGGTCCGCTCCTGCAGGGTCGCTGCCAGCACCAGGTTGTCTTCCACTTCCTGCATTGCGGTAAGGACAGTCTGGCGGTAATTGGCGGCGGCCTGCTCGAACGCGGCTTCGGCGCCGGCTACGGCGGCGCGACGCGATCCGCCGTCAAACAGGGACAGCGCAAGGGCCGGTCCCAGCGCCCACACCCGGTTGGGAACGGACACCAGATCGGCGAATGAAGTACCGCGATAGCCGGCATTCGCCGACAGCGTGAGGGAAGGAAAGAACGCCGCCTGCGCCGCGCCGATCTGGCTGTTGGCCGCGGCCACCCGGCGCTCCGCGGCGGCAATATCGGGACGGCGCTCGAGCAACTGTGCGGGCAACTGCACCGGCACCTGCGGCGCCGAGGGCAATTGCGCCGTGGCCTCGAGCAGGAAGGCCGAAGGCGGCACACCCACCAGGACCGCAAGAGCATGCTCCAGCTGGGCGCGGCTTCTGCGCGCATCCACCAATTGGGCCTGCGTCGACCTGAGCTGCGTCTGCGCCTGTGCCACGTCGGCAGCCGAGACCACACCCACCCGGTAGCGGTCCTGGGTCATTTCCAGCGAGCGGCGATAGGCCTGCACGGTGTTGTCCAGCAGTGCCGCCTGTGCCTCGGCTGCACGCAGCGCGAAATACGTCTGCGCCAGCGCCGCCTGCAGCGACAGCCGCACGGAAGCCAGATCGGCTTCGC
>CAXNIK010000248.1:0-5596 GCA_964202115.1 Burkholderiales bacterium
GTCAACCGCCAATCGGCAGCCTGGGTCAAGATTCATTCAGCGCAAACATCCACGCCTGATTTCATCCTCAGCTTTACCATTTTTGATCAGAAAACCATGTCCAAACCCGTAAAACATGCCCGGCTGCTGATACTGGGTTCCGGCCCGGCCGGCTATACCGCAGCAGTCTATGCGGCACGCGCCAATCTTCACCCCGTACTGCTCACCGGGCTTGCTCCCGGCGGCCAGCTCACCACCACCACCGAAGTCGACAACTGGCCGGCAGACGTAGACGGCGTGCAAGGCCCTGCGCTAATGGAACGCTTCCAGAAGCATGCTGAGCGTTTCGAGACCGAGATCGTCTACGACCAGATTCACACCGCGCACCTGAAGGAAAAGCCCATCCGCCTGGAAGGGGACTCCGCTGACTACACCTGCGATGCGCTCATCATTGCCACCGGCGCCTCGGCGAAATACCTGGGCATTCCATCGGAAGAAAAATTCATGGGCAAGGGCGTTTCGGCCTGCGCCACCTGCGATGGCTTTTTCTACAAGGGCCAGGATGTGGCGGTGATAGGCGGGGGCAATACCGCGGTCGAGGAAGCACTGTATCTGTCCAACATCGCCAAACAGGTGACCGTAGTCCACAGGCGCGACTCCTTTCGCGGGGAAAAAATCCTGCAGAAGAAACTTTTCGACAAGCCCAACGTGAAAATCCGCTGGAACCACACGCTGGATGAAGTGCTGGGAGACGCCTCCGGAGTCACCGGCATCCGCATCAAGAGCACCGAAGGCGGCGCGACGGAACAACTGGCCCTGCATGGACTGTTCATCGCCATAGGCCACACGCCCAACACGGCCATCTTCGCCGGTCAGCTCGACATGCACGACGGCTACATCCTCGCCAAGGGCGGCGCCCAGGGCAATGCCACCGCCACCAGCGTCACCGGCGTGTTTGCTGCAGGCGACGTGCAGGACCACATCTATCGCCAGGCCGTGACCAGCGCCGGATCCGGCTGCATGGCAGCATTGGACGCTGAAAAGTATCTGGACAAGCTCCAGTAGTCCCGGGGTCATGCATGACCTCGGGTAAAGACCGTGACCGCAATCCCCGTCAGCCCGGCGTGGCTGCAGACGATGCGAAGCTCTTTCGCGAAGCGGTAAGGGACACCAAACCCATATCGCCCCCGGACCGGATCGTCCACAGCCCCAAGCCGGCACCGGTTCCCATACAGTCACTGCTGGACAACCATGAGGCGCTGGCGGAAAGCCACAACGGCGCCCTGTCGCCAGAGCAATCCATGGAAACCGGCGAGGAACTGGTTTTCCTGCGCCCGGGCTTGCCTCTAAATGTACTGCGACAACTCAGGCGCGGCCGCTGGATCGCGCAGGACGCGCTGGATCTGCATGGCCTGACCCAGGTTCAGGCCAGAGCAGCTCTGTCGGAGTTCTTCGCCGAATGCCTTCGCCGCAGGCTGCGCTGCGTGCGCATTGTCCATGGCAAGGGGCTGCGCTCGCCGAACCGCGAGCCCGTGCTCAAGGGCAAGCTTCACCTGTGGCTGGCGCACCGCAATGAAATCCTGGCCTACTGCCAGGCGCCGCAAAACCTCGGCGGAAGCGGCGCCCTGCTGGTGCTTCTGAGCGCCTGAGAAAAAACAGACTCAGGGGACACAAGGGGATGCATCCCCTTGTTTTGTATCAGGCAGACTAGACCGCCGCCTCGTCGGTTTCACCAGTGCGTATGCGCAACACCTGCTCCACCGAGGTCACGAAAATCTTGCCGTCGCCGATCTTTCCGGTGCGCGCCGATTTCACGATGGCCTCGATCGCGGCATCAACCATTTTCTCGGTGACCACCACTTCGATCTTCACCTTGGGCAGGAAATCGACCACGTATTCGGCACCCCGATACAGCTCGGTGTGGCCCTTCTGCCGGCCAAAGCCCTTGACCTCGGTCACCGTAAGGCCGGTGACACCAACCTCGGCGAGCGCCTCACGAACCTCATCGAGCTTGAACGGTTTGACGATGGCTTCGATCTTTTTCATGGATATCTCCGGGGGCTGTGCGGCAAGTATAAACCAGCGATGCAGACACGGCAGGGCAATCCGGCCGGCTACTTGTAGGGCTCACGATAGCGCGAGGTGATGGGATAGCGCCAGTCCTTGCCGAAACCGCGGTGGGTGATTCGTATGCCCACCGGCGCCTGCCGGCGCTTGTACTCGTTACGATGGATGAGTTCGACGATGCGTTTCACATCTTCAAGCTTTTGCCCACCGGCGATGATATCCGCCGGGCTCATGTCGTTTTCCATGTAGCCCTCGATGATGGCATCCAGCGCATCGTAGGGCGGCAGGCTGTCCTGGTCGGTCTGATCCGGACGCAGTTCCGCGGATGGTGCTCGAGTCAGGATTCGCTCGGGGATCACCGGCGCAATGCTGTTTCGGTAGCGACACAGGCGGTACACCATGCCCTTGACAATGTCCTTGATGACCGCGAAGCCGCCAGCCATGTCGCCGTACAGCGTGGCATAGCCCACCGCCATCTCCGACTTGTTGCCGGTGGTGAGCACTATGGAACCGTATTTGTTCGACAAAGCCATCAGGATAGTGCCGCGTATGCGCGCCTGCAGGTTCTCCTCGGTGGCATCCACCGGCAGCCCGGCGAATTCCTGCGACAGTGTACCGAGGAAGGAATCGAACACCGGCTTGATGGCGATCTCGTCGTAGCGCACGCCCAGGTTGCGCACGATCTCGCGCGAATCCTCCAGGCTGATGCCGGCGGTGTACTGCGTGGGCATCATCACCGCGCGTACCTTGTCCGCTCCCAGCGCATCGACGGCAATGGCCAGCACCAGCGCCGAATCCACGCCTCCGGACAGGCCCAGCAAGGCGCCAGGAAAACCGTTCTTGCCGATGTAGTCGCGCACTCCCAGGCACAGTGCCTGGTAAATCTCGGCCTCCACGGACAGCTCAGGCGCCGAGGTGCCGCCTTGCAGGCGTCCGCCGTTGACCGTCACATAGTCGATCGCCTCGCCGAATGAGCTCATCTGGCAGACCACGCCGCCATCGCTATCCAGCGCGAAAGAGGCTCCGTCGAACACCA
This sequence comes from Burkholderiales bacterium, assembly GCA_964202115.1. Classification (GTDB taxonomy): domain Bacteria; phylum Pseudomonadota; class Gammaproteobacteria; order Burkholderiales; family SG8-39; genus CAIYPG01. Next base: position 3,083 of record CAXNIK010000248.1, read on the forward strand.
GCTCGTCCTGCCCTCCCACCATGTTGGTGAAAATGAGCGGCATGCCCAACTCCTTCGCGCGCGCGCGCATGACGTCATAACGCGTGCCCTGCTTTCTCACGTGATAGGGCGAGGCATTCAACACCAGCAGCACCTGCGCGCCGGCCGCCTTGGCCGCCTGCGGTGCCTCCGCACGTGCCGCAGCGACTGCGGTCGCGCGGCCGGGTGTCACCGTCAGCGGACCCTGCGCACCCCAGGCGTCCTCGCAGATATTCACGCCGAACTTCACCCCCCCGACCTCGAATACACAGGGCTCGCTGCCGACGTCGAAGTAGCGATCTTCATCGAACACCCGGTAATTGGGCAGAGCATGCTTGTGATAGGTCGCCACGATTCGCCCGTCCTGCAGCACCGAAGCGGCGTTGTAGCGACGCCCGTCCTTCTGCCGCGGATGGCCGACCACGGCGATCACGCCCTTCAATTCCGAAGCCAGCCTGGCCATCACCGCATCGCAATCGCGGTAGAAACCCTCGCGCAGCAGCAGGTCCTCGGGCGGATAGCCGCACAGCGACAGCTCCGGCGTGAGCACGACGGCAGCGCCGGCTTCACGCGCGCGGCGGCAGGCATCCAGGATTTTGGCGGCGTTGCCCTGAAGATCGCCGACGGTACAGTTGAGCTGCGCCATCGCGATTTTGACGGCGCCGTTTTTTGAGTCTGACATGAGCCAAATTTTACCTTGCCCTCCGCCATGACGCCGAACCTCCCATGGCTGCCCATATAATTTGCCAATGCCCGCCGACCATCAGATCCGTGTTCTCGATTCCCTGACGGAAATTCCCGCGCAGGAATGGAACGCCCTCGCTGCAGCCTCGGCCGGAGACAACCCCTTCCTGCGGCATGAATTCCTGCATGCCCTGCACGAGACCGGCTGCGCCAATGAGCAAAGCGGCTGGCTGCCCCAATTCATTACCCTGTGGCGGAACAACAAGCTCGCCGCCGCCATGCCGCTCTACCTCAAGGGGCATTCCTACGGCGAGTACGTGTTCGACTGGGCCTGGGCCGATGCCTATCACCGCTCCGGCATGGAGTACTTCCCCAAGCTGCTGTCCGCCATTCCCTTTTCGCCCATCACCGGATCGCGCCTGCTCGCGACCAATGCTGCCGACCGGGCGAGCCTGGTTACGGCGGCGCTGGGTCTGGCGCAGCAGGTGTCCTCGCTGCACGTGCTGTTCCCGCCGGAACCGGAAATCCAGGCGCTGCGCGAGGCCGGCATGATGTTGCGCCACGGCGTGCAGTTCCACTGGCAGAACGAAGGCTACGCGACGTTCGAGGATTTCCTCGGCGACCTGGCCTCGGTCAAGCGCAAGAAAATCCGCCAGGAGCGCCGCAAGGTCGCCGACTCGGGCGTGGTCCTGCGCCGGCTGACCGGAACCGATATCCAGCACGAGCATTGGGCGTTCTTTGCGCGCTGCTACAACAGCACCTATCGCGCCCATCATTCCTCGCCCTACCTCAATCTCCCCTTTTTCAAGCGTCTGGGCGAGACCATGCCCGAAAACGTACTGCTCGTGCTGGCTGAGTTGGACGGCCGTCCTGTGGCCAGTTCCCTGAACGTGTTCTCCCACACTACCCTCTATGGCCGCTACTGGGGCTGCGTCGGCCACGTGCCGCTGCTGCACTTCGAGGCCTGCTACTACCAGACCCTGGAGTTCTGCATCGAGCGCGGCATCCAGGTGTTCGAAGGCGGCGCTCAGGGCGAGCACAAGATGGCGCGCGGCTTTCGCCCGGTGCAGACCACCTCGGCGCACTGGCTGAAGCATCCGCAGTTCGCCGACGCCGTGGAGCGTTTCCTGGAAAAGGAAACCGAGGGCATGGAACGCTACATGGATGAGCTAAACGACCGCATGCCCTTCCGGCGCCCGGACTGAGCGGCAGGCTTGCTGACGAGCCCAACGGTATGATGAACAACAATCAGGAGGAAAAAACATGAAAACCCGCAATCTCGGCCCCTCCGGGCTGCAAGTTTCCGTAGTCGGCCTGGGCTGCAACAACTTCGGCGGCCGCATCGACCTGGAGGCCACGCGCAAGGTCATAGACAAGGCCTTTGACCTGGGCATCACCCTGTTCGATACCGCCGACACCTACGGCAACTACGGCGGTTCCGAAGAGGCGATGGGGCAGATACTGGGCGACCGGCGCAAGGACATCGTTCTGGCCACCAAATTCGGCCTGCCCATGGACGACGCCGGCATACTCAAGGGCGGCTCACGCCGTTACATCATGTCGGCAGTGGAGGCCAGCCTCATACGGCTCAAGACCGACTGGATCGATCTCTACCAGATGCACCGCATGGACCCGCGCACGCCCATCGAGGAAACGCTGCGCGCCCTGGACGACCTCATCCGCCAGGGCAAGGTGCGCTACATCGGCTGCTCCAATTTCACCAGCTGGCGCATGGTCGAGGCGGTGTGGACCGCGCGCCAGCACAACCTGAACAGCTTCATCTCCTGCCAGGACCACTACAACCTGCTCGAG
>CAXNIK010000249.1:0-5550 GCA_964202115.1 Burkholderiales bacterium
AGCCGAAAATGAATTTCGCTTTGGACCAGGGCGGGGCGGCCAATATTTCGCTGATCTCGATCGCCATCATGGCGATCGACGCGGGTCAGATCGATATCGCGCTGGTTTGCTATGCGGACAATCCGCGCTCGGGCGACCGCGCCGTCTACTCGCGACCGCGTGGCGATGATGCCGCCTATGGCTGGTTCTCCACTGCCGCCGGATACGCCATGATTCATCAACGCTATCTCATCGAGCATGGCGCCAGGCCGGAACACTTCGGCGCGGTCGCCGTCGCCTGCCGCAAGCACGGCGCCGCCAACCCGAATGCACAGGTCAGGAAGGCCATCACCATGGACCAGTACATGGCCTCGCCCTGGGTGGTTGATCCGCTGCGGCGAGACGATTGCTGCCTGGTGTCCGATGGCGGCGCGGCCATTGTCATCATGAGCGCGAAGCGCGCCAGGGAATTGGGTGTCGACAAGCCCATCTCGATTCTGGGCTTTGGTCACGGCAACACCGGCTGGGAAGTGCCGCTGCGCCCGGAACTCACCAGCACGCTGGCAAAAACCGCTGCCAAGACCGCATTTGCCATGGCCGGCCTGGGCCCGAAGGATATCGACGTGGCCGAAATCTATGACTGCTTCACCATCACGCCGCTGATGACGCTGGAGGACTACGGATTCTGCAAGCCGGGGCAGGCCGGTCCTTTTGTATCCGATGGCTGCATTGAAATCGGCGGTGACCTGCCCATGAATACCAGCGGCGGGCTGCTCTCGGAAACCGGCATGCCCGGCATGCAACTCACCATTGAAGCGGTCCGGCAACTTCGCGGCGTCGCTGTCACGCAGGTCAAAGACGCCAAGGTGGCGCTGGTGAGCAACCAGGGCGGCACCATGCATACCCACGCCACCCTTATTTTGGGAAACTGAACCATGGCCGACTATCCTCTCCCCCAGATCACCGAACTGACCAAGCCCTACTGGGATGCCATGGACCAGGGGCATATGGCGTTTCAACGCTGCAACGCCTGCGGCAACGCGTGGTTGCCGGCAAGGCAGGAATGTCCCAGGTGCCTCAAGGCCGACATGCGCTGGGAAAAGGCCAGCGGTCGCGGCAAGGTCGTGAGCTGGGTTGTCTATCACTCGGTCTATCACGATGCCTTCAAAGACCGCCTGCCCTATGTCGTGGCCCTGATCGAGCTCGATGAAGGACCGCGCCTGATGAGCAATTTTCTCGGTCCGCGCGAAATGCTGCGCGGAGATTTGCCGGTCACGCTGGTGATCGAGCGCGAGCAGGGTTTCGCGCTGGGGAAATTCAAGGCGGCGTAGTGCCGGGCTGCCTCAGTATCGGAGCCCTTTTGTTCTAAAGACTGGCGATAGCCTGAATCGGGCGGCGCGGATCGCGAGCGCTGCTGAGGACCTGATTGCAATGTCAACAATGGCAAACAACATCCTTTCAAGAATAACCGTCATTGACATGACCGAGGGTGTGGCCGGGCCGTATGCCGCGACCATGCTCGGCGACATGGGCGCGAACGTCATCAAGGTGGAGCGCCAGGAGGGCGACTGGTCGCGCACGGCGGGCACCGGCAGTTACGGCAATATCGGCAGCGCCCACTTCATCACGCTCAATCGCAACAAGCGTGACCTGGGGCTGGACATTCGCGCAGCCGACGGCATGCCCATCATGCAGCGCCTGGTTTCGCGGTCAGATGTAATCATTTCCAATTTTCGCCCTGGAGCCATGGCGAATCTTGGACTTGATTATGATCGTTGTCTGGCGCTGAATCCCGACATCGTCTACTGCACCGTATCGGGATTCGGTCAGGAGGGCCCTTATTCAAAATTTCCCGCCAGCGACACCATCATGCAATCGGTGAGCGGCGTGATGAACATGGTCGGCGAGGCCGATGGCCCGCCGCTGCGCGTGGGCTTCCCGCTGGTTGACACCACCGCCGCCAATCACGCGGTGCAGGCTATTCTGCTGGCTTTGTACGGCAAACTCGCCGGCCAGCGAGGCGGCGCCAATATCGACATCAGCCTCATGGCGGCGGCGATGAGCCTGATGAACGTGAATTTCACCGATTACCTGATCAGCGGCAAGACCCCGAAGCGACACGGCAACCAGAACGCGTCGCTCGCGCCGGCGGGCGCCTTCAAGGTGGCCGGTGGACGCTACGTCACCGTCGCCGTGCTGCGCGATTCGCACTGGAAAAAATTCTGCGCCGCGATGAATCTTGAGCACCTGGAAAACGACGAGCGCTTTCGCAGCAACACCCTGCGTGTTCGGAATCGCAAGGCGCTCGACGAGATCATCGAACCGATGTTCCTGTCGCAGTCGTCGGCGTACTGGCTGGAGCGCCTGCGCGCCGCCGACATCCTGTGCGGCCCTATCAACACCTTCGCCGACATCGCCGACGATCCGGCGCTGGCGTCGCGCCTGCCGCTGATCGATCCGCGCGTGCCCGGGGTCGCCCGCACCATGGGCATCCCCATTCGCTTCAACGGCGAATACTTCGGCGTTGATAAGCCGCCGCCCGCCAAGGGGCAGCACACGCGCGAGATACTGGCGGAACTGGAATTCACGCCCGACGAGATCGAAGGCTTCTTTCGTTCCGGCACGGCGTTTTCAGCGGCGGGCTGAAGGTCCGTGATCCGCGGCGCCATGTGCCGCGCGCCGCACGAGGGGCCGCCATCTAATCCGCATCGCCGCGCCGCTTGCTGGAAGCGCCAGGAATTGGAAGCGCAGTTGCGCAAGGTCAGTCACAACTCCAGCAAGCCCCCGTCCTCGGACGGGTTGGCCAAGAAGCCCAAATGATCGAGGATCGGCGTCAGGTGTTCGATCTGGTGCAGCCGGTGGTGCAAGTGACCGAACACCTTGGCCACGAACTGCCGTGCCGGTCTGGTCAACACCCTCGCATTTCAAGGCAATCCTACCGATCCGCTACCATCTGGGCAGGCTGAACAGTTACCCCGCATTGCAATTGGCCGGGTACAGGCACAATATCCTGCGGACGCAATGCTCGGTGGCGCCAAATGAGCAGAAAACCACTGCCATTGCCCCGCTCTCTGCCCCGCCAAAGGTCAACACATGAGCAACTTCCAACACAGCGCGCGACTGGTCCTGTCCGACTCGACTTCGGTTCGCTATTGCGACATCAGCGCCGCCGCGGCGGCATACCGGCAGGACATCAACACCTTCCCCTATGTGATACGCGTGCTGATGGAAAACCTGTGCCGCAATCGCATCTGGGGCAAGGGCGTTGCGCAGGCCGATATCGCCGCGGTGATGGACTGGCGCAACCGCATGGACGCGGACCTTCCGTTGTACGTGGCGCGCGTGATCCTTCCGGATTCTAGCGGCCTGCCGGTGTTGCAGGACCTGGCGGCGGTGCGCGACGCGGTCGCCAACGCCGGCGGCGATCCGGCCGATGTCGACGTGAAATTGCCCATTGACCTGATCGTCGATCATTCGCTGCAGGTGGATTTCTGGGGCAATTCCAGGGCGCTGGTGCAGAACCTGAATCGCGAATTCGAGCGCAATGCCGAGCGCTATCGTTTCCTGAAATGGGCGCAGCAGGCCTTTCGCGGACTGCGTGTTTTCCCACCGGGCACCGGCATCATTCACCAGGTGAACCTGGAGCACATCGCGCCGGTGGTGGCGAGTGCCGAGCAGGACGGTGAGCGCTGGGCCTTTCCGGATTTCGTGCTGGGCGGCGACTCGCATACCCCCATGATCAATGCACTGGGCGTGCTGGGCTGGGGCGTGGGCGGCATCGACGCCGAAGCGGCGGTGCTGGGGCATGCCTACACCTTTCCCATCCCCGAAGTGGTCGGCGTGCGCCTCACCGGAAGACTCGATCCGCTGGCCTACACCACCGATGCGGCGCTGCTGATCAATCAGACGCTGCGCGAGGCGGGCGTGGCCAATTGCGCGGTCGAATATTTCGGTCCGGCGGTGGCGCAGTTGTCGGTTCCCGAGCGCGCCACCATTGCCAACATGGCGCCCGAGTACGGCGCCACCTGCGGTTTCTTCCCGGTGGACGAGCGCACGCTCGCTTATCTGCGCGCCAGCGGGCGGAGCGGGAAGCAGGTGGACCTGGTCGCCGCGTACTGTAGGGGAAACGCATTCTTTCGCGCCGACTGCAATGAAACACCGGCCTATTCGCGGATCATCGACATTGACCTGTCCGCCGCGCGCGCCAGCCTGGCCGGACCGCGCCGTCCGCAGGACAGGATGGCGGTGCAATCAGTGGCGGCGGATTTCAAGGCACGCCTGGACCAGCCGCTGGCTGAAGGGGGATTCGCGGCCAAGCCGGCGACGCAAGCCGTCGCTGATCAGCGCCTGCGTCATGGCGCCATTGTCATTGCATCCATTACCTCCTGCACCAACACCTCCAATCCGAGTGTGATGCTGGCTGCCGGCCTGGTGGCCAAGAAGGCCGTGGCGCGCGGCCTGGCCACGCCGGCCTGGGTGAAGACTTCGCTGGCGCCGGGCTCGCGCGCGGTCGAACGCTACCTGCAGGCCGCCGGATTGCTGGAGCCGCTGGAGAAGCTGGGCTTCAATGTCATCGGCTATGGTTGCACGACCTGTGCCGGCAAGTCGGGTTCATTGGCCGATGATGTGGTGCAACAGATACAGGATGGCGAACTGGTGGCGACGGCGGTGCTGTCGGGCAATCGCAATTTCGAAGGGCGCATTCATAAACTCATTCGCGCCAATTACATCGGCGCGCCGCCGCTGGTGGTGATGTATGCGCTGGCCGGGCGCATCGACATCGACCTCGATCGCGAACCCATCGGACTGGCGTCGGACGGCGCGCCGGTGTTCATGCGCGAACTGTTGCCCGACAGCGCCGAGATCGAAGCGCTGCTGCCCTTCGCCAATGATTCGGCGATTTTCGATGGCATCTACGATGGGACAGGGAAGGACGACAGTGTGTGGAAGGCACTGCCGGCGCCGACCGGACCGCGATTTGCCTGGGATATCGCTTCAACCTACCTGGTCGAGCCGCCATTCTTTTCGAAGGACTCCGGCGCCAGCGATCTGGCTGCACTGGAAACCGGATTGCGCGACGCGCGCGTGCTGGCGGCATTCGGCGATTCGCTGACCACCGATCACATATCACCGGGCGGAGAAATTCCCGTGGAAACACCGGCCGGTCAATACCTGCTGGCGGCCGGCGTGAAGCCGCGCGATTTCAACAGCTATGTCGCGCGGCGCTGCAACTATCACGTCATGGCGCGGGCAACCTTTGCCAACATCCGCATCAGGAACATGCTGGTACCGGACCAGGAAGGCGGCTACACGCGGCACTTCCCCGATGGCGCCGTGGCGACCATCTTCGATGCGGCAACCGCCTATCAAAAGGCCGGTGTTCCCGCCATCATCCTGGCGGGCAAGGAGTATGGCACCGGCAGCAGCCGTGACTGGGCGGCCAAGGGCTCCATGCTGCTGGGCGTGAAAGCCGTGATCGCCGAATCCTACGAGCGCATTCACCGCGCCAATCTCGTGGGCATGGGCGTGCTGCCGCTCGCCTTCGCAGCCGGCGAGGGCTGGCGCGCGCTG
>CAXNIK010000250.1:0-5544 GCA_964202115.1 Burkholderiales bacterium
CTGTAGCGTGCGGCCATTTTCTTGAAGCTGTTCCACAGAACGACATAGCTGCAGGCGAGGCGGTCCACCGGAAAGTTGCTCTCGAACATGCAACGCGCCGGCGTGAAGGCCTCGATGGCAATGTCGAAGAAATGCCCCGCCGCCTTCACCAGCTCGTCCGAGTTGGGCGGTGCGGGACGCGCTTCCCAGTTGTAGCCGAACATGGGCATCACTGTGCCGCCGAGTTTCATGTGCACATTGGGGCAGCGCGCCAGCTCGGCAATGGACTTCTTCCAGTCCTCAAGCACCTCTTTCTGCTTTCCGGCCCAGCGTCCCTGGCCCAGCGGCGCGCCGAAGTGATCCAGCACGATGGGCGTGTCGGGCACGGCGCGCGCCAGGGTGACCAGCTCGGGCAACTGGTCGTGGTACATCCAGGCGTCGAAGGACAGGCCGTGATGGGCGAGACGCGCGACGCCCTTGTGGAAGGCGGGGTTGATGTACATATGCTGGGGATACAGTGCGCGGCCCGGCGTAACGGCCGGATCGTCCGAGAATGCGCCGCTGTGGCGTATGCCGCGAAAACGCTTCGATGCCGCCATGTGCGCCTGCAGCGCCTCGTCGACGAGCGCCGTGTCCTGCAGGCAGTTGACGTGCCCGGCGATGCCGGCGCACAGGTTCGGCCCGCCGGGATGCCTCTTCGCATAGTCATCGGCGCAGGCGCTGACCCATTCGGTCTCGCCCACCGGCTTCAAGTGCTCTGGCCCGGACTGGCGGTACTGGGTGGTGCAATTGACGAACACCGTGGCCAGCACCTTGTGGCCGGCGGTTGCGTCCGCACCGAGCTGGTCCACCGAGTAGGAAAAATCGCGGCGCGGGTGATCCAGCCACATATGGTGGTGCGGGTCGATGACCGGCTGGGCGGGGTCGAGCGGGGCTTCCTTCACCTGGTCCAGCCAGTCGTCTCTCATTTTGTCTTTCATGACGCTCCTCCTTGTTGTTCGTGGTCGGCGCAGCATAAGCCCAGGCCCCAAGTGCTACAAGCGGCCCGACAGGCGGGGCCTGCAAGCGCCCGACACCGGGAATGCTCACGCTAAAATGCCGGCTCACTTCCCCAGGAGAACACCCATGCCAGGCCTGTACTTCGAAGAGCTCACCCCCGGACTGGAAATCAGCCATCCCTGGGGCCGCACCGTCACCGAGGCGGACAATGTGCTGTTCTCCTGTCTCACGCTCAATCCGCAGCCGCTGCACATCGATGCCGAGTTCGCCAAAAACACCGAGTTCGGCAAGCCGCTGGTAAACAGCCTGTTCACCCTGGGCCTGATGATCGGCATGTCGGTCAACGACACCACCATGGGCACGCTGGTGGCCAACCTCGGCATGACCGATGTCACCTTCCCCAAGCCGGTATTCCACGGCGACACCCTGCGCATGAGAACCAAGGTGGTGTCGCGGCGCGAGAGCAAATCGCGCCCCAATGCCGGCATCGTGGAGTTCGAGCACACGGCGCACAACCAGCGCGGCGAGACGGTGGCACGCTGCCTGCGCCAGTCGCTGCTGCTGAGAAAGCCGGCAGCCTGACTGGCGAATCGCGGGGCTACTCCTCCGGCTTGATGTTGTTGTCCGCGACCAGCTTTCTAAACCGGACGATCTCAGCGGCGATGTCCTTGCGGAACTGCGCCGGTGTGGACAGCTTCATGATGGCGCCGTCACTGGTCATGGTCTTGGTCACGTCGGGCGCCTTGCCGGCTTTCTCCATCTCGGAACTGATGCGGTTGGCCAGGGCGGGCAACATGCGCCCCGGCCCCAGGAACCCCCACCAGCTTCCGTAGTCGTAGCCGGCCGCGCCGCTTTCGGCCAGGGTCGGGAACTCCGGATACTGCGGCGAGCGCTGCGGCGTGGACACCGCCAGGATGCGTACCTTGCCGTTCCGGTGCAAGGGCATGTTGGCGAAGAAGGAGCCAGTGGTGGCCCCGATGCGTCCGGCCACCAGATCCACCGTCATTGGGGCCTGCCCCTTGTAGTGCACGTAGGTGACCGAGGCACCGAGCAGGCTGTGCAGCCAGACCGCCCCCACGTGAGGCCCGCTGCCCACGCCGTAGCTGCCGAAGTTCATCTTTTCCGGATTGGCTTTCACGAAGGCAACGTATTCCGCAATCGTCTTCATCGGCTGATGGGCGGACACGACCAGCACCGAGGGCCGCTGCGTCATCATCGACAGCGGGGTGAGATCCTTCAGCGGGTCATAGGGCAGATCCTTGTGCAGAGCCGCCGCCAGACTAAAGCTGACGGTGATGGCCAGCAGGGTGTAACCGTCGGGCGCCGCCTTGGCCACATGCGCCGTGCCGATGGTGGTCGCGCCTCCGGGCTTGTAATCCATGATGAAGCTCTTGCCCAGGTTCTCGCTCAACTTCTGCGTGTACAGCCGGCCCTCGGTGTCGGTGGAGCCTCCGGGAGTGAAGGGGATAACGACCATCACCGGCTTGGCCGGCCAGGCGCGCACATAGTCCTGGGACAAGGCGCCGCCGTGCGCCATCATCATGGCAAGAGCAGTCAGGGGAAAACCGGCGAAGCGACGACCTTGAGTTGCGTGTGATGGATGCATGACAGCCTCCTTTTGCAGGGACCAGCTTTGAATCGGGATCTACTCCTCCGCCTTGATGTTGTGCTCGGAGGCCAGCTTCTTCAGCCGCGCCACGTCGCCAGCGATGGCCTTGCGGAACTCATCGGGAGTCGACAGCGTCATGACGGCGCCGTCCTCGGTCATTCTCCTGCTCACCTCGGGGTCCTTGCCCGCCTTCACCATCTCGGCGCTGATGCGCGCTTGAAGCGCCGGAATCATCTTGCCAGGCGCCATGAAGCCCCACCAGCTGGTATGGCTGTAGCCGGGAGCAGCGTCTGCCATGGAGGGAAATTCCGGGAACTGCGGCGAGCGCTCCCCGGCGGTGGTGCCGACGATGCGCAGCTTGCCGGCGCGGTGCAGCGGGACTGCAGTGATGAAGGTGGTGATGGTGGTGTCGATGCGCCCGGCCAGGTGGTCGGCCATGAGCGGAGCCGAACCCTTGTAATGCAGGAAGGTCACCTGGGTGTTGGTGATGCCGTGCAGGGAGGCGCCGCCGATGTGCGGCGAGCCGCCCGAGCCGGTGGTGGCGAAATTGATCTTGCCCGGGTTGGCGCGCGCGTAGTCGATGTACTCCCTGGGGGTTTTCGCCGGAAATTTCGTGGACACGGTCAGCACCGGCGGCCGGCGCGTCATCATGGTGAGCTGCGTGATGTCCTTGAGATAGTCATAGGGCAGATCGGGATAGAAGGCCGCGGCCAGGCTGTAGCTGGTGGTGGTGCCCAGCAGCGTGTAGCCGTCGGGCGAGGCCTTGGCCACGAAACTGGCGCCTATGGTGGTGGAGGCGCCGGGCTTGTAGTCCAGGATGAAGGTCTTGCCCAGGTTGTCGCTCAGCTTCTGGGCATACAGCCGGCCTTCAGCCTCGGTGGACCCGCCCGGGGGGAAGGGGATGACGACCGTGACCGGCTTGGCCGGCCAGGCGCGCACGAAGTCCTGGGCCAGTGCGCTGCCTGTGGTGCACATGGTGCCCAGCATGGCGGCCAGCGCGCATGCCGCCGCATGAGTTCTGAATTGATGCATCCCATCCTCCTCGATTGATGCCCGGCCCACCTAGAACTTGATGCAGACCTTGCGCGCGTTGTCCTTGTAGGTGGTGGCGTAGTCCATGGCTTTCTCTATCTCGTCCATCTTGAAGGTGTGGCTGATCAGCGGCGAGACGTCGATCTCCTTGTTGACGATGAGATCCACCGCATACTTGAAGGACAGCAGCTCCGGCTCGCGCAGCGTCTCGGTGTGCGACCAGATGACCATGCGACGGCGCTGGAAGTCGTGGAAGTTGAAAGGCACCAGTTCTTTGGTCACCGGCTGGCCGAAGAACAGCCCCTTGCCGTCAAGGCCGATCAGGCCGATGGATTCCCCGAGCGCTTCGGAGTTGCCCACCGCCTCGACCAGGAAGGGCACGCCCTTGCCGCCGGTGTGGTCCATCACCGCCTGCATTGCGTCCTTGCCCGGCTTCACCGCCACATCCACGCCGAAATGCTTCGAAATCGCCAGGCGGAAATCATTGTGATCGGAGGCGATGACGGTCCTGGCGCCGGCGCGCTTCAGGCTCCAGGCGAAGAACAGGCCGGCCGAGCCCTGCCCCATCACCATCACCGTCTTGCCCACCACGTCCAGGGGCTGCTGGCGCAGCGCATAGATGGTGGTGCCGAACTGCTGCGCCATCAGCACCTGCTCCAGTGGAAGATCAGTCTTGGGCACATTGACCATGTAGCGCGGCTGCATCACCTGCCAGTCGCAAAAGGTGCCGGTGCGGTTTTCGTAGCCCGGCACGGTGAGGATGAGGTCACCCTTGGCATAGCCATCGGCGAGGCTGTCAGTGACGTAGCCGATGCCTTCGTGCCCGGGCGTGCCGGGTTTGGCCAGACGCGCGGGCAACGGAATGTCCGAATGCACCGTGTGCACGTCGCTGCCGCAGATGGCAGCCCATTCCGATTTCACCAGGACCTCGCCCTTGACCGGATCGAGCCTGTCCACCTGCTCGCAGACAATACGGTGTTTGCCCACGACGTGGCTTGCGCGCATCTTCATTGCAGATCTCCTTTATTGGGTGACAGCTGGATGACAGCTTCGGCGGCTGCTCAAAATGCAGTGCAACATACCGCCAGCCGGGCCTTTTTGTGAAATTTGTTGGAGAATACCGCATTTGAATGAAGCCTTTTGGTCCCGAGGTGATGTTGCAGACGCACACCAATTGCGGCAGGCTGGAGCACCTGCCCTGCCGCCCTGCCGCATATATGCTCGATATTTCGTTAAAATTTACAGGGCATGGTATAAATGCGAACTTTTATAAATCACCCTCGTCCGCAAACTTTCGGAGAAAATGAGCAGACGGGACTATCTTGCTTAAAAGATAGAAAACTAAACTAAAAGAAAATTAAGTTGCTCGCGTGTAATTTGCTGCCAGTCCGGGGCGATTCAATTTCAATCTCGAATCGGAGGAAAAATGTCATTTAAAGACAGAGACTGGCGGGACATCATCGCCGGCCTTGTAATCATCGCGATCGGTTTGTTCTGGGCCATCTGGGCTGCGAATCACTACCGGGTAGGCACGCCCACTCGCATGGGTCCGGGCTGGTTTCCCATGTATCTGGGCTACGTGCTGGCAGTGGTCGGCGTCCTCATCACCATACCGGCCTTTTTCCGGGGCGGAGAAAAGATCGTCCTCGAATGGCGGCCGGTGATCTGGATCACGGCCTCGGTGCTGGCCTTCGCGTTGACGGTCAAGTGGATCGGCCTCGTTCCCGCGATCTTTCTGCAGATCGGTCTGGGCGTCCTGGCTGACACCAAGCTGGGCATTGTCGGCACGCTGGTACTGGCCGCGCTGACCGCCCTCTTCTGTCATCTTGTCTTCTATGTGGGGCTGGAGATCCAGTTGCCACCCTTTATCTGGCCCTTCTCATGATCGATAATGTCTGGCTTGGGCTGCAGCATGCAGCCACTTG
>CAXNIK010000251.1:0-5543 GCA_964202115.1 Burkholderiales bacterium
TCAGATCCATCCAGATTCGGCGGATGCACCTCGCATCGCTCGTTCTTGGCGTTGGCGCTGCGGTGTGTGCGCAGGGGGCGCTGGCACAGGGCACTTATCCCAACAAGGTCATGCGCATGATCGTCGATGTCGTGCCCGGAGGCGGTGGCGACACGCTGGGGCGGCTGTTTGCCGCAAAACTGAGCGATCACTTCGGCAATCCGGTGATCGTCGAGAATATTTCCGGAGCTTCCGGATTGCTGGCCTACCAGGCGGTGCTGAAGTCTCCCGCTGATGCCCATACCATGCTCATCGTCTCCAGCAGTTCCTATAACGCCATCATGTACGGGCGCAGGGTGGGCGACCCGAAAACGGCGCTGGCGCCGGTGGCACAGCTGACCTCCCAGCCGCTTGTCATGATCATCAACAATGCGCTGCCCATCCGCAACATGCAGGAGCTCATCGCCTACGGCAGGAAGAACATGGACGGCCTGGCCTATGCCTCTCCGGGCATCGGCTCCTCGTCGCACCTGGTTGGCGCGATCATCAACCAGAAGGCCGGCCTGAAGCTGGTGCATGTGCCCTACAAGGGTATTGCTCCAGGCATTGTCGATGCCATTGCCGGGCGCATCCAGATTGTGTTCGCCAGTCCCACTTCCGCCGGACCGCACGTGCGTGCGGGAAAGTTGCGGCCGGTCGCACACAGCGGCGCCAAGCGCACCGCTGCCATGCCCGATGTGCCCACCATGGCCGAGCAGGGACTGGACATCGACTGGCTGAGCTGGTTCGGCATCTTCACCACCTTCGGCAGCCCGCGCCCGAGCATCCTCACGCTGAACAACGCCATCAACCAGGCCGCGGCCTCGCCCGAGATGCAGAAACTGTTCGCCTCCGACGGCGCCGATCCTGCGCCCGGCACGCCCGAACAGTTCGGCGAAACCGTCTCCAATGTCCTGGAAACGGGAGAGCGGTTGATCAAGGAGATGGGACTGAAGTTGTCGGAGTAGCTGGCGGCTGGAGGCGGAGTTCCCGCTGCGGCGTATGATTCGCGACAGGCGCCCATTACGGCCTGTGCAAGTTCCGAAGGCTTGCCTGTTCTGGCTAAAAGGAGAAAACCTTGTTTCGCATTTTTCAGAGTGCCAGCCTGCGCCTTGCCTTGCTCGTTGCCGCCTGTGCAGCGGTGTTTTCGCCATTCGCATCGGCGCAGAACAGTTTCCCCACCAAACCAATACGCTTCATCGTGACCGTCCTGCCCGGCGGAGGGTCCGACATCCTGGCGCGCATGGTAGGCGGCAAGTTGAGCGAGCGCTTCGGCCAGCCGGTGGTGGTGGATAACATCGCCGGCGCATCCGGATTGCTCGCCTATCAGACCATCATGAAGGCGCCCGCCGACGCCCACACCATCCTCATTAACACCAGCAGCTCCTACAACGCCACCATGTACACCAACAAGGTCGGCGACCCGAGAAAAGCCATGGCACCGGTGGCGCAGCTCACCTCTCAGCCTCTGGTCATGCTGGTCAACAACGCGTTGCCCATCCGCAACATGCAGGACCTCGTCGCCTACGGCAGGAAGAATCCGGACGGCCTGGCCTACGCTTCGCCGGGCATCGGCACCTCTTCGCACCTGATCGGCGCGATGATCAACCAGAAGACCGGCATCAATCTGGTGCACGTGCCCTACAAGGGCATCGCTCCGGGGATGGTCGATGCCATCGCCGGGCGCATCCAGCTCGTGTTCACCAGTCCCACTTCCGCCGGGCCGCATGTGCGCGCGGGCAAGTTGAGGTTGGTCTCGCACAGCGGCGCCAAGCGCACCCCCGGATTGCCCGATGTGCCCACCATGGCCGAGCAGGGCGTGGACATCGACTGGTCGAGCTGGTTCGGCATCTTCACCACCTTCGGCAGCCCGCGCCCGAGCATCGTCACGCTCAATGCCGCCATCAACCAGGCCGCGGCCTCGCCGGAGATGCAGAAACTGTTCGCCTCCGACGGCGCCGATCCGGCGCCCGGCACGCCCGAGCAGTTCGGCGAGACCGTCTACCATGTCCTCGACACGGGCTTGCGGCTGATCAAGGAAATGGGACTCAAGCTGGAGGACTAGCGGCCCTGCCGGGGGGGCGGACTGTCCGCCTCGCGGCGTATGATCCAAGACAGGTACCCATCCGGCCAGTGCCAGAGCGAAAGGGTGCTTTTTCCGACTACAAGGAGGAGTCCATGGTCCGTCAATTCGAGAGACAAGGCCTGCGCCTTGCCGCATTCGTCCTGGCCTGCAGCACGGCCGCGCTGTCACCGCTTGCGTTCGCCCAGGGCACTTTCCCCAACAAGCCCATACGCCTGATCGTGCCGGTTGCGCCCGGCGGCGGCGCCGATTCGATGGGGCGGCTGTCCGCGGCCAAGGTGAGCGAGCGCCTGGGCGTGCCCGTGGTGGTGGAGAACATCACCGGAGCCTCCGGCCTGCTGGGCCTGCAGACCGTGGTGAGGGCAACGCCCGACGCCTACACCATGAGCATCAATTCGAGCTCGAGCTACAACGCCACCATGTACTCGGGGAAGCTGGGCGACCCGAAAAAAGCGCTGGCGCCGGTGGCGCAGCTCACCTCGCAGCCGCTGGTGCTGATGGTCAACCCCGCGCTGCCCATCAGCACCATGCAGGACCTGGTCGCCTACGGAAAGAAGAATCCCAACGGGCTGAATTTCGCCTCGCAGGGCATCGGCACCTCGGGGCATCTCATCGGCGAGATCATCAATCAGAAGGCGGGGCTGAAGATGGTGCATGTGCCCTACAAGGGCACCGGCCCCGGCATTCTGGACACCATCAGCGGGCGCATCCAGATGGCCTTCGGCAGTCCGGGTTCCGCGGCACCGCACGTGCGCACGGGCAAGGTGAGGGCGGTGGCGCAGAGTGGGGCCAGGCGAACCGCGGGCCTGCCCGATCTGCCGACCATGGCCGAGCAGGGTGTGGAGGTCGACTGGTCGAGCTGGTTCGGCATCTTCACCACCTTCGGCAGCCCGCGCCAGAACATCCTCACCCTGAATGCCGCCTTCAACCAGGCGGCGGCCTCGCCCGAGATGCAGAAGATGTTCGCCGTCGACGGTTCCGACCCCGCGCCCGGCACGCCGGAGCAGTTCGGCAACAACGTGTATCACGTGCTGGACACGGGCGCGAAGCTCATCAAGGACATGGGGCTCAAGCTGGAGGAGTAGGGTTTCACCAAGGGAGAAGAGCATGGGCAGGCATATCCAGGAGCAGGCAGGGCGTGCAGCCCGAATCGTTCTGGCCTCAGTTGCCAGTTTTGCCAGTGTGGCCGGCGCACTGTGCGCGCAGGCCGCGTTCGCGCAGCCGGCCTTTCCGGTCAAGCCGCTGCGCCTCATCGTTCCGGTGGTGCCAGGCGGTGGTTCCGATTCGCTGGCGCGCATGACCGCCGTCAGGGTGGGCGAACGGCTGGGGCAGACCATCATCGTGGAGAACATCGCCGGCGCATCCGGACTGATCGCGGTGCAGACGGTGATCAAGGCGGCGCCGGACGCTCACACCCTGAGCATCAACTCCAGCAGCAGTTACAACGCCACCATCCTCTCGGGCAAGCTCGAGGGCGATGGCAGAAAGCTCCTCGTGCCGGTGGCGCAGCTCACCTCGCAGCCGCAGATCATGGCGGTGAATATTTCGCTGCCCATACACAACCTGCAGGACCTGATCACCTACTGGAAGAAAAATCCCGACGGCCTGAATTTCGCCTCGTCGGGCAATGGCACTGCCGCCCACCTGGTGGGCGAACTGGTCAACATGAATACCGGCGTGAAGATGGTGCACGTTCCCTACAAGGGCATCGGCCCGGGAATAGCGGACATGATCAGCGGGCGATTGCAGGTGGCGTTCGCCAGCCCCGGCGCCATCGGCCCGCATGCGCGCGCCGGCAAGGCCAGGCTGGTCATGGTGACCACGCCCCGGCGTTCACCCGGCCTGCCCGATGTGCCCACCGCGGCCGAGCTGGGATTCAAGGGCATCGAATGGACGGGCTGGTTCGGCATTCTCACCACCGCCGGCAGCCCGCGCTCGAGCATCCTCGCACTGAACGCCGCCTTCAATCAGTCGCTGAACGCGCCCGAAGTGCAGAAGATGCTCGCCGCCGACGGCGCCGATCCGGCACCGGGCACACCCGAGCAATTCGGCGAAACGCTGAATAACGCGCTGAACGTTGCCGCCAAGGTCATCAAGGATCTGGGCATCAAAATCGAGTAGCGGCTGTCGCCGCAATCCACTCACCGATCAAAGGACCCCGCATGGCCATCGATTTCGAACTCCACGAAGGCGGCATTGCCGTCGTCACCATCAACCGCCCCGAGCGCGCCAATGCGCTGGACATGGAGCACTTCAAGCTGCTCAATGCGGCCTGGGAGCGCGTGCGCGACGACCAGTCGGTGCGCGTGGCTATCGTCACCGGCGCGGGACAGAAGGCCTTCTGCGCTGGCGGCGACATGAAGGCCAGCGCCGCCAGCGGTCAGAAGAACGCCACCCCGCCGATGGCGGAGTTCTGGCTGACCCAGCGCAATCCGGCGCTCAGCCGCGGCATGGACATCTGGAAGCCCATCATCGCCGCGGTCAACGGCCATTGCATCGCCGGCGGGATGCACCTGCTCATGGCCACCGACATCCGCGTGGCCGCGCCCAACGCCAGCTTCGCCCTCACCGAAGCCACGCGTGGCGTCATGGCTGTGAACGGCGGCACCCAGCGCATCCTCGCCCAAGTGCCCTTCGCCGTGGGCATGGAAATGATGCTCACCGGCAAAGCCCTGAATGCGGAGTCGGCGCTGCAGCACGGCTTCATCAACTGCATCGTCCCGCAGGAGAAGCTCATGGAGACCGCCATGGACTACGCCCGGCGCATCGCCGACTTCCCGCCCCTGCACCTGCAGGCCGCCAAGGAAATGATGCTGCGCTCGCGTGACATGAACCTCGCTGATGGCATGCGTATGGAACAGTTTGTTTCATATCTGCTTGCTTCGACTGAGGATGGAAAGGAAGGGACTAAGGCGTTTTCGGAGAAGAGGAAGCCGCAGTACAAGGGGCGGTGAGGTCTGGAAAAATGATCAATTTAGTTATGAGATCATTTACACATAAGCATAAATAGACTAATTATTGTCATCAACATTAACGCATTCTGCCAACTCCCCACATCACACCCTCACTTTTCCAGTGATTCCCAATTCCTGAATAAGCCGGTAATCTACAAAAATCGTTGAAACCTCGACGCAGAAATCCTCAAACTGCTGATATGAAAACGGAAATTCCAGAAACAGGCGAGTTTGTCCTTTCCATTCGTAAGCGGTGCTGCGGGAAGGTCTTGATTTGGCGAGTGATTGAATACTTGCTCAATGCACAGGCGAGTTGCAACTCGCCTTTTCGGGGTTCGAATTCACGTTAGCCAACTCACTCACCTCGAAAGGTTCACATGAAACATCGACTCATTGCCTACTTCGTTGCCCTTGCACCTTTTGCCATCGTCGTTTCCGCTGCACAGCCGACATCGCCTTACGTCGGTCAGGAAACACGCGACATCAAG
>CAXNIK010000252.1:0-5540 GCA_964202115.1 Burkholderiales bacterium
GTAGCTGACCATGGACATGGCCGGTATCGGCGAAAAACCGATGACGCGATCGGGTCCATGCTTCTTGATGGTGTAGACGTTGGCTGCGGCGATGATTTCGTTGACTTCATCCCAGCTCGAGCGCACGAAGCCGCCCAGTCCGCGCACGCTCTGGTAGTCGCGGCGCTTCGCATCGGACTCGACGATGGAAGCCCAGGCCTCGACCGGCTCGTGCGCCAGGCGTGCCTCGCGCCAGGCCTTGAGCAGGCGCCCACGTACCAGCGGGTATTTCACGCGGTTGGCGCTGTACAGGTACCAGCTGTAGCTGGCGCCGCGCGCGCATCCGCGCGGCTCGTGGTTGGGCATGTCCCAGCGGGTGCGCGGGTAGTCGGTCTGCTGGGTTTCCCAGGTGACGATGCCGCCCTTGACGTAGATCTTCCACGAACAGGAGCCGGTGCAGTTCACGCCATGCGTGGAGCGCACGATCTTGTCATGCGCCCAGCGGTTGCGATAGGCATCCTCCCAGGTGCGGTCCTCGCCGGTGGTGACGCCGTGGCCGTCGGCAAACTCTTCGCGAGGCTGGGAGAAGTAGGTAAGGCGATCGAGAAAATGACTCATGTCAGGCTCCGGACAAGGTGTTGCACAGCAGGGCTCAGGGATTTTTCACGTAGGCATTGGCGCGCAGGTAGAACCACCAGTTGAGGATCAGGCACAGCGCGTAGAAGATGGCGAAGCCGTACATGGCGTATTGCGGAGTGCCAGCCGTGATCTGGCTGCCGATGACCACTGGCGCGATGAAGGCACCGTAGGCCGCGATGGCCGAGGTCCAGCCCAGCACCGGGCCGGCCTGCTGGCGATCGAAGATCACCCCGATGGTGCGAAAGGTCGAGCCGTTGCCGATGCCGGTGGCGAAGAACAGCAGCATGAACAGGCCAAGGAACAGCGGGAAGTGCGTCTCGGGCGTGGCCGATCCGTAGGCCTGCATCATCACGTAACCCACCGCGATCGAGGCGATCACCATCACCGCCGAGATGATCTGGGTGACGATGGAGCCGCCGACCTTGTCGGAAATCCAGCCCCCGACCGGCCGCACCGCCGCGCCGACGAAGGGACCGATCCACGCATAGGCGAGAACGCTGGGCGCATTCGGGTTGCCCAGCGTGTGCTGCATCACGCCGTTCGCATCAGGCACATGGCTGATGCCGAAGATGACCTTCATCGACAGCGGCAACGCCATGGAGAAGCCGATGAACGAGCCGAAGGTCACGATGTACAGCGCCGTCATCGACCAGGTGTGCTTGTTGCTGAATATCTGGAACTGCTTGCTGACGCCCTCCTTCATCGGGCCGAAGGCCGCGAGCTTCATCACCAGCAGCGCGCTGATGATGTCCAGCGGAATCGCCACCCACATGCTGATGAGACCAAGGCCGGTGGGCTTGGGCAGGTACAGGTACAGACCGAGGACGGATGGCACGAAGGCCAGCGTGTACAGGTAGGTGATCTTGGCAAACGCGATGAGGGGATGGCCAGTCTCAGGCGAGACCGTCTTCAGGTTGTTCATGCCCAGCCAGCACAGGATGGACAGCGGCACCAGCGACAGCAGCCAGGCGAAGCCGGCGTTCTGAATCCAGGTGGGCGTGCCCGCCGCGATCTTGCCGAAGATCCAGCCGCTGTCCTTCATCAGTATCATCGGCTCACCGCCCAGGCTGCCGAATATGCCCACGGTCATGACCAGCGGAATCACCACCTGCATGGTGGTCACGCCGAAGTTGCCCAGGCCGGCGTTGAGCCCCAGTGCCGTGCCCTGCAGCCGCTTGGGGAAGAAGGTGCTGATGTTGGACATGGAGCTGGCGAAGTTGCCGCCGCCCACACCGCACCACAGCGCCATGAGCTGGAACGCCCACAGCGGCCAGTCCTTGTGCTGCAGCACGATGCCGGTGCCCAGTGCCGGGGCCAGCAGCATCGCGGTGGTGAGAAAGATGGTGTTGCGCCCGCCGGCCAGGCGGATCAGAAACGACGCGGGGATGCGCATGGTCGCCCCGGAGATGCCGGCGATGGCCGTCAGCGTGAACAGTTCGGCCTGGGTGAAGGGAAAGCCCAGATTCATCATCTGCACGGTGATGATGCCCCACATGCCCCAGACCGCGAAGCCGCACAGCAGCGCCGGCACGGAGATCCACAGATTGCGGTAGGCAATCCGTTTTCCGGTGGATTCCCAGAAGGTCTCGTCCTCCGGCCGCCAGTCTGCGATGTCCGGGCCGCTGGCGGCCGGTGGGGTGGCAGGTTTGCTGCTGGCTGTGTTCATGATGATTCCCGGTTGGTGAGGAGGGGGGCTCAGCCGTGCAGGCTGAAGCCCTGGGCGTGAGGGCCCATGACCTCGGTGCGGCGCACTTCGGTCCAGTACATCCAGATCAGCGACACCCAGACCACGCCGTACATCGGCATGAAGGCGCTGGAGCGGATGCCGGTGATGTCCATCAGCGCGCCGAACATGATGGGCAGCACGAAGCCGCCCAGGCCGCCGGCCAGGCCGACGATGCCGCTGATGGTGCCGATATTGCCCGGGTAGTCGTCGCTGATGTACTTGAACACGCTGGCCTTGCCGAAGGCCCAGGCGATGCCGAGGATGAACATCAGGGCGGTGAACATCCAGACGTTGAGTCCGATGTGAAAAGTCTTCGGCCCGTTGGCGGTGAGTATGGTGAAGTCGGTCTGCGGGTAGGAGAGGATGAACAGGCAGATCCAGCTCACCCACATCACCCACCAGGTGATCGCGTGCGCGCTGTACTTGTCCGACAGCCAGCCGCCGATGGCGCGCAGTACGCCGCCGGGAAGCGAGAAGCAGGCCGCCAGCAGCGCCGCGGCGCGGATGTCCATGCCGTACTCGCCGACGTAGTACTGCACCATCCACAGTGACAGCGCCACATAGCCGCCGAACACGATGCTGTAGTACTGGCAGTACTTGAGCACCTTGGGATCCTTGAGCGACTTCAACTGATCGACGAAACGGGTGTTGGCCGGCACCAGGTGCGCCGGATCGCTGTGGCTGAACAGCCAGAACACGATGACCGTGCCCAGCATGATGGCGGCGTAGACCTGCGGCACCATGGTCCAGCCGAAGGCCACCACCAGCGCCGGTGCGATGAACTTGTTGACAGCGGCTCCGGAGTTGCCGGCGCCGTAGACGCCCATGGCGAAGCCCTGGCGGTTCTTCGGATACCAGCGCGCCACGTAGGGTGTGCCCACCGAGAATGAACCGCCGGCCAGGCCGACGAACAGGCCGATGACGAGGAAATGCCAGTACTCGGTGGCATAGCTCATGAACCAGATGGCAGGGACGGTGAGGGCCATCAGCACCGCCATGACGATGCGCCCGCCGTACTTGTCGGTCCAGATGCCCAGCGGCACCCGTATCAGCGAGCCGGTGAGCACCGGCATGGCCGTCAACAGCCCGAATTCCGTGGAATTGAGGTTGAGCGCCTTCTTGATCGGGATGCCGATCACGCCGAACATCATCCACACCATGAAGCACACCATGAAGCACACTGTGAATGCGAGCGTGCTGGCGATCAGCACCGATAGTGCCTGGCCGTTGCGTGTCATTGCCGTTCTCCGTCTTTTTTTATGACCTGACTGATCGGGGCATTCTAGGTTTCGGCCGCGCATCCCCATTTGATCAGGATCAAGGATGGTGCCCGGGCGCTCAAGGAAGTCGCTGGCGTTTCGCGGAGCGAAACCACGTACCGGCCTGAATTTGCGGGGCGATAGACCGCTACCCATAATTCGATGTGCTGCGGTAAAGTGCCGACTTTCCTGATATAGCCGTGGAGCAAGAAAGTGGAACCAAAGAATGTGTTCGAAGGCATCAAGGTGCTGGCTGTCACGCGGCAGATCGCCGCGCCGTTTTCCACGTACCAGCTGGCGTTGCACGGCGCTGATGTGCTGTCCATTGAGAACCCCAAGGACCCGGATAGCATGCGCCTGGTCCTGGGCGCCGGCGGCAAGCTGGGCAAGATGGCCATGAGTCACAGCTTCATGGCCCAGGCCTCGAACAAGAGGAACATGACGCTCAACATCGCCTCGCCCCAGGGCCAGGACATATTCCGCAAGCTGGCCGCCGAATCGGACGTGGTGGTGGAAAACCTGGTGGCCGGCTCGATGAAGAAGTACGGCCTGGACTACGACGCTCTGTCCAAGATCAATCCCCGCTTGATCTACTGCTCCATCACCGGCTATGGCCAGAGCGGGCCCACCTACAAGCGTGCCGCCATCGACGGCGCGGTGCAGGCCGCGAGCGGCCTGATGAGCCTGTCTGGCACCAAGGACACCGGGCCGATGAAGGTCGGTTTTCTCATGGCCGATTACGCCACGGGCTACGCGGCGGCGCTGGGCATCGTCTCCGCGCTGTATTACCGCACGCAGACCGGCGAGGGCCAGTACATCGACACCGCCATGCTGGACACCGCCATGACCATGGCCGGCGCCGACGTCTGCGAAGCGGCCACCACCGGCAACTACAAGCAGTTGCGTGGTAACGGCGACGGGCGCTTCATCTCCAACGTGTTCCAGTGCAAGGAAGGGCGGCTGTCGGTGGCCGCGACCACACCGTCGCGGCGGGAGCGGTTCTGGAAGGCCATAGGACGCATGGACATGCCGGTCGATCCGCGCTTCTGTGATCACGACTCGGTGGCGCAGAACTATGCGGCCTTCACCGCCGAGATCGAAAAGACGCTCGCTTCAAAAACCGCGCTGGAATGGGAGGAGATCATCTCCAACGCCGGTGTCGCCTCCATGGCGGTGCGCGACCTGTACCAGGCGGTCGATAACCCGCAGATCAGGCATCGTGGCCTGATGCACAAGTTTCCCATGGACGCCGAGATTGGCTACGAAGTCGTCGTACCCAAGGCTTCGTATCAGCTGTCCAAGACCCCGGCGCATATCCATTCGCCGCCGGCGCGCATGGGGCAGCACACCGATGAAGTGCTGCAGCACCTGGGGTTCAGCAAGGATGCCATTGCGGAGATGCGCAAGGGCGGGATCGTTTAGGCGACTGCCGCGATCACGCTCGGGTCGTTGCGGTGTCATTCCCGCGGAAGCGGGAATCCAGTGACTTTGCAGTATTGGGTGTTGCTTTCGTCGACAGGCGAAAGAAACGCGAAGAAAGCCTACTTCGGCAGCAGCGTCTTGAACGTCCCGATCGCCTTGGCCAGCAATTTCCCGTCCGCGCCTCGCGCTTCCGCCTCGCAGAAGTAGGTGCTCTTGCCCGGCTGCAGCACCCGGCCTTCGACGTAGAAGTCGCCCCTGGCGGCGTTGATGAAGGACATGCTGAAGTCGATGGTGGCCACGGAAACGGTGGCGCCGGCCTGGCCGCGAATGGCTGCGGCCATGGCGAAATCGAGCATGCTCATGATGACGCCCCCGGTCATGACGCCCCAGCTGTTGATCAGCTCCGGTTTCGGCTCGACGCGCACCTCGGAGCGATCCTTCGATTGCTCGATGACGTACACGCCGATGTACTCGGCGAAGGGGATCTTGACGCCGAAGCCGCGCGTGCCATCCTG
>CAXNIK010000253.1:0-5466 GCA_964202115.1 Burkholderiales bacterium
CTGCAACAAGAATGACGAAGGCGGAAAGAAGGCGTTTCATGGCGATGTCTCCTGTTGCCGAAACTGGGCCCCGGGCTTCACCACCCAGGCGGCGGTCTGCCGATCCCAGGTGGGCGCGAACTGCGCTCGCTCGCGCAGTTCGACCTTGCGGACTTTGCCGGTGCCGGTGCGCGGCAGCTCGGCCACGCTCTCGTAGAAGCGCGGCACGTACTCGCGGGTGAGGCGGCCAGCGAGGAACTGCGCGAGCTCGGCGTAAGCAGCCGCTGCGTCGGCTGGTGGCTCACGCCACAGTAGGCAGGCGTGGATCTCTTGGTCGCGGTTGCCCATGTCAATCGCGATCACGCCGCAATCGAGCACCGCGGGGTGCTGGCGGATCTCGCCTTCCAGCTGCTCCGAGGAGATGTTGACGCCGCGCCGTCGGATGGTGTCGCCGATGCGCCCCAGCCAGTGCAACTGGCCGTCGGCGCCGACCATTGCCGCATCTCCGGTGTGAAACCAGAGGTTGCGAAAGGCATGCATCGTCGCTGGCAGGTTGTTGTGATAGGCGAGCATCACCCGGTGCGGGTGGCGTGGCCGGATGGTGAGCTCACCGTGCTCGCCGGCAGGCAACGGCCGGTCGAGCGTGTCGACGATGGCCACCTCGAACTCGGGCAGCGGCACGCCGACTGCGGTGCTGCCCGGCTCCGCCCCGCGCCTGGAGGCGATGCAGCCGACCTCGCCGATGGCGAAGGTCTGGATCCATTCGACGCCGAAGCGCTCTTCGAAGGCGCGGTCGGGGCCGCCCGTCCACAGCAGGCGCACGCTGTGGCAGCGGTCCAGTTCCGAGGGCGGCTGCGCCATCACCAGCGGTGCTATGGCTTGCAGCAAGTGCGCCCGAGTAGCACCGCATTCGCGTGCCTCCTGCCAGTAGCCCGAGGCGCTGAAGCGCGGCGCGCTCACCATCGTTCCGCCCAGCTGCACCGTGCCGATGAGGCCGTTGACGCTGGCCAGGTTATGGTGCAGGGGAAAGGGGCTGTAGAGGATGTCCTGCTCGCCCATCTCCATCAGCCTGTTGACCACCATCGATTTGCCCAGCGCGTGCAGGTGGCTTTGCAGGATGCCCTTGGGCGAGCCAGTGGTGCCGGAAGTGAAGCGGATCAAGGCCGGCGCGCCGCCTTCGATCGTTTCCCACATTATCCCCCGCGGTCCTGGCGCGGTGAGTTCGTCCAGTGCCACGACGGCGGGCAGTGCGGAACCGGCCGCCTGCTCCCGCAGCTGCTGGCGGTCGAACGGCCCGCACAACACCAGCAGGCGCAGTTTGCTTAGGTAGTTGCGCACTTCCGCATCGAGCAGGTGTGCCGCCCCTTCGGCGTCGGTGATCACGACTTCGGCGCCGACGCTGGAGAGTGCGAACAGCAACAGCGCCTTGCGGAATTCATGGTTAATCGGCACGTCGATGATGCCGGCGAACAGGCACGAAAACCAGGCCTTAACGTAATCGCCGCAGTTGCCCAGGTACAAGGCGGCGATGGTGCCTGGTCGCAGCGCATGGTCACGCTCGAGCCGTGCGCTCCCAGCCAACGCATGAGCCGCCAAGCTCGCGTAGCCGAGATCCACGCCCTCGCGAGGAAACCGAATGAGGGGCTTGTCTCCAAGGCGTTCGGCCTGGCGCACCAGCATGCGGGGAATCGTGTTGTCGGCCTCGATCGACACAGGGATCTGCACATGCGTCATCAGGCTTTCCGCAAGTCCTGGAGGCCGCCGGTCTCGAAGGCGTCCGGACCCGACATCTGCCCGGCACCGGCTAACGACGACAACTTGAGCGCGCCCAGCAGCTGGAACGCCAGCTGGTTCAGCTGGTACTTGTTCTGGGTGAGGGTGCCTGCGTGCTTGCCGGAGAACTCCTCGGCCAGCGAATCGATCTCTGCCTCCCACGCAGCCTCGTCGACCACGCTGTTGCACAGGCCCAGCGCTTCCGCCTGCGCAGCGTCGAGGCGGCCACCGCGCAGCAGCAGCGCCTTGGCGCGTTTCATTCCGATCGTCATGGGCAGCAGCAGTGCCCCGTACTGCATGCTGGGAATGCCCTTGGCGGAACCGGTGAAGTGGAAGGCGACACCGCGTTTGGCGATGCACAGGTCGCTGCAGATCGCGATGTGGTTGCCCAGGCCCGCGCTGTGGCCGTTGACCGCGGCGATCACGATCTTGGGGGTGGTCACGATGCGTGTCATCAATTCGGTGGCGGCATCGAGCGCCAGCGGTCGTTCTTCAGGCGGCAGTGCGTTGAGGACTTTAAGGTCGAAGCCGGAGGTGAATGCCACGCCGGTACCGGTGAGGAACACCACCTTCACCGCGGGGTCGTGCTGGCAATTCTCCAAGTGACGAGCCGCCTGAAGCAGGTCCTGCGGCGCCAGCGCATTGCGGACATGCTCACGCGTAAACCGGATGATGGTGGCCGCGGGATGGCGCGGGTGGGATTCACGAACGACGCCGGGAGAGTTGGTCATCGACGGATAACGAATAAGGATAAGAAATTTAACCACATGAGACAAAGCTTTACACGTTAAAATCCGAAAAATAGAAACTGCGGCGATCCTTCAGGAAATGCTCTATTTTAAATAAAAATTATAGAACTGCCCTCAAGTCTACCCCTTCATCATGAGCGTTGACCCGAATCCCTTCTCGACTCCCGAAACTCTCGTCCAGGGAGGCCGCAACGTCGTCATCGAGCGGCTCGCCAACGGCCTTCCAGTCTTTGTTTTCGGAGTCCGGATGTCCCGCACAGTAGACGTCGTGAAAATAGCCAAAGGCACTGGCCATCACGTGCTGTGGATCGACCTTGAGCACTCCGGCATGTCGATGGATGCAGCCGTGCAGCTCTGCTCAAGCGCCCTGGACGCCGGCTTGGTCCCAATGATCCGGATCCGCGAGGGCGAGATCGGCCTCATCGGTCCCCTGATGGATGGCGGGGCCCTGGGCGTCATGGCCCCAATGATTGAGACGGCGGAAGAGGCAATCCAAATTTCCAAGGCGTGCCGGTTTCCGCCGGACGGGGGGCGGTCACAGAATTCCGCACTGCCCCTGTTTGGCTACAGGAAGATTCCCGCCAAGCAGGTCAATGCCCGGTGCAACGAGTCGGCCTTTGTTGCCGTCACCATCGAGAGCGAGCGGGGTTTTGCTAACCTGGAGGCCATTGCCGCGGTGCCTGGCGTCGACCTCATCATATGCGGCTGCAACGATTTTTCGGCAGACCTCGGCATCCTTGGCGAGTACGAGGACGAACGTGTTTATCGCACCCTCGTCAAGGCTATCGAGGTGTGCAACAGGCAGAAGAAACCTATCGCCATCGCCGGCATCGGCAATACGCCATACCTGCAAAAGTTCATTGCTGCCGGCGCGGCCCCGTTCCACATCACGGGGTTTGATGCAGAAATGCTGTCAGAGATTGCGCAGGCGCGAAGGGCCGTGTTGAGCGCGCAATACCCGGCTTGAAATTCGACGCACACCCATCCACCCAAACTTCAGGTGCGAACCAATCCCCATGAACTCGATCGACACAACTCCACCACCCGGCAGCTGCGATTGCCATCTCCACATCCTGTTCGGGCCGGACAAGTACCCTTACATCGCCGAGAAGGTCTATACGGTTGATGAAGCCCTGCCGGAGGACTATTGGAAGATGGCCAAGGACATAGGCATCAGCCGCGCGGTCATCACGGCTCCCAGCGCTTATGGCACGAACAATTCAGCATTGCTGGATGCCATTGCACTTGACCCGAAGAACACCCGAGGGGTGGCCAGCGTGGCCTACGACGTCGATTCCGCCGAACTGGAAAGGCTGCACAAGAAGGGCATCCGCGGCGTCAGGTGCAATGTGGTCGACATGAAGCAC
This sequence comes from Burkholderiales bacterium, assembly GCA_964202115.1. GTDB lineage: Bacteria > Pseudomonadota > Gammaproteobacteria > Burkholderiales > SG8-39 > CAIYPG01. The sequence goes on from CAXNIK010000253.1 coordinate 3,869, forward strand.
GGCAAAGGCACGCTCAGCCTCGACCTGATCAAGGGCCTAGCGCAACGCATCAAACCCCTGGGGTGGCACATCGAGTTCCTCATGCATGTGAACGCGCATCCGGACCTTGATGTGCTGTTGAAGGACTTCCCAGTCCCTGTATCTTTCGGGCATTTCGGTTATGTCATGCCAGCCAGCAAAGGCATTGACGGAGATGGATTCCAGGCGCTGCTTCGCCTTGTACGTGACGGGGTTGCCTACGTCAAGCTCACGGCGCCATACCGTTTGACGGCAAGCCATCCGCCCCATCCAGATGTCGATATTTTCGGGGAAGCACTGATCCAAGCCAATAGCCGCCAGATGCTGTGGGGGAGTGATTGGCCGTTCGTGGTCCCGCTGCCCGGCGGGCCGACCGGGCCTTACAAGGATGTGGGCTTGGACCGGCCCAAGCCGGTGGCGAAGTCCATGTACGAGGTTTTTCGTAACTGGGTGGACGCCGAGACGGCGCAACGGATTCTTGTTGAGAACCCCCAGAGGCTTTACCAGTTCGATTGATTAAACTCACCCACCAGGGCGAGGGTTCAGCACACACACAAAAAGGAGACATCATGAAAGGAGTCGTTGCATTCTTTATTTCCCTGGCATTTAGCTTGCCGGTGCTGGCACAGATCTATCCTGCCGACCGGCCGATCCGGTTGATTGTTCCTTCCACCCCGGGGGGAAATATCGACATCACGGCGAGGGCCATCGCCGGCCCGCTGGGCGAACTACTGGGCCAGACCGTGGTGGTGGAAAACAAACCGGGCGTTGGAACCATGCTGGGCGCCAACTTTGTGGCAAAGGCACCCGCGGACGGCCATACGCTGCTGATGGGTTCGAACAGCTCGCTGACTGTCGCTCCCTCCCTCTACAAGAACCCTCCCTATGACCCGCTGCGGGATTTGGAGCCCGTCTCGCTGGTGTCGGTGACGCCATACTTCCTGCTAGTCAACAGCGCCATGCCTACCAAATCTCTGAGAGAGTTGATTTCGCAGGCACAGAAGCAACCTGGGCAGATTATCCTTGCGAATCCTGGCATTGGAACTTCAAACCATCTAGTCAACAAGGTGTTTGAAAACATCACGAAGACCGAATACCTGCACGTTCCGTATCACGGCGGCGGGCCCGCCCTTCTGGCGGTGATAGGCGGCCAAGCAAACCTGTACATCAACCAGCAGTCCGCGTCCATCCCGAGCATCGAATCGGGCAAGGTCCGGGCGCTGGCCGTGACGTCCACAGAGCGTTCTCCGCTGGCTCCCACCATTCCCACCATGGCCGAGCTTGGATATCCCGAGATGAATGTGGTTGGTATCACGGGAGTCCTGGCCCCAAGGGGAACGCCCGAAAGCGTGATTGCTAAGATCAACGCCGCCCTTCAGAAAGTAATCAACCAGCCTGAGACCAAGCGCCGCTTCGAGACGATGGGAACCCACGCATTAGGCGGAAGCCCTGATGCATTCAAGAGTTACATCAAGACAGATTACGACAAGTGGGCGAAAATCATCAAGGACGGGAACATGTCGACTGAGTAGCCGAACCGCGCCGGCCGGCACTCCCGCAGACCAAATGCAGGCTGGCGT
>CAXNIK010000254.1:0-5466 GCA_964202115.1 Burkholderiales bacterium
AGTTGAAATAGAAAATACCGCCAACCAGTTCACCGGCGGCATACAAGCCGGGTATTGGAGCCCCTTCGATGTCCACGACTTCCGCCTTCGGTGTGATCTTGACACCGCCAAAGGTAAAGGTGATCCCGCAGGTGACCGCATAAGCCTCAAAGGGAGGCGTGTCGAAGGGCTGCGCCCAGTTGGACTTCGGGATCGCCAGGCCCTTCGTCCCCCGTCCATCCAGGACATTGGGATCGAAAGGTCTCTCCGAGCTGGCCGCCGCGTTGAATTCGCGCAGGGTCTTGAGGGCGCCTGCCGGATTCACTCCCTCCAGCTTGCCCACCAGCTCCTCCAGCGTGTTGGCCGTGACCTTGACCACGTGCCTGATCCGGTAGGTCTCCCGCAGCATGCGGGTCACCTTGGCGTCGAACACCTGCCAGCAGAACTGGCCCGGCTGTCGCAGGATCACCTGCCCGTACTTGGCATAGGTGAAATTGCGAATGTCCGCGCCCTCATCGACAAAACGCTCGCCATTGGCATTGATCATGACGCCCAGGGGATAGCTGTGCTTGCCATGATTGATCGGCCCCTCCCCGGTCTGGTCGCCGAAGTCCGCCGCGGAAAGATCCCAGCCCACCGCATGTGCCCCCGACCAATGGCCGTGCGGCTGCGCCCCGATGTCCAGTGCCATGCGGATGCCGTCACCGGTGTTGTAGCGCGTGCCCCTGACCTTGGCCAGATCCCAGCCAGGCCCCAGATAGCGGGTGCGCCACTCCCTGTTGGCCTCGAATCCCCCGCAGGCCAGTACTACTGCCTTGCCATGGATGTGCTGGCGCGTATGGCCGGACATCACCTCCACGCCTTCAACCCCGCTGTCGCCGGTGAGCAACGACACCGCCCGGCTGTTGTAGCGAATTTCCACACCCTGGCGCTCGGCGGCCTTGTACTCGGCGTCCACCAGTCCCCGCCCACCGCCAACCGGCGTGACGACCAGGCCGCCCCAGAACTTGTACTTTCCCTCGTGCTTGTGAGCCTGCACTCCATACAGGGGCACGAAACGCAGTCCCTTCTGGCGGATCCAGTGCACCGTTTCCGTACTCTTGTCGATAAGCACTTCGGCAAGATCAGGATCAGTACGGTACTCGGTGGTCCGCCCCAGGTCATCGAAAAACTGTTCCCGCGTGTACTGGCCGAAATCTGAATTGGCGATCTCCTCGGCAGTGAGGTCCGGAACAAATTTCTTGATGTCCTCCAGCCCGTTATGGACCATCCTGAAATTGCCGCTGGTGAAGGCACTGTTGCCGCCGCGCTGCTCCATGGGCGCGCGTTCGAGCACAAGCACTTTGGCGCCATGTTCCTGCGCGGACATCGCTGCGCACAACGCGGCATTACCCGCTCCTACCACGATGACGTCGAATTCCGGATTTGCCATAAATGACCTTCTTTTTGCGGGTGTTCAGACGGAGGTAATCACGACTTCGTCACCTTCAACCTGGAATCTTGGATTGAAGTCCTCGGATACCCATTCCATGAAATTTACCGATTCGTCGAATCGGGCATCGCCCTTCCTCAGAATCTCCGGCCGCAGATCCTGGTCGATCAACACCGGCAGAAACGAGACCTTCTCTATTCCCTTCTTGCCTGCGACTGCCTTCGCGATCAGGCTGTGCTTGCTGTGCGTTCCCCAGGGAAGCGGATCGTCATTGCGTATCTCCACACCGTATTTCCGGGCAAAGGCCTTGAGCGCCTGTTCCATGGTTTTGCCCGGATGGCGCGATGCCAGCCGGGACTTGAAGTTCGTGGACATGATGAAGTGGCTGAGGCTGTGGAAGCACACCTTGCCATTGTGGACGGCAATCGCCTTGGGCACGTGGGCGTGGTGACCCATGATCATGTCCGCTCCGGCCGCGAACGCCGTCTCCGCGATCGCGGGCTGGTAATCGGCGATGACCCGTGGAATGAAATGGATACCCCAGTGCAGCGACAGAATGACCACGTCCGCGTTTTTCTTCGCCGCCCTGATGTCATCGACCATGCCGGCCACGTCCTCCGGGTAGGGGACGGTGATGATATTGGGCGGATTGCCGGGCTGATGCTCCGCCTGCTCGTAAAAGGTACGCGCTCGCAGCGGTGCAATGCCGGGCTTGTTGGTGCCCGCCTCGTAGCCTTCGTGCAGCACTGAGCAATAACCCAGCACGGCCACACGCACACCTTTGCGCTCCAATATGGCCGGCTTGCGGGCCTCCGCGAGGTTCCTGCCTCCCCCGACCGTCTTGATCCCCCTGGCGTGCAAAGTCTCTATGGTGTCGAGCAACGGCTCCGGGCCCCAATCCATGGCGTGGTTTCCCGCCACCGACACCACGTCGAAGCCGCACTCGGAGTAAATCGACATCATGAAGGGCTTCAGCGGCCGTTCGGTAACGCCTGAATGCAACTGCAGCGCCCCGCGGTCCGAGTAGATGCGCTCGCACATGCCGATGCGCAGGTCCGCCTGCTCCAGGGTGGGACGCACCAGGGCGACGTACTTGTCCATGGGCTCATGTATCGGCCCAACGTCTCCGACTCCGAGAATGACGATGCTGTCGCCTGCCATACCTTGCTCCTCTTGATCCTTGTGCCTGGTCTGAATTCCACTATTCCAGCGGAATGCCCTCTCAACTCACCCTGCCGGCATCAACCGCCGATTTTTCCGTTCTTGAAAGACTGACGGAATAGCGCCAGCTGCCCGCGTATGTGCTCGTTGAATTCGGCCGGCGAACTGCCCACGGGCTCTACGCCCAGAGCCGTGAACACCTTCAATAATTCCGGCTGCTTGAGCGATCTCAAAATCTCGCGATAGAGCTTGTCGATGATAGCCGGCGGAGTCCTGGCCGGCGCGATCACGCCCTCCCAGGGCCCCAGGTCCAGCCCCTGCAGGCCACTTTCTTCAAGAGTGGGAACATCCGGCATATGCGCCAGTCGCTTCTTGCTGTGCACTGCCAGCACCTTTATTTTTCCGCCTTTCAGTAATGCCATCGCCGATGACTGGCTGGCAACTGCAAACTGCAGGTCTCCGCGTACCAGACCCAGCATGGCCTCCGTCGCCGCCTTGTAAGGAATGATCACAAAAGGCATGCCGGTCTTCTCTTTTAATATGGCTGTGGTGACTGCTCCCGAACCGGCAGTTCCGGACGTGCCGGCATTCAGGGTGTTCGGCTTGGCCTTGGCCAGCGCAATGAGTTCCTTGACCGAGTTTGCCGGCAGCGAAAGACTTCCTACGAGAATCAGGGCGCTTGAGCTGAACTGCGAAATGCCTGTGAAATCGCGCTCGGTATCGTAGGGCAGGTTGTCATAGACGAATGCGTTGAGCGTGTGATTGGCATTCACGCACTGGATGGTATAGCCGTCAGGCGCCGATCTGGCGACGAACTCCGAGGCAATGCTGTTCCCCGCCCCCACCTTGTTGTCGATGATGACCTGCTGCCCCAGTCCCAGGGACATCTGAATGGCCACGGGACGACAGACGTTGTCCGACCCACCTCCGGCGGCAAAGCCGGCCACCATGCGTACCGGCTTGTTGGGGTAATCGACCGCTCCTTTGGCAGCGCCTTGGGCAAAAGCACCGCCATGCAGACCGGCCATCAAGACCGCCGCCAGATAAATGCGTCTGTTCATCGTCATCTCCTCCTTGGTCTAGCCAATGCCACGCTCGCGGCTATTCATCGCGAATATTTGCGTCCTTGACCACCTTGCCCAGCCTGGGCATGCTTGTCTTCATGAGTTCATTCATTTCCGCAGGCGAACTGGCGATGATATCCAGGCCTTGTTTGGTCAGCCTCGCGACCACGTCCGGCTTGCCCAGATACATTTTGACCGCGCCATACAGCTGATTGATGATGGCATCAGGTGTTTTTGCCGGTGCATACAGGTAAGTACCCGCTCCGGACTCGAAACCCGGGACGCCCGCCTGAATCATCGTTGGAAGCCCGGGGTAGTTGGGCGAAGGTTTCAAGGTCGCAATGGCAAGCGCATTCATCTTCCCGGACCTGACCATCGGCATCGAGGAGGCTGCGGCGGGAAACATCAACTGCACTTCGCCAGACATCATGGCTTTGAGACCCTCCGCTGTTCCACCGTAGGGAATACGCACGATGAACGTGTTGGTGACGGACTTGAACAGTTCGCCGGCGAGATGACTGATTACGCCGGAAGCCCCTGAAGCGTAATTGAGCTGGCCCGGCCTCGCCTTGGCATAAGCAATGAGTTCCTTGACGGAGTTGACCGGCAGTGAAGGCACCACCACCAGTACAGTTGGAGCAGAAGTTACATATGACACGGACGTGAAATCCCGGACAGGATCCCATGGTGTGTCCTGATTCATGTATTGCTGCAGCCACACGATGCTTCCATGCACCAGCAAGGTGTACCCGTCGGGTGCGGACTTGGCCGCCGCCTGGATGGTCGCGAGCCCCTGCCTGTTCTCAACGATCACCGGCTGATGCAGGCCTTCAGAAATTGCCGGCCCGATGTAGGTACGCGCGGCAATGTCCAATGCGCCGCCTACCGGAGCGGTCAGTATCCTTATGGCCTTCTGCGGGTACGTCTGTGCGCTGGCTGAAGCACTGATCGCCAGACAGACGCACGCCATGAATCTGTACAGCCAGAGCCTTGGTTTCCGCTTCATATCTCCTCCTGGATGAGTAGCAATGGCGTCGACTGATCGCCAATTTTCGGCCCCGTCTTCTTAAGGAAGATCTGGGTAATTGAAACTTGCCGAAGCAGAACAACTATCGATGCATTCTGGACCCGGAAGCTTGAGTCAGTAAATTGAAATGTTCTACCGCGATTATTGACTAATAGTTATAAAAACGGCATGTCCGGCTTGCACCACCGCCGGCTGATGGGCTATTTCCGCTTGAGCGAGTTGTAGACCACGCGGATGAAATTCCGGCTGCCCTGCTCGTTGACCCCGATTTTCGCGTCCAGGTCGGCGAAGGGCCGTGCCTCGATTGCTTCGCTTTCGCTCTTGCCTTCCGCGACGAGTTTGGCCATACGATCGCGCGCCATGACCAGCATGTCCCGGTATTCAACCAGGTCGGATTTCTTCAACAATGGCCCATGACCGGGAACGATCTTCGTGCCTTCGTTGGCAAGCTTGATGTAGGTGTCGACGCCGGCAATCATGCCGCTGATGCTGCCACCATTGGCGAAATCGATGTTGGGATAGCGCGCGCCCACGCTGACGATATCGCCGGTGGCGATCACATTGGCATCGGCGAACCAGACAAAAGTGTCGCCATCGGTATGGGCCCTGGGAATGTGGCGCAACTGCGCCTTGCGTCCGCGCAGGTTCAGCGTGGTCGCCTTGCCATAGGTCTTGCCGGGAAGCGCCTGCTCCGATACGGGAGGCGTCTTGTTACCGGTCAGGCCGTTCACCGTGCCTGCGGCGAGGCGCTTGCGCACGTTTTCATGCGCGATCACGCCGGCGCCGTCGGCGGCAAACGCGGC
>CAXNIK010000255.1:0-5437 GCA_964202115.1 Burkholderiales bacterium
AGGAAGCGCTGGTGCAGCAGGCCGACCACGCCGTGCTCTGGACTGAATGCGTCAAGGCGATGGCCGCAACTGGGGCGACACACGTGTATGAATGTGGCCCTGGCAAGGTCCTTGGACCCTTGTCCAAGCGCATCGTGGCGAATCTGGAAGGAGGGGCGATGGCAGACCGTACCGGCCTGGATCAGGGGCTGCAAGCCTTCAGGAAGGCATGAGCGTGCTAGCCAAGCAACTGACGCTGGTCACCGGAGCTTCGCGCGGCATAGGCAGGGCCATTGCCGCTGCGCTGGCACAGCAGGGTGCCATAGTCGTGGGAACAGCGACCACTGAAGCCGGAGCCAAGTTGATAGACGAGCAACTGGCGCCGCACGGCGGTGCGGGCAGGGTGCTGGATGTTCGCGACGAGGCCCAGATCAATGCATTGCTTGCTGGCATGGAAAAGGAGTTCTCCAGGCCGATTGCCATCCTGGTGAACAATGCCGGCATCACTCAGGATAATCTGGCGATGCGCATGAAGGATTCCGAGTGGGATGCCGTCATCGACACAAATCTCAAATCAGTCTTCAGGCTGTCCCGAGCGGTGTTGCGCGGCATGATGAAGGCCCGTCAGGGCCGTATCATCAACATCACATCCGTCGTAGGTTCCAGTGGCAACGCAGGGCAGATCAACTATGCGGCCGCCAAGGCTGGCATAGCTGGCATGACGCGATCCCTGGCGCGGGAGATCGGCAGCCGCAACATCACCGTGAATTGCGTTGCTCCGGGATTCATAGATACCGACATGACACGGGCCTTGGCGGATGCTCAACGCGAAGAGTTACTTAAACAGATACCGCTGGGGCGCCTGGGCAAACCGGAGGATGTAGCTGCTGCCGTGGCGTTTCTGGCTTCACCTCAGGCAGCCTACGTTACCGGAACAACAATGCATGTCAACGGCGGCATGTACATGAACTAAAGAGCTTTTTTTGATCGAAGTCCGATCTGCGGCGGGTATTCCAATCTGTTAGAATGCGCGCTCTTAAAAATCAGGACTTCGCCACCACAGGGGAAGGAATTCAAATGGAAAATACCGAACAGCGCGTCAAGAAGATCGTCGCCGAGCAACTGGGCGTCAATGAAGCCGAAATCAAGAACGAGTCATCTTTCGTAGACGATCTCGGCGCTGACTCGCTGGACACCGTGGAACTGGTCATGGCCCTCGAAGAAGAGTTCGAGACCGAGATTCCAGACGAAGATGCAGAGAAGATCACCACGGTGCAGCAGGCCATAGACTACGTCACCAACCATGCCAAGAAGGGCTGAGACCGAGAAATTGGCCAAGAATGCGAAGGGGAGACCCTCCCCCTTGCTCCCCTAAATCAGGCCCCTGACGTTGTGTCGGGGGCTGTAGTTCTTCCACTTATTTCCGGTGCTGATTTGAGTCGTCGTCGTGTAGTAGTCACTGGGTTGGGCATCATCTCCCCGGTCGGCAATGCCGTCGCCGAGGCCTGGTCCAACATCATCGAAGGTCGTTCCGGCATAGGCCGCATCACGCGGTTCGATGCCTCGACGTTTCCGTCGCAGATCGCAGGCGAGGTGAAGAACTTCGATCCCGCCAAATATCTGCCCGCCAAGGAAGCGCGCCGCTTCGATACCTTCATACATTACGGTATTGCCGCCGCCATAGACGCGCTCAAGGATTCGGGCCTGGATCTGGACAAGGAAGACCGCACCATGATCGGTGCTTGCATAGGCTCGGGCATAGGCGGCCTGCCGCTGATCGAGGATACCCACGCCGCCTACACAGCCGGCGGCGTGCGCAAGATTTCGCCGTTTTTCGTGCCGGGCAGCATTATCAACATGATCTCGGGGCAACTGTCCATCATGCTCGGTCTGCAGGGACCCAACCTCGCCGTGGTATCGGCTTGCACCACGGCCAACCATTCCATAGGCGAGGCGGGGAGGCTGATCGAGTACGGTGACGCCGATGTCATGGTTGCGGGTGGAGCCGAGTCGACGGTGTCGCCGCTGGGCGTGGGTGGATTCTGCGCCGCCAGGGCGCTGTCCACGCGCAATGACGATCCCGCCGCTGCCAGCCGTCCCTGGGACAAGGACCGCGACGGCTTCGTCCTGGGCGAGGGGGCGGGCGTGCTGGTACTGGAAGAATACGAGCACGCCAGGAAGCGCGGCGCGCGCATCTATTGCGAACTGGCCGGCTATGGCATGAGCGCCGACGCCAATCACATTACTGCACCCTGCGAAGACGGGGCCGGTGCCTCGCGCTGCATGTCCAATGCCCTGCGCAACGCCCGCCGCAACCGCGAGGAAGTTCAGTACCTCAATGCCCACGGCACCTCCACGCCGCTGGGCGATGTGGCCGAGACCATCGCGGTGAAGGCCTGCTTCGGCGATCATGCCAGGAAACTGGCGGTCAACTCGACCAAGTCGATGACCGGACATCTGCTGGGCGCGGCGGGCGGCATCGAGGCAGTGTTTTCGGTGCTGGCCGTGCACAACCAGATTTCCCCTCCAACCATCAACCTGCATGCGCCGGGAGAAGGCTGCGACCTCGACTATGTGCCCAATAAGGCCAGGCCGATGCGCATAGACCTCGCGTTGTCGAATTCCTTCGGGTTCGGCGGCACCAACGGCACGCTGGCGTTTTCCCGGGTTTGACCCAGGCCATCCGGCTGGAGTTGAGGCCGTCACGCTGGCTGGTTGGCGGTCTTGTAATTTTGCATGCGGCGGCCCTGGGGGCGGCCTTCCTCAGCCTGTCATCCTGGATCCTTCTGCTGGTTGCCGCCGGTGTGGCCATGTCCGCTGTGGTGGTCATCCGGTCAGCGCTGCTTGTTCCGGCGGATTCGGTACGTGAGCTGGTGCTCTCTGGTGACCGTAGCGCGCGCTGGCATGGAAAAGACGGTGACATCCATGAGGTCATTCTTGCCCAGGAGGGATTTGCATGTGCCTGGCTGGTGATTCTGCCCCTGGACCCCGTTGACCCGGGGGCTGCCTCCCAATCCGTCCGGCGCTGGATCGTGCTTGCGCCGGACTCGGCCAATAAAGAGGGGCTGCGACAACTGCGCGTATGGCTGCGGGCGCGCCAGTGCCTTGGCATTCCACCGGATAACCATGCTGCCGGATGAACTAATTACAAAGTGCCTGGTCAGTAATGCTAGGTTGGGCTTGATGCATGCTGGGATATACTCCCGCCGCCTGTGGATAAGTGACCCGGAGCCGGTGCAGTGCAGTACAGCGCCGCGGGTTCGGGGATGGCGGGAATGAGCGACCGGGAAATTGACCAGCAACTGGTAGAGCGTGCGCAGCGCGGTGACAAGCATGCTTTCGAACTGCTGGTGTCCAAGTACCAGAGGAAACTCGCCCGCCTGCTGGCGCGGTTTATCCGCGATCCAGCGGAGGTGGAAGACGTGGCGCAGGAAGCCTTTATCAAGGCCTACCGCGCCTTGCCCTCGTTCCGCGGGGACAGCGCCTTCTATACCTGGTTGTACCGGATAGGCATTAACACCGCCAAGAATCATCTGGTGGCTATGGGCAGGCGCGCGCCGACTACGACCGGGTTCGACTCGGAAGAAGCGGAGGGTTTTGCCGACGGTGAGCAATTGCGCGACATCAACACGCCTGAAAACGTGCTGATGTCCAAGGAAATTGCCGGCACCGTCAATGCGGCGATAGAGGCTTTGCCCGAAGAGCTTAGAACGGCTATACAGCTTCGGGAGATCGAAGGTTTGAGCTACGAGGAAATTGCAAGCATCATGAATTGCCCGATCGGAACGGTCCGCTCCCGGATTTTTCGCGCACGCGAGTCGATCGCCGAAAAGCTGCGCCCTCTGATCGATCCCGGCAAGGACCGCAGGTGGTAAGAATGAAGACGGTGAGGAGGATGGAGGCATGAGCGAGCGAATTTCCGCCCTGATGGATGGGGAACTGGCCGATGACGCGGCCGGGCATGAACTGGCACTGCTGCGCGGCTCCGGCGAATCCCGAGATGCCTGGAATACATACCACCTGATCGGTGACGCCCTGCGCGGGGACATTTCCCCGTCAATTGCAGAGCGGGTGTCTGCCCATCTGGCCGTCGAGCCGACCGTGCTGGCACCCAAGCCCATCCGCGAGCCGGCGCATCATTCCCATTTGCGCTATGCGCTGTCCGCCGCCGCCGGTGTCGCCGGCGTGGCTCTGGTGGTATGGACGGCGGCTCCGGTGCTCAATCCGACACCGGCGCAGATGGCGGCGGCGGTGCGCGCTGTGCCTGCCAATGCCAGTGTTGTGGATAAAAAGAAGGTTGAGAACTACCTGTTTGCCCATCAGCCTTCATCGGCCATGCAGGCACCGCAGATTCAGCTGGTCACCGTTGAAGGACCGGCGCGATGATATCGCTGCTGAAATTTTCGGCGCGCACCTTCGTCTCCTTGCTGCTGCCGGTTTCGGCGGCCCTGGCCCAGATTCAGCAGCCGGATCCCAAGGTTGATGCCCAGGCGCTGCAATGGCTGCTGCGGATTCATGCGGCGACCCAGAAACTGTCCTACACCGGCACCTTTGTTTACCAGCACCGCGATCAGATGGAAACCTCGCGGATCGCGCGCTACGTGGATGCATCCGGCCCCTACGAGCGGCTGGAGTCGCTGGGGGGCAGCATGCCTCGCGAAATCATCCGCAGTCGCGACCAGGTGACCTGCTATCTGCCCGAGTCGATGACGGTGAAGATAGACAAGCAGAATGCCGACCGCAGCTTTCCGGCCATCCTGCCGGCGCAAGTGAAGGATCTCGGCGAGAACTACTCCATACGCATGGGCGAGGTCGAGCGTGTCGCGGGTTACGACTGCCAGGTGATCGTGCTCAGCCCCAGGGACAAGATGCGCTACGGCCACAAGCTCTGGGCCGACAAAGAGACCGGTATGCTGCTTCGGGCCAGGACTTTCGACGAGCGCAACAACCTCATCGAGACCTTTGAATTCACCCAGCTGCAGATAGGCAATGTGGATCGCAGCATGGTCAAGTCCAGGTTCGCCCTCAAGGGCAAGGACTGGAAAGTCGAGAATTCCGCCGCCAAGGATGTGAATCTGGTCAACCTGGGCTGGATAGTGCGCTCACCGCCGTCGGGGTTCCGCAAAATCGGCGAAATGCACCGGGTCCTGGGAGGCACGGCTGGAGTGGGCCACATCCTGTTGTCCGACGGGCTGGCCGCTGTCTCGGTTTTCATAGAGCCCCTGGCCAGCAAGCAGGCTGAATTTGCCGGTCTTGCCCGCCAGGGTGCGATCAACGTGTATGCCCGGCGCATGGGTGAGCACTGGATAACAGTCGTCGGCGATGCCCCAGCGGACAGCGTAAAATACTTTGCCAATGCGATTGAATACCGCAAGCCGCAGTAGGATCCGGCAGTCCCGGCCGGCTTGAAATCCCGTGGTTCGGCACCCATTCCCGATTCAATATTGATAGCGCGCCT
>CAXNIK010000256.1:0-5411 GCA_964202115.1 Burkholderiales bacterium
TGCTGTTTTGTTACCGCTCAGCCGGCCGAGCAAGCAGGCGAAGCTCGCTTGCGAGGATCAGCTGGAACGGTTTGTTCGCTGCCTCAGGCATTCTCTCTGCGATGTACTGTACTCGACGGTCAATCTTTTGGCGCCAGCGCTGTCCGGGAAGAAGTGGTTTAGGATACTTAAGTCTCGCAATTGCGCTCAGAATAGCGCGTGAATCAGCGCAATCTAGTTCGCCACCGCAACACTTCTTCAAACCCGCGAGCCCGACATATCCTGATCCGTAGTAGGCGACTGCCAGATAGGCGTTAGCGATTTGACGTTTACTCTGACGTTTACTCCGTCTGCGGCATACGGAGATTGCAATTGCTTGCTCTCTAATTTTTCGAAAAACTGAACGCTCATACCGGCCGGTTACAGTTCGCACAAGTTGCTGTTCAATTGTGCTTGCACCTTCAATCTGATTACATTTGAACCGAACAAATCCTGCTCTGATCATTGCAATTGGATCAACTCCCGGATGAATTGGGCTTCTATGGTCTTCCGCGGCAACCAAAGCGCCAATAAAACGATTGGGGATAAGGCCAACGTAAGTGTCAATCACTTTTAGGCAACGCCCTACATCCTCGCGTACATTCCAAAGATTCATGGATTCTGCGCTACGGGATATAGCGATAAATGGGAGTGATAGAACTTTGACGACCAGGTTCAGAATGGATCTCTTTGCCATTTCACTGTTCCATCTTGATCTGCGACCATAGAATGAAATGAACCATTCATTCTTCCGTCCGACTGGAAGATAACGTCATAAATGTTCGTAGATTCACGACCGTGCCCGTCTTCGATTACATGAAGAAAGATTCGATCCGGAGCGAGGTAATTCTTCTCAACATAACCATTGACGGTTCCCCGAGTGCGATTTGTTCCAACGAACGACCGCTCTCCTGTTGAGGAGTTCTCGTAAATCTTCTCGACGGTTCCCGCGATCCTGTGTTCCTCCCTCCACAACATTGCTACGTATCGAAGCACCATTCCAGCGTAGGGGGCATAGGCCGTCTTTTCGGTGCGCACTTCGAAGAACCACCGCCCTGTAACTTCAGGTAGCGGAAGCAGTTTCTCTTTCGTCCAAAAAAAGAGGACCGCGAGCAGCACGCCACCTATTACAGTTGCAATGACATCGGAGAGAAAGGTATTGAATTCCATGCCGCTTACTCCGCAGAAAGGCAACTAACCAGGATTATTGATCTTTTCCTAACCGTGAGACATCAAAACGATTCGCTCGGCGAGCGTAAATACTCAAGACTGGTTGTCGCAAGGTTCGGGAATTCTCAATAGCTGCCCGAAAAGGCAAGTTACAACTCGCCTCACATTCAGCTCTTGAGCAAAATATCAAATATTTCTTAGGTGTCAGCCTATTCCACCAGATGCTTCACCCTTCTCACCGTCTGCCCAGTGATCAAGCATCAGCGCCGGAATGTGACTTCCTCTTATGCTTCAATTCAACGACAGTCTAGCGACTACTGATTACACTTGGCATCACTCGAAAAGTGACCCCACCACCAAAGCTGCCCCGTCTCATCAACCCGGCAGCACACTGCAAGCAATCCCCTACTCCCGCCCCGCCCCATCGTCACCCTCAGGCGCCCCCAACAACCCCTGCGCCTTATCCTCAGGCAGCGCCTCAACGCCCTTCAGCTTCCTCTCCATCTGACGCGTACGCGTCTCGGCCTTGTCGATGGAGTTGGCCACGGCAGCAAGCTGGCGCTTGGTGTTGGCGAGTACTTCGCCAAAAGCGGCGAATTCGGTCTTGATGGCGCCGAGGATCTGCCACACCTCGCTTGAGCGCCTCTCGATGGCCAGAGTACGAAAGCCCATCTGCAGGCTGTTGAGCAAGGCAGTCAACGTAGTCGGACCGGCGATGGTGACGCGGTAGTCGCGCTGCAGCGCGTCCGACAACCCCGGCCGGCGCAGCGCTTCGGCGTACAGGCCCTCGGTGGGCAGGAAGAGCAGCGCGAAGTCGGTGGTATGCGGCGGTTCGATATATTTCTCGCGGATGGTCCTGGCCTCGAGCTTGAGGCGCACTTCGATGGCCTTGGAGGCATCCTCGACACCAACCAGGTCGCCGCGATCCTGCGCATCTAGCAGGCGCTGGTAATCCTCATTGGGAAACTTCGCGTCGATGGGCAGCCACACCGGGCCCGCTCCATTGCCGCCGCCCGGCAGCCGGATGGCGAACTCGACACGGTCCTTAGAACCAGGCCGCGTGGCGACGTTGGCAGCGTACTGCTCGGCAGTGAGTATCTGCTCCAGCAGATTGGAAAGCTGCACCTCCCCCCAGGTGCCGCGCGTCTTCACATTGGTGAGCACGCGTTTCAGGTCGCCCACGCCGGCAGCCAGTGACTGCATCTCCCCAAGGCCCTTGTGCACGGCCTCCAGCCTGTCGGACACCAGCTTGAAGGATTCTCCGAGGCGCTTCTCCAGCGTCTCATGCAGCTTCTCGTCCACGGTCTTCCTCATGGACTCGAGCTTCTCGGCGTTGTCCTTCTGCATCCTTTCGAGTCTTTGTTCAATGGTCTGCCGCATCTCGGCCGCGGCCAGGCGCTGCTGCTCCTGCACGCGCGCAAGCTGCTCATCCAGCGTCTTGCGCAGGTTCTCCAGGCGCGTCTCGTTGGCCGCCGAAAAACCCGTCAGTCGTTCGGCAAAGGCATCGATCTGGTTGTTCTGCACCGTGGCGCTGGAGGTCATCTGCGTGGCGATGTTCTGGCTGAAGGTGTGCAGGCTGGCACTCAGCTCCTCGCGTGCGGCGCGGGCATCGATGCGCGCGTCCTCGCGCAGGGCGTCGGCCACGGCTCTCTGGCTGGCAGCGGTGGCCTCGGAGGCATCGCGCTGGCGCATGAGCATCACGGCCAGCATGACCACCGCAGCCAGGGAGAAGAGCGCAATGGCGTAGAGCAGGAATTCAGGCATGCGGCATTTTAGCCGATGCGGGTGATGCGGGACGCTGTGTCGTGAGAGGCTTTGGTGCCCGTTAATCTCCTATATCGGTGATCATTATTAGTCTATTTAGGTAATTACATTGCGGACTTAACTATGAAAATGATTATTATTTTTTTGCAAGGCATGCCCGGCTCAACCCGGCTTGTTGCGCATCCAGTCGGCAGTCTTGTAGAGCGATGCGAGCAGGAATTCGGACAGCTTGGGCTCCACGCCCTCCTCCTGCATGGCGCGCGTCATGCAGGACATCCACTGATCGCGCTCGGATTCGCCGATGGCGAAAGGCAGGTGCCGGGCGCGCAGCATGGGGTGGCCGTGCTTTTGCACGTACAGCGGCGGGCCGCCCAGCCAGCCGGAGAGGAACATATAGAGCTTCTCGGTGGAGTGCTCCAGCGTGGGCGGATGGAGCTTGCGGATGCCGGCATACTCGGGCTCGCTGTGCATGAGCGCGTAGAAGCGCGTGACCAGGGACTTGAGTTTGGCGTCGCCGCCGAGGAGATCGTAGGGGGGAGTGTCTGGATTGGGATGGGTCATGAGGAATATTCGAAGTGTGGCGCCCGTGTTACTCGTGTTACCCGTGTTACCTCACCGGCGCCAGCAGCGCCAGTTGCGCCTCGTCCAGGAAACACCAGTCGCCCTGCTTCAACTCAAGTTCATCCAGCCTGAGCCGGCCGATGGCGGTGCGCGTCAGTGCGTCGCAGTGATGGCCGGCAGCGGCCAGCATGCGCTTGACCTGATGGTACTTGCCCTGTTCGAGCACGATCTCGACCCGGTGCGAGTCCAGTTGACGGCAGGACAATGCCGCCAGCGGAGCGGGCTCATCCACCAGCTTCACGCCGGACAGCAACAACGCAATCAATTCAGGCGTGACCGGCTCATGCGTGGTTGCCACATAGGTCTTGGGCACATGATGCTTCGGTGATGAATGCCGATGAATGAAACCACCGTCATCGGACAGCAGCAGCAGGCCGGTGGTATCGTGATCGAGGCGACCCACCGGCTGGGTATCGCGCGACAGGAACACCCCGGGCAGAAGCCTCAGCACACCGGGATGGTGGCTGGGCCGGCGCGAACATTCGTAATTGGGCGGCTTGTTCAGCGCGATATAAACGTGCTCGCGGCAAACCCACGGCCGGCCATCGACCGAGAGCATCAGCGACCCGGGTTCAAGGTAGTCATCGTATTCGGTGACTACCTTGCCGGACAGGCTGACCTGGCCATCGACAATCTTCTGCTGGCATGCCTTGCGCGTGCCGAAACCCTGAGTCTGCAGAAGTTTGTCGAGCGTCATTTTTTTCATGCAAATGCGCCCAACGAAATATGACGCGGCAAGTTCAGGCGCTAGTGCTGCACCATCCCGGTGAGCCGCTTCGCGATCAGAACCTCGGCCTCGCTCACCATGCGGTCCAGCAGTTCCTTGCAGGTGGGGATGTCGTTGATCATGCCCATGACCATGCCCGCGCTCCAGGTGCCGCCGTCGATATCGCCGGTGTGATACACGTTCTGGTTGCCGGCGCCGCGAACCAGGTTGTAGATGCTCTCGAAGGTCGAGCCTTCCTGATTTTCGATTTCCTGGATCTGCAGGGCCACCTTGTTCTTGTAGATGCGGCTGGTGTTGCGGAATTTGCGCACGATCAGGGCGGTGCCGCGCTCATCGCCCGCCACCAGCGCCTGCTTGACGTTGTCGTGCATGGGCGCTTCTTTCGTAGCCATGAAACGCGTGCCCATGTTGACGCCTTCCGCGCCCAGGGCCAGCGCCGCCACCAGGCTGCGCGCATCGCCTACGCCGCCTGAGGCGAGCATGGGGATCTTGAGTTTTGAGGCCGCGGCCGGCAGCAGGATGAAGTTGGGCGTGTCGTCCTCGCCCGGGTGCCCGGCGCACTCGAAGCCGTCCATGCTGATGGCGTCGCAGCCCAGCTTCTCGGCCTTCAGGCCGTGGCGCACCGAGGTGCACTTGTGGATGATCTTCAGACCCTTGTCCTTGAAGATTTTCACGAAGGGCTCGGGGTTGTTGCCGGCGGTCTCGACGATCTTCAGGCCGCTGTCGGCGATGACGTGGGCGTATTCCTCGTAGGGACGCGCCTTGGGGCGCGGCGTGAAGGTGAGATTGGCGGCGAAGGGCTTGTCGGTCATCTCGCGGCAGCGCTTGATTTCCCTGGCCAGGTCTTCCGGCGTGGGCTGCGTGAGCGCCGTGATGATGCCCAGGCCTCCGGCATTGGAGACGGCCGAGGCGAGGTCCGCCGTGCCCAGCCACATCATGCCGCCGCAGACGATGGGGTATTTGATGCCCAGCAGTTCGGTGATTCGAGTTTTCATCCCGTTTCTTCCGTCCTTTTTGGTCCCAGAGTGGGTGTCGTTTGAATAATGTTTGGTGGCTCAAGGGTAAACCATTTGTGGCTTGCCGCGCTTTGCCCAGCACCGGGAGGCTGTTC
>CAXNIK010000257.1:0-5342 GCA_964202115.1 Burkholderiales bacterium
CTTGAGCTTGGACTCTTCACTGATCAACCCCGAACCTATCACCAGGAAGAAGGTGGCGATAATCAGTCCGAGCGGTTTGAGCAGAAATCCAAAAGCGAGGGTCGCGGCAAGCAATTGCCAGAGCGAACGCTTGCCAAACGAGGAGAAGAACAAAATGATGGAGGCACCCACAACGGCAAACTCCATCCATTCATTGGTTTTCAGCCACTTTATCTGCCAGTAGGCAAACGCACCGATGACAACGGCCGCAACAAAGTTGATCGGCTGGAATTCGAACAGCCGCCAGGTATGTTCGATCTTGGAAAAGAATGATCGAACCAGTGTCCCCAACCCGAGGACTATGAGCGTGCAGCCCAGTACGGTGGGGAAATAGGCCGGCCCCATTCGCAAGGCGGACCCCATGTTGTAGTTTTGCGCGATGATGAAGAACGCCGCGCCGATTCCGATGAACATCAGACCGGCCCAGAAGTCCTTCCCGTTTTTGATTTGCATGCTCTCCTCCTCCAAAACTAAATGGCGGCGTATTCTGCCATGAAACAAAAAACGGGGGGCCTTAATCGAGACAGAAAAGGACCGCACAGCCCTCCGGAAATGCGGTCCCGAATATGCGTCAGCAATATGTCAGCCGGCCATATGTCAGTCGGCCGTTTGTCGGCTGTCAGTTCTCGGCAGGATTGTCGCTCTCGTACCTGTCCATGTAGTTGACCAGTTTGGCGCTGGTGAGGCGTAGGCGCTTTGACAGCATCAGCACCAGTTCCATGAGAACTTTTGCGCCCAGAACAGGTTGCTCAAGAATGATGCGGGCGAGACTTTCGCGCGTCAACACCGCCACGACGCAACGCTCTGCCGCAATGCAACTGGCAAATCTGGGCTCGCCATCTATCATCGACATCTCGCCCACCGTCTGCCCGGCATTCAACAATGCGATCAGGCGTGGTGCATTCCAGCGATCCTGCTTGAAGACCTCGATGCTGCCATCGATGATCAGCATCATGAAGTCACCGGCATCGCCTTCCCTGACAAGCTCTATTCCTGGCTCGGAGGAAAACACCTGCATGAAATGACTCATCAGCCGGATTTCCGCCAGATTGAAGTTTTCGAACAGTGGCGAGCGCTCAATGAGCGCATGGATCTTGCTCGCATAGGGCGTTGCATCACCAATCAGTTCCAGGTGGGGCAGGCGGATGCGTTCTGCAGTCTCAGGCATGATTTTGTGGCATTTCCTCTGAAGTGCTGCCGCTGGATAGAGTGCGGCGATTATGCCCAAATCGGGCACCCGAGGCTATGACTGCCACTTCGACCCCGCTTCAGGCATGCGCTATCAGCCACCAGGTCAGCCCCAGCCAGCCAGCCAGGGAGGCCATGAGATGGGGATCATGCAACACCTCTCTCGCAGGGTCCGCGCCTGCACCACGATGATGCAGCGCATATAGGTATCGAAAGATACCGTACAGCACAAAGGGCAGTGTCCAGATCAGCTTGTTTGTGCCGTGAATGGTGATGGTTTCCTGATCCAGAGTGTAAAGCGCATAGCCCAGGGCGGCACCGGCAGCACTGATGCCGATCAGCAGATCCAGAAGCGGGCCGGAATAGCCTTCCAGCGCCCGTCGCTGCGGCGCAACATCGGCGCCATTGGAGGCGACCAGCTCCGCCCTGCGCTTGGCGAAGCCCAGGAACAGGGTCAGCATCAGCCCACACCCCAGCAACCAGCGGGAAGGCTCGATCTCCACCCCCAATGTTCCCGCAAGTATCCTCAGCATGAAACCGGCCGCTATGAGGAATACGTCCAGCACGGCCACATGCTTCAAACCGCTGCTGTATGCAATGTTCACTCCGACATAGGCGCAAATCAGCGCGCCCGCAGCAGGCGAGACCCGCCAGGCGAGCAGCACACCCGCCAGTGCAAGGCCCAGGCTCCAGGCCAACGCAGAACGAACACTGACAGCGCCACTGGCCACCGGCCGGTTGCGCTTGTCCGGATGGGCGCGATCCGCTTCCCGGTCGAAAACGTCGTTCAGCGCGTACACCGCGCTGGAGACCGCGCAGAATGCACCCGTCAGCATCAGGACCTGGATGACAAGTTCGCCTTCATTCCAGCGATGGCTGAAGATCAGCCCGATCAGGACAAAACCGTTCTTGATCCATTGATGCGGACGCAGCAGCCTGAGCACGGGACCGGGCATCAGCGCACCGGGCACGCCGACTGAAAATAGCGCTCGCAGAAATCACAGCGGGTCTGCGGCAGGTAGGCTGGAATGCGGTAATAGCGGTCGCGCACCAGCGTCAGCACCTGATCGCGATAGCGCGGGTAATCGAATTGTCGCCCGAGCACGATGTGGAAATCCGCCCCGGCAATGGACAGGGTGCGGTATTCCACCGAGGCGAAGTAGGGGCGATAGTCCGCGTCGCGCGGCGGCGACTTGCGCAGCACCAGGATGTTCCTGCCGGCGAGCTTGCGGAAGTCCGTGGCGATGTCGTCATGGCGCGCATGCGATGAGGCCTCGCCGAAGACAAACACATAGGCGCCGCGGTAGTAGGACAGCGTCACCGCCGCCGAATACCCGTCAGCGGCAATCTCATACTCGCCCTCGTAGCGCTGCAATTCCTTCATGACATCGTGGATGCGGAAATGGAACACGATGCCATCGTACAGCCTGGAGCCCTGCCAGCGCTCCAGCGGCAGCATGGCGGCAGCGGCAATCACCGCCACGTGCAGCAGGCTGAATACTCCGGCAAAAACGGCAGCCGATTTCAGTTCGCGACGATCCAGCAGCAGCGCGCAGGCGGCAAAGAAAAACGGCACAAACGACAGCAGCCAGTGCAGGCCGACCTGCCTGACCATGGACAGCAGGGCAAATATCAGCAGGGGGAAACCCGCCAGCACCGCGAATGACAGCAACGCCGGATTGCTCGACACGCCGCGCCAGCGGCCTCCCCTGCACAGCGCATACAGAGCCGGTAGCGGCAGCACGTACAACACCGACAGCGCGTACAGCATAGGGCTGCGCCAGGACCATCCGGCATCGTCGTGGCGGTTGTACAGATTGAACATCAGGTTGTTCCAGCAATGCTCGTAGTTCCAGTACAGGTTCAGCGCGACAAAGGGAAAGGCCGCGGCGTAGACCACAGCCAGGCCAGACGCGTTGCGCCGCCCGCGGCCGGCAACAAGGACATAGGCCAGGTAAGCCAGGCCCAGCAGGGCGGCGAAGTACTTGGAAAGACAGGCCAGCCCGAGGAATACGCCGGCCAGGGCATACCAGCCCGTGCCGCCCTTCTCCTCTCGCACCGCACGCCAGAACGCCAGGCCGGAAAGAAAGGAAAACAGCACCAGTGGCGCATCAGTGGTGACGAAAATGTTCCAGACATGGATGGGCACCAGCAACAGCCCGATGGCGGCCAAGGCCGCCTTGTCCTCGCCCACCTGGTCGAGCCGGCGCAGGATGCCATACAGGAAGAGCGCCATGATCGCCGGCAGCAGCGTCGCCGGCAGGCGCAGCACCCAGGGCGCCTCGGACATGCGCGTGAGCAGCGCCAGCCACCAGCCGATCATGGGCGGATGATCGTAGTAGCCCAGCGCGGGCACCACGCCCCAGTGGATGAAATAGGCCTCGTCGCCGGTAATGGGAAATACCGCCGACAGGCCCAGCTTGAATGCGAGCGTGGCTACAACCAGCGCATAGAGCCACGTGCGTGGAGCGGCCTTCATTGCAACGCTCATCGACACCGCCGCGGAAAGAACACGGCGCAATTATACGGGGCGGCCTGGGCCGCCTCGCGCCGGCTCCAGTCCTGCAACCGGGGCCGGGGAGCACGACCGGCGGGCAAAGTCCGCCAGTCCCGATGCGTCAGCGCTTCGCTTTGGCGGCGCGGCGCTTGCGCACCGCCCCGGCCAGCTGATCGAGCAATGGCATGCTCTCCTCCCAGCCCAGGCAGGCATCGGTGATGCTCTTGCCGTACTCCAGCGGCTTGCCCGGCGCCTGGTCCTGGCGCCCGGCCTTGAGATGGGACTCGATCATCACACCCATGATGCTGCGCCCGCCCGAGGAAATCTGGCCGGCGATGTCGGCGGCTACTTCGGCCTGCAGGCGGTGATCCTTGCGGCTGTTGGCGTGGCTGCAATCGATCATCAGGCTGTCGTTCACGCCTGCCGCCTTGAGCGACTTGGCCGCGGCCGCGACGCTGTCCGCATCATGATTGGGCGCGGTGCCGCCGCGCAAAATGAGATGGCAGTCCTTGTTGCCGGCGGTCTCGACGATGGCCACATGCCCGTTCTTGTGCACCGACAGGAAATGATGCGACTGCCTGGCCGCGAGGATGGCGTCCACGGCGATCTTGACATTGCCGTCGGTGCCGTTCTTGAAGCCGATGGGCGCCGACAGGCCCGAGGCCAGCTCGCGGTGCACCTGGGATTCGGTGGTGCGCGCGCCGATCGCGCCCCAGCTGATCAGGTCGCCGATGTATTGCGGCGAGATGGTATCGAGGAACTCCGATCCGGCCGGCACCCCGGCGCGATTGATCTGCACCAGCAGGTCGCGGGCGATGCGCAGTCCCTCGTTGATGCGAAAGCTGCCATCGAGGTAGGGATCGTTGATCAGCCCCTTCCAGCCCACAGTGGTGCGCGGCTTCTCGAAGTACACCCGCATGACAAGCTCGATGTCCGCGGACAGGCGTTTGCGCTCGGCGGCCAGTCGGCCGGCGTACTCCACCGCGGCCAGCGGATCATGGATGGAACAGGGCCCCATGATCACCAGCAGCCGGTCGGACTTGCCATGCAGGATGCGCTGGATCTCCTTGCGCGTCGAGGAGATGAGCTCCTCCACCGGCGTACCCTGGATGGGAAAGAAGCGGATCAGGTTGTCCGGCGCCGGGATGGGCATCACGTCCTTGATGCGCTCGTCGTCGGTGAGCGAGGTGCGGTCCAGCGGCGCATGCTTCTGGATTTCTTTCTTGTTGTCCATGTCGGTTCCTGTCAATTCAGCAATAAGTAAGTGGGGTCAAAAAAAAACCGCCAGGCTTTTGGCACTGGCGGTTTTCGGTGTTCGGTGAGCGTGAACTAGGCCGTTTCCTCCGCCAGTGGCCGGGGAAAGCTAAAGTGCCAAAAATAAAAAGCCTTGCGGTTCATCTGCAACTCCATGCTTATTGCTGCCAATTCAAACATGAAAGAGGCGTGGCTGGCAAGGCTGAGTCTTTTCCGGTGTTGCGAGTACGTGATCTGTCCGGTTCTGTAGCACGACATCTGTCCGGTTGTCATATTGCCCCGAAGGGGGTGGGAGATGACACCGACGCGAGTGCTACAGGAGATACGCAAGATGAGGTTCGAGGAAGCTTATGAAGGATGGAGC
>CAXNIK010000258.1:0-5330 GCA_964202115.1 Burkholderiales bacterium
CAGGCCAGCACTTCCTTGGCCTCGCGTTCGGTGAGTGCCTGGTTCCTTGAGGCGGCGATGAGCCTGGCCCCTTTGTCCTTGGCGTCGGCGGGGGAGACACGCACCAGCTTGCGCGGCCCGTTCTTGTCGAACTCGGCACGTTTTCTGTCACGATGGAACCAGGCACCGAGCGTTGCCATGCAGCGGTCGGTGGACTGGAAGAATGCCACCTTCTGGTTGGCCTCGGTCTCAGCCAGGCCTGGCGCGCCCACCCAGCCGCCCAGCCAGCAGATGCAGCCGATCTTGCCCGCCGTGTGGCATTCGTCGCCGAACTGCGCCAGTTCATTCGGCGTGTTGGGGTTCCAGCTGGTCTGCGGCCAGACCACGGCGGCGTACTGATCGTCCAGCGCCAGCGTGCGCGTGGCCCCGGGAATGTTCTTTGGATCACGCCCCGCCATCGCGGTCAGGTCGCAGGGATTGCGCGTGGAGCCGAAGTCGGGAATGAATTCCTCCAGCGCCTTGCGGGTGTGATCGTGCGGCTGCGGCATGGGAGCGCCGTATTTTTCGCCCTTGTCGGCGGCGAACACCGCGGCGCCGCCGGATACCGCCATTACGCCCACGCCGGTGCCGTTGGGCCGTGCCGGTGCCTTGGCGAGAAAGGAGGCGGTCTCGGCCAGTGCCTCCAGGTCTTCCACCACGGTGAAGTTGGCGCGCTCGAACAGGGCGCGGTAAGCGGCCGGGGAACCGGCCAGGGAGCCCGAATGCGAAAGAGCCGCCACCGCGCCCTGGTCGCTCACGCCCAGCTTGCACAGCACCACGGGTTTGCCCGCGGCCCAGGCGATTTCACCTGCTTCGATGAGCCGCGAGGGATCCTCCATGCCTTCGAGCAGCACCATGATGGATTTCACGTTCGGGTCATCGGCCATGTAGGCGATGCTGTCGTGCACGCCGATGTCGCAGGAGTTGCCGCCGGCGATGATGTAGGAAAGCTGCACGCCGCGGCGCCCGGCCTGGCCAAGGGAGAAGGCGAGCGCGCCGGACTGGCTCACCAGGGCGATGCCGCTCGCGACCTTGACATCCGACTTCACGTCGCCGCGCGTGAATGTGACCGCGGCGCCGTGGGCGAAATTGGTGAAGCCCAGGCAGTTGGGGCCGAGGATGCGGATGCCGGTGTCGCGGGCGATGTCGCCCAGGCGCTTCTGGTCGGCGATCAGCTCGGGTTTGCCCAGCTCGGCATAGCCCGAGGCATACACCACCACGCCGCCGACGCCAGCCGCGGCGCATTCCAGCACCGTGGCTTCCATGGCCTCCTTGGGCAGGCAGATCACCGCGCAGTCGGCCTTTTCCGGCGTGTCCTTGATGGAGGGGTAACAGGGGTGTTCGCCGATCTTGTCGTACTTGGCATTGATGCGGAACACCTTGCCGTCGTAGTGATTGAGGTGGGCGATGGTGGCCGAGGCGGCCGCCTTGGGGTTGGGCGTGGCGCCGATTACGGCGATGCTGCGCGGAGCGAACAGGCGCTTCAAATCTTTGTGACGGTAGATGGGGCGGCGTGGGGTGGTCATGGAAGATTCCGGAAAATAATCAAATTTAAGATAAAGTCTATTATTCTCTTGGTTAAGCGTAGAGATTGTGATCAAGACTTCCTGACGATAAGCGCATCCACTGCAATAATGCGATTACCCGCGCAGATGAGCGGATTCACGTCCAGCTCGGCGATGATGTCCTTCTGGTCGTCGGCGAACTCCGACAGGCGCGCGATGATGTCGGCGAGCCTGTCCTGGTCCACCGGTTCGGCGCCGCGAAAACCCTCCAGCACTTTCTGCGACTTGAGCCTGCCCAGCAGGGCGCGCGCCTCGCGCGGGCTGATGGGCGCCAGCTCCAGCGCCGTGTCCTTCAACAGTTCCACCAGCACGCCGCCCAGTCCGGCGACGATGAGCGGGCCGAACTGCGCATCGATGGTGGCGCCCACCATGATCTCGGTGCCCGTTGGCACCATGGGCTGAACCAGCACGCCGTTGATTTTTGCCTTGGCGTTGTACTTGGCGGCATTGGCCATCACCGCGTCGTAAGCCGCCTTTACTTCATCGGCGGTCCTGAGGTTGAGGCGGATGACGCCGGCCTCGGTCTTGTGCGGAATGTCGGGGGATTCCACTTTCATTACCACTGGGAATCCCAGCGCGGTGGATGCGGAGGCCGCTTCCGCAGCCGACTGCACCAGCTTCTCCCCCACCACCGGCACACCGTAGCAGGCCAGCACTTCCTTGGCTTCGCGCTCGGTGAGGGTCTTGTTCTTCGAGGCGGCGATGAGCCTGGCCCCTTTGTCCTTTGCGTCGGCGGGGGAGATGCGCGTGAGTTTGCGCGGCCCGTATTGTTCCTCGGTGATGTGCCAGTCGTCGCGCCTGTGCCAGGCGGCGATGGCTCCGAAACAGCGGTCCAGGGAATTGAACCAGGCGACGCGCGGATCTTTCTCGGCTTCCACCATGCCCGGGCCGTTGGTCCAGCCGCCGACGAAGGGCACGCACAGCAGCTTCTTCGCCGGATCGATCTGGTCTGCACAGCCGTTGCGACGGTCGATGGTGCCCTGGCTCAGGCTGGACTGCGGCGTGACCACCAGGTCGTAGGTGTCACCGGCCACCAGCTCCTTGACTGCGCCGGGAAAGATCAAGGCATCGCTGGATGCCATGGCGGTGAGGTCGCAGGGATTGCGCAGGGCGCCGAACTCCGGAACGAAGGGGCGCAGGCGCGCCTTGAGTTCGTCTGAGGGTTGCGGCAGGGGCACGCCGTGCCGTTCGGCCGCGTCCACCGAAGCGATCAGGGCGCCGCCGGAGGCACCTATGGTCGCAGTGCCGCGCGAAATCGGCCGGCGCGGTGCCTTGAGGAAGAAGGCCGCGGTTTCAAGCAGGCGCTCCAGGCTGGGCACGGAGATGATGCGGCCGCGTTCGAACAGCGCCATCCAGGTGTCCACCGAACCGGTGAGGGAGCCCGTGTGCGACAGCGCCGCGGTGGCGGCCTCTTTGCCCACCGCCAGCTTGCAGGCGATGATGGGCTTGCCGGCCTTCCAGGCGAGCTCGGCTGCTTCCAGCAATTGCATGGGGTCGGGCATGCCCTCGAACAGGCAGGTGATGACCTTGCACTCCGGGTCGCCGGCCAGATAGGCGATCTCATCGGCAATGCCGACATCACAGCCGTTGCCGAAGGTGAGCACATGGCTCAGGGTGGTGCCGCGGCGCTCGGCCTGTCCCAGCGCGAAACCCACCGCGCCCGACTGCGACACGATGCCGATGCCGGGTCCGGCGGGCTTGTCCACTAGCAACGAAGCCGAGGCGAAGGACACCATGGCCTGGCGGTTGAAATTGACGAAGCCGATGCAATTGGGGCCGATGATGCGCACGCCGCTTTCGCGCGCGATGGCGGTGAGGCGAGCCTGCGCCGCCACGCCCTCGGGCTTGCCGGTCTCGGCGTAGTCGGAGGCAAACACGACAATGCCGCCGACCCTGGCTTCAACGCATTCCAGCACCGCCGCTTCCACCGCGCTTTGCGGCACCGACAGCACCACGCAATCCGGGCTTTCCGGCAGCGCCTTCACCGACGGGTAGCAGGGATCGTCGCCGATCTTGTCGTAGCGCGGATTGATGCGGTAGATGGTGCCGTTGTAGCGCGCGGCGTTGGCGATGGTGCGCGCGCCGAAGGACTTGGCGTTGGTCGAGGCGCCGTAGATGGCGATGTGGCGGGGATTCAGCAGGCGTGCCAAATCCTGGTGGCGGTATACGCTACGCGATGAAGCAGTCATTTCCAGAGTCCCGGCAGAAAGTTCCAGAAGGTGCCGTCGCCGAGACCCATCCCCAGATTTCCCCAAGGGCAGGTCGTTGTTGTAATTGGCGAAAACGGTGCGTAATTATGCCATTTTCGAGAGGGAGCCGCCTTGGGGAGGGCGGCTCCGCCAGCGGCTAAGTAACACTGTTTAAATTGAGGGTTCCTGTGCCGGTCAACGCCTGACAATCAAATACGGATCACTCATCCTTAAGATCGGATTCCTTGACGATCTTGCTCCAAAGTGCTGCTTCCTTTTTCAATTGAGCAACAAATTCTTGCGGTGAATTACCGACAATTTCAAACCCCGCACCAAACAGCTTTGCCTTCAAGTCTTCCTGCCTGAGCGATCGAACTGTTTCGGCATGAATGCGATTGACAATGGCCGTGGGCATGCCCGCAGGTCCGAACAATGCATGGTAGGAGTCCACTTCAAAACCAGGCAAGCCGGCCGATGCCACGGTGGGCAAGTTCGGGTACAAGGCCGATGGCTTTGCAGTTGTGACAGCGATGGCCTTCAGCTTCCCGGAACGGATAAACGGCGAACCCGCTGCGCTGACAAACATCAATTGAACGCGACCAGCCACAAGGTCATTGAGTGCCTGCCCGGTGCCCTTGTAATTGATGCGTGTGATATTCAAGCCCGTCATGGCATTGAAAAGTTGTGCTGAAAGCGTGGGCGCTGTTCCGGCTGTTCCGCCGCCATAGTTGAGCGCGCCCGGATGGCTTTTGGCAAACGCGATGATTTCCTTCACGGAATTGACGGGTATCGAAGGATGCACAACCAGCACGCTTGGTGAACTATCCACCAGGGTGATGGGCGTGAAATCCTTGAAGATGTCAAATGATCCAGGGCTCATCATCGGGTACAGCAATAGACCGCTGCCGTAAAAAAGCAGTGTGTAGCCATCCGGTGCGGCTTTGATGACGGGGCTGACCGTCGAAACAATATTGCCGCCCCGATTGTCGACAACAATGGATTGACCAAGTCCTGTGCCAAGCGGCTGAGCCAGAAGGCGTAACGCCACGTCGGCCCCGCCGCCGGCACCTGGGGCAACTATTCGAATAGGCTTGTCTGGATAGTTCTGTCCGAGAGCAGTACTTGCCACAAAAACCAGTGCACAGACTGAAAGTGCCTTCAACATGCTGCCTCCTTGATCAGGTCGCTTCTTGCGATCATTCCGTTCCGGGCTACTGCTTCAGATTGGCCCGACCAGCGAGTTCAGGAATGCCAATTTTGTCCACGGCAGCCACCATGGCAGCCAACTCTGCGCCGTCGAGCGCAACCATGGGCGGTCGAACTGATCCACCGGGCAGACCAAAAGCATTCATGAGCGGCTTGATGCCCCGTTGCGCGCTTGAATTGCCATTGAACTGGAATACTGTTGAATAAAGGGAGAGCAATTGCCTGTAGCATTTCCGGAACGCTTCCCAGTCGCCGGTATCGAATGCCCGTATGGTTGAAGCGAAGAGCCGGGGTGCAATGTTTGATTCAGCCCCCATAAAGCCACATCCACCAATGGTCAGGACGGTGGCGG
>CAXNIK010000259.1:0-5321 GCA_964202115.1 Burkholderiales bacterium
TTCCCGGGTCTCGTAGACGAAGAATTCCATGCGGTCGAGCTCGCGCAGCAGGTCGTTCGGAAACTCGATGTCAGCCTTGTCCACTTCGTCGATCAGCAGGACGACGGGCTTATCCGCGGAAAAGGCCTGCCACAACGTGCCTTTGATGATGTAATTGGCGATGTCCTTGACGCGCTCGTCGCCAAGCTGGGAATCGCGAAGTCGCGAGACTGCGTCATATTCGTAAAGACCCTGCTGGGCTTTGGTTGTTGACTTGATATGCCATTCCAGCAGCGGCATTCCCAGTGCGGTGGCAACTTCTTCGGCCAGTTTGGTCTTGCCGGTGCCGGGCTCGCCTTTGACAAGGAGAGGGCGCTCCAGCGTAACTGACGCATTGACTGCGAGCATGAGATCGTCGGTGGCGACGTAGGTAGATGAGCCTTGGAAGCGCATGGCGGAACTTTGCCTTTTTCAGGGGGGATAATCCTCGCATTATATGTCGAAGTCCAAAGCCTATCAGCATGGCTATGCAATGTCGGTTTTGGCGTGGTCACAGCGCGTGGTTTCTTCAGTTCGCTTATGCAAACGGCCGCTGGCATCGCCAAGGAGGGTTTCAGGACTTGCAGGAAGCCGATTTCATAATGTGTTTTTTGACCGGCGCTACACGCATCAGCTAGAATTTCGGCACTTTTTCCCTCCTGCCTTCGGCATTGATTAGGACTTCATGATGAGAATCGCCTTGGGAACCATTGGCGCCATTTTGGCCGCGGGTCTGTAGTCTGTACGCCACCGCGGCGCAGGCCCAGTCCACCGCACCTGCTTCGGGCGCTCCCGCCAAGGTGAATGTCTCGATGTGCATCGGCTGCCATGGCATCGACAGCTACAAAACGGCGTTTCCTGAGGTCTATCACGTGCCCAAAATCGCCGGTCAGCCGCAGCAGTACATCATCAAGGCATTGCAGGCCTACTGATCGGGGGAGCGCCCGCATCCTTCCATGCAGGGCATAGCAAAAACGCTGTCTGACCAGGAAATGGCCGCTTTGGCCGCGTATTACGGCGGGAGTGCGAAATGAACAGCAGGTACATTTTGCTTGCCTGCCTGAGTCTGTTTCCTGCCACGGTGCTGGCACGCGGGGATGTGGCAGCCGGCCAGGCCAAGGCCAAACAGGTCTGCGCTGCCTGTCACGGGGAAAACGGCGACAAGCCTCTGCAGCCTGAATATCCCATTCTTTCCGGGCAGCACGCTGACTATCTTGCCAAGGCGCTGAAGGACTACAAGTCCGGAGCGCGCAAGAATGCCATCATGAGCGGGCAGGTACAGTCTCTATCGACCAAGGATATTGAAGACGTTGCCGCCTGGTTTGCGTCCCGTAGCGGACCTTTGCGCGTCAAGAGGTAATCCTCCCGGGCACGGGTGTGCTGCAGCAGGCACTGTCCCTCAACTGCTTTTGCGAAGCTGCTCCAGGTAGCTTGCAGCGTCCGGCTCACGGCCCTGCTGCTGAGATTGCCACACCATTTCCCCGAGGCACTCAAGCGCGACATGCAGAGCCTGATGCCTGTCCCTTCCTCCGGTCATCAGTCGCCTGATTTCATCGCGTATGCCTTGCGGCTGATCTATGGCCAACTGCTCCTCTATGGCCAGATGCAGACTGAGATGCAGAAATGGATTCATCTGCCCGCTTTCCGTCGGATACTCCTTCCCGGCCGATTCGGCCGGTTGATCCAGCAATTCGTAATATTCTGGGTGCAGGAGCATGACGTCGACGGCCTGACTTTCCAGGCCGAGCAGCGGCCGGCGCGCACGATGCTTGGCCCAGGCGCGGAAGAAGAACTGTCTGACCTGGTCTCTGCTCGGATTGAACATCAGTCTTCCGGTTTCGTCTTGTGGCGATATTCGCAAAGGTCGCGGATGAGACAGGCCGGGCAGTCCGGCTTGCGCGCCCTGCAGGCATAGCGCCCGTGCAATATCAGCCAGTGATGGGCGTTCAGTCGAAATGGCTCCGGAACCAGCCGCATCAGACGATCTTCCACAGCTCTGACATCCTTGCCAGGGGCAAGTCCGGTGCGATTGGATACACGAAAAATGTGCGTATCGACTGCAATCGCTGGATGTCCGAAAGCAGTGTTGAGAATGACATTGGCGGTCTTCCTTCCCACCCCCGGAAGCGCTTCGAGCGCCTCTCGGGATTGGGGCACTTCCGCCCCGTGGTGCTCGATCAGCAGGCGGCAGGTTTCGATGATGTGTTTCGCCTTGGATCGGAATAATCCAATGGTCTTGATGTAGGAGGTCAATCCTGGTTCGCCAAGCGCCAGCAGGGCTTGAGGGGTATTGGCGTGGGGGAAGAGCACTTGGGTGGCGATGTTGACGCTCTTGTCCGTTGCCTGTGCAGACAGAATGACAGCGACCAGCAACTCGAAAGGAGTCTCATACCGCAACTCAGTGCGCGGTTCGGGGTTGGCTGCACGCAGCCGCTCGAATATGAGCGTTCTCTTCTGCGGATTCATGCGCTGTCCTTTTGCCGGATGCGCAATTTCCTGGCACGCTGCAGCGCTGCCTGGATGATGCGACTGCGCCGGGCATGGTCCGGTGCAGGCGACGATGGCACGGTGATCCGATCCAGGCGGCGTTGCTGTTCGCGATGCAGGCGACCCCTTCGTCGTTCAAAGCGGGCTCTGGCCGCATTCGCGGCATTGATGTCCCATGGTGGTGCTGCCGACGGCACGGGAAGCATGGCTATGCAGTCCACGGGGCAGGGGGGCAGGCACAGGGCACAGCCGGTGCATATTGCAGTCACTACGGTATGCATGGATCTTGGACCGCCGGCTATCGCATCCACCGGGCAGGCCTGGATGCAAAGGGTGCAGCCTATGCACAAGCTTTTATCGATGATGGCAGTTTCGCGCGGTCGCTCGACGCCGATAGCAGGATTCAGCGGTTTGTAGGGTAGCTGCAGCAAAGCTGCAAGCTTGCGGATGACCGCCTCTCCGCCTGGAGGGCATTGATTGATTTCGGCTTTGCCGCTGGCCATGGCATCAGCATAGGGCCTGCAGGCCGCATAACCGCACTGGGTGCATTGTGTTTGAGGAAGCTCGGCATCCAGTCTGGAGGCCAGGTCCCATTCATCAGGGTTCATTGCAGTCCGGCAACGATTTCCCGGACCAACTGCGGGCCGTGGTAGACAAGACCGCAATACAGCTGGACCAAGCTTGCCCCTGCTTCCAGTTTCTCACGGGCATCGGATGCGCACATGATGCCGCCCACCCCGATGATAGGCAGTGCGCCGTCCAGCGCCTGCGCAAGATGGCGTATGACTGCGGTGGACGCGTCGCGCAGTGGAGCGCCGGAAAGCCCGCCTTGCTCATCGGCATGCCGCAATCCCCGCACACCTTCACGGGAGACAGTGGTGTTGGTGGCGATCACGGCATCCATTTTCTGTTCCACGGCGATGCGTGCGATAGCTTCGACCGATGCATTGTCCATGTCGGGCGCAATCTTCAGCGCCAGCGCCACCCGCCTTCCATGCGCCTGCGAAAGTCGCTCACGCAACTGGTGCAGGCCCGCCAGCAGTGGTCCAAGTTCATCCGCCGATTGAAGTTTGCGCAAATCAGGCGTGTTCGGGGAGGACACATTGATGGTGGCGAAATGCGCAAAGGGATAGACTTTTTCCAGGCATGCGGCGTAGTCATCGGCGGCGCGATCGAGCGGTGTTTCCTTGTTCTTGCCCAGATTTACGCCCAGCACGCCCTTGTATCGAGCCTTTCTCAGGTTCAATACGAACTGTTCTATGCCAACGCTGTTGAAGCCGAATCGATTGATGATGGCTTCGGCCTCGGGCAGACGGAAGAGGCGCGGGCGGGGATTTCCGGGCTGTGGCTTTGGTGTCACCGCACCGATTTCCAGAAACCCAAACCCGAGAGAGGCCAGGGCATCTATGTATTCGGCGTGCTTGTCCAGGCCCGGGGCCAGCCCCAGTGGATTGGGAAAATCCAGTCCCATTACCCGAATCGGCCGGGAAGGGGCGGTGCCCCATGCCAGCCGCGCCAGGCCGCTGCTTTCCAGCAGTTGCAGGGATTTCAGACTGATCGCGTGTGCTGTCTCGGGATCCAGGCTGAACAGCAGGGAGCGAACGGCGCGATAAAACATGATTTATTGTAAAGCACCACCCGGTTGACCCCAGGCTGGCGGGAGCTATGCGGCGATTTCGTTCGCGACAAGCCGTCGCCAGCGACCATCTATGAAGCCTTCTATGGGCTGGAAACCGGCCTTGTAGGCCATCTTGTGGCTGTCGCGTATCCAGTAGCCGAGGTAGAGATAGGGCAGATCCAGGGCGCGGCACAGCTCGATTTGCCAAAGTATGTTGTAGGTACCGAAGCTTGCGCCGCCCACATCCGTATCAAAAAAAGTGTAGACCGAGGACAGGCCGTCGCTGAGCTGGTCAACGATGGAGACCATCAGCAGTCTGCCGTTGTCGCGGAACTCTGCCAGTCTGGTATTGACCCGGCTCTGAAGGAGGAAATGCGAATACTGGTCGCGGCTGTCCTGGTCCATTCCTCCGCCGGCGTGGCGGCTGGCCTGATAGCGCAGATAAAGTGAATAGTGCTCGACCCGAAAGCGCAACCCGGTCATGACGGGCACAAGGTGCTGATGCTTGCGCCATCCCCGCCGCTGGCTGCGAGAGGGCGTGAATTCTTCGACTGGCACACGCACGGGAATACAGGCGTGACAGTGATCGCAATAAGGCCTGTAGGTGAATATGCCGGAACGGCGAAAGCCCAGCCGCACCAGGTCCCCGTAAAGCTCGTCTCCTATGAGATGACTGGGGGTTGCGACTTGAGAGCGCGCCATGCGTCCCGGCAGATAGCTGCACGGGTAGGGTGCCGTCACATAAAACTGCAGTGCGGCATGCGGTAGATCGTTCAGCTTTGACATGAGCTCGGTTTGGCCGGTTCGTGCACGAATGAGGCAGCAGCCCAGATTGCCGGAATAGCGGGAAAGTTTATCAATTCCCGGAGCAAATCGGAAAATTCCCATCTGGGGATGGATCTGGCCCCCAGGGATGCCAGATGCGAGGAATGAACCTGGCAGTCGATAACGCTGAATCCTTGCTGCTGCAAGTGGCGGACAAGTGCAACCAAGGCCAGTTTTGACCCGTCACGCACGATCGAGAACATCGATTCTCCGAAGAATGCACGACCCAGTGCCACGCCATATAAGCCACCCGCGAGTTGGTCGTCTATCCATGTTTCCACGCAATGAGCATGCCCCATACGGTGCAGACGACCGTAGGCCTCTCTCATTTCCTTGGTGATCCAGGTGCCGGGCTGACCGTTCCTGGGTGCAG
>CAXNIK010000260.1:0-5313 GCA_964202115.1 Burkholderiales bacterium
GCACGGCGATCTCCAGCGGACGTAGCAGCGCCACCACCGATTCCACCAGGTAGCGCGAGTCGGCATGAGTGGCGAGGTCGCGCGTCGTGGAGGGTGACAGTTTCACGTAAGCGGGCAGCAGCTCGCGTACGAGCAGCAGGGTGGCGCTCGAGAGTTCTATGTCGTCGAGCGCAAGTTCGGCGCCGCCGCGGCGCACCAGCGTGGCAAAGTCCGCGGTCACGCGAGTGTCGAAGCCGGCGCCCTGGGTGTTGACTTCGAACACGAGGCGCGCGGCATCGAGCGTGCGCCCGGCCAGCAGCGTGCGCACGCTGTCGACGTAAGCGGCATCGCGCAAGCTGGCCCCGGAGACGTTGACGGCGAACAAGTCGCGCTGCGCGGCGTCGCGGGTGAGCAGCGGCCGCAGGCGTCTGAGCACCTCGGCATCGAGCCGCGGCAGAAGGCCATGGCGGCTCGCAATCGGCACGAACAGCGCCGCGGGCATTGCCGCGCCATTCGCCTCGATCAGGCGCGAGGTCACCTCGACATGCAAGGTGCGACCGCGCGGTAGCGAATCCACGCGCTGCCCATAGAGCTCGATGCGGCCGTTGTCGCAAGCCGACTCGATGCGCGCTTTCCAATCCTGTGCCGTGCCGGCGATGCCGGCCTCGAAGTCGAGCACGCGCAGCGTCTCGCCGCTCTGGCGAGCCTGAGAATGCGCAAGGCGCGCGAGCAGCTGCAATTCCTCGAAACTCGCTGCGCCGTCAAACCATCCCAGGCCGGCGGTGCACGGGGTGCGCGGATCGGGGAGTTTCTGCGCGGCGCGCGCCCAGCCCTCGGCCTGTTTGCGCCCGACATGCGGCAGCAGCACCAGAAAACTCGCGCCGCGGTCGTGACCCACCAGACCGCCCAGGGGGGAACTGGATGCGATCAGCGCCGCCCCGAAGGCGGACAACAGCGCATCACCGGCGGCAATGCCCTCGGCGCGATTGAGGTCCTCGAGGCGCGAAATCGAGAGCATCACGATGGCGCCGTTGCTGATGTCGGTCTCGCCATCGAGCAGGGCGCCGGCACGCTGTGCGAAACCGCGCGCGTTCAGCGTGCCTGTGCCCAGATCCTCATACGCTTCGCGGATCAGGCGCCCGGCGCGCGCTTCCTCGTGCGCCATCGAATCGCGCAGCTTCGCCGAGAGCGCATTGATGGCCACCACAACGCTGGCGATCTCGCGCGTGCCAGCTGCGATGCGCACGTCGGGGAAACGTCGCTCGCCGATTTCAAGCGCGGCCGCCTCCACGGCCTCGAGCGGTCGCAGGATGCCCACCAACAGGCGCCACGCAGCCAACAACGCCAGCGCGAACAATACGCACAGCCAGGCGAGCGTGCCGGCCGCCGTTGCCCACAGTTGCCGATAGGCGTGCTCTGGATGCGCCTGCACCAGCACACGCCCGAGCTGCTTCCAGCCTGCGCTCACCAGGGCCTGTCCGACAGGCTCATCGATGTGAAACAGCGCGCGAAACCATGTTGGCACGGCCCCCGCATCGGGCGTCAGGTCGCGGCTGACGATGGTGCCGCCGTCCATCGCGATGAGGCGGATCGAGCGGTAGTAACCGCGGTCGAACACCGGGTTGATGATGGTCTGGGCCAGCACCGGATCCGGCTCCTTGAGAAGGATGCCCATCGACAGGGCCAGCGCGGTAGCGGTCTCATTGGCCTGAGCGTCCAGCTGCAGCTGCAGCGAGTGCCTGGTGAGCTGCACATGGATCGTCTCCACGCCGCCGAGCACCAGCATGAAAATCAGCGTGAGGCCGCCAAACAGCAGGCGCCCGAGCTTCATTGCAGCAACTCGGCATTGAGCCGTGCGAGCAGATCGCGCCAGGCGCGGATCTGCTGCGGGGTGGTGCGGCTGCCGGTGGCGGTGAGCACGACGTCTTCCTCATTGAAGCTGTAGACGGGGGCGAGGTCAGGACGGTTGGACGCCGGGCGCACCCTGTCATCGAGATTATCCATGATCAACGGGTCGGCATCGGGTTGCGAATAGTAGGCAAGCACCATGTGCGGCAATGCCGATTTTCCGGCGCGCACATACACCATGCGCAGCCGCGCCATCGGCACGCCCAGTTCCTTCAACAGGAAATACTTGGCGATGGCATAGTCCTCGCAGTCCGCGCCGTTGCTCGCCACCGATTCCGCGGGCGTTGCCCAGTAGTCCTCGATCCGCCAGTGCTTGATGTCGTCGGCGTAGGGCACCCGGTTCAGGTAGGAGTTGATGCGTTGCAGGCCCTCCAGGGCGGGAACCGAAGCGGTGGATGGCGGCCGGCGCATTTCGGCGCGCCCAAAATCCACCCAACCGCCGATGCGGTTGCGCGCATCGGTGCCAAAGCGCGTGACCATGCTCACCATCAGGCCCTCGGTGGCGCTGCGCGTATAACCGTAATCCGCCGCCCGTATTGCCAAGGCCGCAAATAACAGTAACGCGGCAACCGGCCCAAGGCGCACATACGGGGCTTGACTCGGCGCCGGCGTCGAAAATTGCGACATTGCATCCATTGTCTGCTTTGACCCAGGGCACCTGATTTGTCCAAGTGTAACGGCTTCACCGTCCGGTCATGTGCAGGCCGTGCGCACCTGCTCCATGGTGGTGTGCCCCTGCAGCACTTTTTCGATGCCGTCCTGCTTCAGGGTGCGCATGCCTTCGCGCGTCGCGGCGCCCACCAGTTCCGACAGGGGAGCCCGCGTGCGCACCAGGCGTCGTATTTCATGGCTGCCCAGCAGCAACTCGTGCAGTGCCAGTCTGCCGCGGTAGCCGGTCTGGTGGCAGTCCTCGCAGCCCACTGGGCGCATCAGTGACAACGGTCCGCCTGCCGCGCCGCCTCCTGCCGCGCCGCCGCTTGCCGCGGCATCGGCTTTACCTCCCCCCTGCTCATCCAGCCAGTGCCGGCGAACCTGCGCCGCGTCGAGTGCGCTGTTCAGACAATACTCATGCGCCATCGCCTCGAGCACCTCCTCCGTGGGTGTTTCGCGGCGGCGGCACGCCGTGCACAGGCGCCGCACCAGGCGCTGCGCCAGCACGCCCAGCAGCGCATCGGCGAAGTTGAAGGGGTCCAGGCCCATGTCAAGCAGCCGCGTCACGGCCTCGGGCGCGCTGTTGGTGTGCAGCGTCGAGAGCACCAGGTGGCCGGTCAGCGAGGCCTCGATGCCGGTGTGCGCGGTCTCGGCGTCGCGCATCTCGCCCACCATGATCACGTCGGGGTCGGCTCGCAGGAACGCGCGCAGCGCCGCAGCAAAGGTCCAGCCGAGCTTCGCGTTGACCTGCACCTGGGCGAGGCCGGGCTGGGTGATCTCCACCGGGTCCTCGGCGGTCCAGATCTTGCGGTCGGGTGTGTTGACGTGCCCGAGGATCGAATGCAGCGTGGTGGTTTTGCCCGATCCGGTCGGGCCGCAAACCAGCACCAGGCCATAGGGCTTTTGCGACAGCGAGCGAATCTGTTCGAGCACATCGGGGGCGAAGTTCATCTGCTCCAGCGGCAGCGGCTTGCTGCCCGCGAGGATGCGCAGCACCGCGTTCTCGCGGTCGCCGTGGGTCGGGATGGTCGCCAGGCGCAGTTCGATAGGCAGCGGCCCAAAGCGCTTGAAGTTGATCTTGCCGTCCTGCGGTTTGCGCCGCTCGGCGATGTCCAGATTCGCCATGATCTTGATGCGCGAGATCAGCGCGCGGCGAAAGCGCGAGGGCACCTGCAGGTAATCCTGCAACACGCCGTCGGTGCGAAAGCGCACGCGCACGTTGCCCTCGCCGGGCTGCGAATCGATATGGATGTCCGAGGCCTTCGACTGGTGCGCATCCACAATGATCTTGTTCACCAGCTTGACCAGGGTGCTGTCGGTCTCCTGGACGCTGTCATCGGCCACCTCCAACTCGATCGCCCCGAAGCCGGTTTCGCTGTCCAGCCGCTGCGCCAGTGCTTCTGCGGCCTGGGTCTGCTGCTCCGGTTGCTGCACGCCCGCCGCCATCGCCACTCCCTCACCGACGTGCTCGTGCTCCCACAGGGCGTTGCCCTCGCCCGGATCGACGGCGATCACGCGTTCTATCTCGGGCAGGGTTGCGAGCACCGGAATGATTTTTTTCTGCGTGGCAAATGCAAGGGTATGCAGCAGTTTCGAGTCGAGCGGGTTGCTCATCGCCACCACCAGCGCGTTCTCGTAGTAATACAGCGGCACCACCTTGTGCAGTTTCACCAGATCCGCCGGCACCGACCGGAAAACTTCGGCACTGATGCGAAAAACCGAGAGGTCGACATGCGGGATGCCCAGCTTGTGCGCGAGCGCTTCGCGCACCGAGTTATTGTCTAGCACCCCCATCGAAATGAGGATTTCCCCGAGCGGCAGGTTGCGCCGCTTCTTTTGTTCCTCGAGCGCCGCCGCAAGCTGCGACGGGCTGATTATGCCCATCTCCACCATGACTTCGCCGATGCGGCGCAACGGTTGCCTGGCCTGTTCATGCAGCGCTTCGTCGAGCGCTTGCGCGTTGATGATGCGTTGCTCGGCCAGGATGTCTCCCAGTTTCTGGCTGCGCAGCGCCTGCTGGTGCCCCAGCGCCTGGCTAAGTCCTTCCGCACTGATATGCCCGCGCTCGAGCAGCACCTTGCCGATCGGGTCGCCCACGACAAGCGTGTCGATGCCTGCCTGCGGAACGAAGTAACGCACCACCTCGCCGTTTTCCTCGGCCACATAAATGCCCAAACCCGCCTTCGTGACGCCATACCCAAACAGCTCGCCCGAAAAAACCTGGCGGTTCCTGAAGGTGATGCCAAAGGGCATGCGCTCGGGCGAGGTGCGCACTTCGATGCCACGCTTGCGGAAGTGTTCAATCGATTTTTCCAGCGTCACTGGCTTGACGAAGCGCACCATGCGCACGGTGTCCAGCGGCAGCAACTCGTTGCTGCTCGCACCGCGGCGCTGCACGCTCATCGCGTCCTGCTCCGGCAGGAATGCGTTGAGCGTGCCCTCAAGATCTGGCGCGTCAAAAAACGTCACCACGCACAACTCCGGTGCGCTCTCCCGGCTGGCGCGCGGATCGTCGAGGTAAGGGGAAAAATCAATACCTTCTATCGCTGCCATAACATCCTTGGGGTCATGTTGCCTGCATGGGGTGCGGGTTTTGCGTTGACACCTTCAGCCGCGGTCTTGGCATCAGGTGTAAATGCCGGAGTAAAAGGGAGCCACGTGGCGGCCTAAGGGCCAGCTAGTCCTCAAGCCTATCCTTCGACCCACTTATAGGGCTGAGGAAGGCAGAGAGGATGTATAGAGAAGTGGATATCTACGCCAAAGTAAGACGCGCTG
>CAXNIK010000261.1:0-5309 GCA_964202115.1 Burkholderiales bacterium
AGCATAGGACGCAATGCTGGGTGCACCAGCAGCAACGAAAAATATTATGGCACTACAAAACGCTTTTCCGAACCACGTTCAATAGAATCCGGTACTTACCTTCAACTACCAGGGGTTTTGGGGTAAATCGTGTTAAAGATGGGCTAGGCCACGTAACGACCATTGTTGATCGCGTGCTTGCGGTGCCTGCATGCCAATTCAAGCCGGCAGGTGTTTCACGCCCGCCTTCCGTGCCGCCTTTTGCAGGTCTTCGTCGAGTGTTGCCAGCGGCAGGCCCAGGCGCAAGGCCAGTTCAAGATAGGAAGCATCGTAGGCCGACAGTTTGAATCGGCGGGCGAGTTGCAGTGTGTGGGACAGGGCCTGCGAGAAGGTGGCGGTATCGACTTCAATGTCCACGTCTTCGAGCATTTCGAGAAAGGCGCTGCTTCGCGCTTCGGTGACCAGATTCTTTGCCTCGGCCCGGGCAATGACATTGGCAACCTCCAGCCCCCATGTAACAGGCACGCGGGCCGTGGCTTTTTTCATTGTGTCGAGCACCTTTGCGGCAAAGGCAAGCTCCTGCGGCTTTCCGTCGCCAAAAAACCAGCGCATGGTCACGGAGGTATCAAGGACGAAGTTCACGCACGGCCTTCGTCAATCAGGGCCTTGATGTTGGCGCCACGCACGGGTTGGGCGAGCATGAACGCTTTGAGTTTGTCTGCCGCAGCCGCCTTGTCCCTGTTTTTGGCGCTGACGCTTGGCACCAGGTCCGCAACCGCCTTTCCGTGATTGGTGATGGTGAAGCTCTGGCCGGTCTTCACCTTGCGCAGCAGTTCGGGCAGCTTTGTTTTGGCTTCATAG
The DNA here is from genome assembly GCA_964202115.1 of Burkholderiales bacterium. Classification (GTDB taxonomy): domain Bacteria; phylum Pseudomonadota; class Gammaproteobacteria; order Burkholderiales; family SG8-39; genus CAIYPG01. The sequence continues at coordinate 841 of CAXNIK010000261.1, forward strand.
GAACCGATGGGGATTTTCATTGGCTTGCTCCGGGAGCATGGAATGGAATCAGACTAGTATATAGGCTAGTTATTCTTCCGTTCGGCCCGGCACAATGCTCTTGTCGATGAACTCCCCCAGCAGCCGGTTGAAACGCTCCGGCTCATCCACGAACAGCGCATGCCCGGCCTTGTCGAACATCTCGATGCGCGTGCCCGGACGGTTGCTGCGCAGTTGCCGCGCCTGCTCGGCGAACTGCGGGGTCACCGCATAAAGCAGCGGGCCGCTATAACCATGCACGGTCTCGCGCCAGTGTTCGCGCAGGACATGGCTGGGAAACAGCGACAGGCTGGCCTCCAGCGGCATGCGCATGGCGCCATTGACCAGTGACTTGATCTCGCGCTCGCTGCGCGGCGTTTTGAAGATGGCCTTGATGAATTCCCCGAGCATGACACGCCGGTTGCGCCGCAGTTCTTCCTGGAATCGGCTGGGCGAACCCGCCTGACCCTCGCCTACGGAGCTGTCCACCAGCACCAGTCCCGCCAGCTTTCCGGCGCCATGGCGATGCAGGTATTGCAGCACTTCCAGCGCGCCCAGCGACCAGCCCACTAGCACCACTTTGTCATGTGCCGACACCAGATCGTGCAGGTCATCGGCACGCCGGTCGATGTGATAGCCGTCAGCCGGAACCTCGGACTGGCCCTGTCCGCGCGGATCGAAGGCGATGACGCGATGGCTTCGTCCCAGTGAGCGCAACTGCGCTCGCCACAGCGAGGCCGGCATGGACCATCCGGGCACCAGCACGATGACCTGGGCCTGCTTGTGTATGCCAGAGGGCCGTGCCTTGAGGTAATGCAGGCGCGCGCCATCCGAGGTGCGGAAGAAGTGATTGGTGATGACCACCGGTGCAGCCGGCTTTTTATCGGCAGCCGCCATGGACAGTCCGGGGACGAAGAGTGTGGCGGCGGCGAGCAGCAGGCCGGCGAATTCGCTTGATCGGCTGCGGCGCTGCATCGGCCGCCTGGCAGCTACTTCCTGACAGTCGAAGCGGAGCCCCGCGCCATGGCCACGCGCTTGGGGGTGGCGCGAGCCGGCGCCGTCTTGGCCACGGGTTCAGGGACGCTCAGGGAGGTCTTGCGCCCCACCAGCACATTGGAGCGGTTATCGCGCTTGTCCGAGTAGCTGTAGCCGAACTCGAAGGGCAGGGGATCAGGGCGCGCGGCGCGATAGGCCTTGTCCAGGGTGGTCTGGAAGGTGCGCTCGAAAGGCGGTATGGGCGTTTCGTACTTGCCGTACAGGCGGATGTCCCAGCGCTTGGGCTGCTGCAGGGTCCAGAAGGGCAGTCCGGTGTCGTCCTGCACCAGGAACTCGCTGACATTGAGCAGGGTGTTGCGCAGCTTGCGGAATTCGCGCCCGTGCAGCAGGTAGGAGGCGGCCTTCAGGAAGGTGCTGGTGGGGGCCAGCCCGTTGATGTAGGTGATGAACTCCGGGTAGTGCTCCAGGCCGTTATCGGTGGCGTCCAGGGTGAAGTAATGCAGGCGCTGGATGGCGTTCGAGCCCGGCTTGCGGAACTCGATGGTGATGCCGTTCAGCTGGCGCATGGGGGCGCGCGCCTTGGCGATGTTCTTGGTGGGGGCGGGCATGGCGGAGGTCGATACTTCGGTGGGTGTGGCAGCGACCGGATTCAGGTCCGGAGTCACCGGCGCCGCGCCGCGGGCGCGCACCCGCCTGGGCAGGTCGTGCGGGACGATGCGCAGGATTTCCACCTCGGACAGGGCCATGGGGATGATGAGCAGCGGGGTCACCCCGCGCAGTTGTGCAGTGCGCAGTTGCCGGCTCATGTTCTCGGTGATGAAGTAATTGCGGTCCAGCAGGTCCGACATCGAAGCGCGCACGTCGCTCAGCAGCCGGCTGGCGTCGCGCTCGGCGACACTCTCGATATCGGGCACCTCGCCAACGTGCTCCAGCCCGAACAGCACATAGTTCTCGCAATCCGGGAACAGCCAGTAGGCGTTGAAGAAATCCGGGCCACTGAAGGGGTAGAGCAGGGTCTTGCCCGAGGGGCAGGTGGAACTGATGGCGCTGTCGCGCCAGGCCGACATGGCGGCCACGCGGCTGCTGCTCACCTGCGACCAGGCGGCGCGCATGGCGGCGCTGTGCTCTTTCCAGGCCTGGGTCTCGGCCAGGCCGAAATGGCCCGGATAGGTGGGCGTCATCCCGGCCAGCAGCCTGGCCGCGGAGTTGACTTTGACGGCACCGCCGATATCGGTGGAGACGCGCAGACCCTGGGTGCTGGTTGCGGCACCGGCTGGGGTAAGGGCCGATGCCGGAATTGCGGGCAGGGCTGAAATAAAGACCAGGAGGCTTATGGTTTTTATTATCTGTCGCATCTAATCTGTGCCGTCCCGCGCTGTCGTCACTTTTGTAACGTTGGTAACGTTGTCTCCGCCCTTGAAAATGAACCGGATTTGGGCGACAGCCGCAGTATAAATCAAGACGCGGTCCTCGGCAGCAGCGGACGCACTTTTTTTGTGCATTTGCCGCCAGTTTCTCCCTCCGAGTCGCCCAGACCGGGCCCGAGCCCGGTCTCCGGCCGGCATGCCTGCATCGCTCTTGAGGCATAGAATGCACCCGAGACGTGATCAACGCGTTCAGTCATACACAAGGAGGATGCAATGGCAGACAAGCAGCTTACGTTGCTGGCATGCGGCGACGTGGGACCCATACACGAGCCGGTCAATCAATACGCCGCGCTGATCAAATCGCAATTGGCCGGGGCCGACATCCGCTTCGGCCAGGTGGAGCGGGTGTATTCGGAGCGCGGCTCCATCCAGGTGCATTCCGGCGGCGGCCACAGCCGCTTGAAGCCGGAGATGGCCAGCGTGTTCAAGGAATGCGGCTTCAACGTGCTGTCGGTGGCCAGCAACCACGCCATGGACTGGGGCGGAGACGCGCTGCTGGACACCATAGAACTCTTTCGCAAGCAGGGCTTCCAGGTCATCGGTGCCGGACCCAATCTGGCGGAGGCGCGCAAGCCCGCCTTCATCGATGCCAATGGCGTGCGCGTGGCCGTGCTGGCCTATTGCTCGGTATTGAACGAGGGTTATGCCGCCGAGGAGAACAAGGTGGGTGTGGCGCCCTTGCGGGCCCACACCTATTACGAGTCCCCGGAGTACCAGCCCGGCGTGCCGCCCAAGGTGGTCACCGTGCCCTACGAGGAGGACATGCAAGGCATGGTGGAGGACATTGCCAAGGCCAAGAAGGAGGCCGATGCCGTGGTCGTTTCGCACCACTGGGGCATCCATTTCATCCCGCGCATGATCGCCGACTACCAGACCACCGCGGCCAAGGTAGCCTTCGATGCCGGCGCCGATCTCATCCTCGGCCACCATGCCCACGTGCCCAAGGCCGTGCAGGTGTACAAGGGCAAGGTGTGCTTCTACTCCCTGTCCAATTTCATCATGGGCTCCACCGCCAAGAATGCCAAGAAGGCCGCCGAGTTCGAGAAGAAATTCGGCGTGAAGCTGGATCCGGATTACCCGTACCTGGCCTATGGCACCGATGCCAAGAGGAGCCTGGTGGCGAAAGTGGTGTTCTCGAAAAAGGGCGTGGACAAGGTGTCCTTCCTGCCCACGCTCATCGACAAGCAGTTGCGGCCGGAAATCCTGAAGAAGGGCGACGCCCGCTTCGACGACATGGTGAAGTACATGGAATGGGCTTCCGAGGACTACCCCCACCGCTTCACCGTCGAGGGTGACGAGGTGACGGTGAGCGCGCCGGGCTGAAACCTGTGTTTTGAGCAAAGCTGGTTTGCACAAGGCACCAATGGCGGTAACAGCGCAGCCGCTATAGACTGAAAACACTAAAAAAAGCGTCCAATAAACAGACGCATTCTCCGGGCCGGCGCCGCCGGACTCGAAGAATTCCACTATGCGGCAACAGGAGGCAGCAATGGCAGATATTTCCTTTATCGCGACGGGGGACTGCGGTCCCACCCACGGACCCAAGGACGGTTTCCCCGTCGAGCGCTACAGCGAACTGGTGCGTCCCACGCTACAGAGCGTGGACCTGCGCTTCGTCAACTGCGAGCGCCAGTATTCTGAGCGCGGCGCCAACGCGCGCGGCGACGACGGCCAGCCGCACGGCCGCCAGCCGCCATCGATGGCGCAGATATTCACCGACTGCGGCTTCGATGCCGCGACCATCGCCAACAACCACATGTGGGATTTCGGCGCCGAGGCGCTGGTCGATACGCGCGCGTTGCTCATCTCCAAGGGCATCGCGCCCACGGGCGCGGGCAAGGACCTCGATGAGGCGCGCAAGCCCGCCATCGTGGAGAAGAACGGCATCAAGGTCGGATTCCTGGGCTACTGCTCGGTGATCCCCGAGGGCGGCGAAGCCGGTCCCAACAAGGTGGGCATCGCACCGCTCAAGGTGAAGACCGAATACGAGGGTCGCGGGCCGCACGCGCCGGTGCGCGTGAAGACCGA
>CAXNIK010000262.1:0-5300 GCA_964202115.1 Burkholderiales bacterium
ATTGCAGGCAACGTTCTGGGTACTGGTGACGCTGTTGGCCGCATTGTGGGCGGCCAGTGCGGTGGAAATCAGGCTGATGCGAGCCGAAGGGCTGGATTCCAGCCTGCGCGTGGTGTTTGCCCGCCTGTCCAAGGCGCTGCTGGTGCTGTTGGCCGTGCTCGTCGTGTTGCCCTTGCTGGGCATAGATCTGACGGTGTTGTCGGTATTTGGCGGGGCGCTGGGTGTTGGACTTGGGTTCGGCTTGCAGAAAATCGCCAGCAACTATGTGTGCGGCTTCATCATCCTTCTGGATCACTCCATACGCATGGACGATTACATATCGGTCGACGATTTCTACGGCAAGGTGGTCGGCATCACCACGCGCTACGTGGTGCTGCGCAATCCGGACGGACGCGAGGCCCTGGTGCCCAACGAACTGCTGGTGGCCTCCAAGGTTATCAGCCATACCCACACCGATCGACGCCTGCGCCTTGCCGTGCAGATACAGGTGGCCTATGACACCGATATCGACCGGGCCCTGGAAGTGCTGAAGGAGGTGGCACGTGCCCACGATCGTGTATTGAGCACTCCGGCGCCCTCTGCATTTCTGCTGGATTTCGCTGAAAGCGGCATCAACCTTGAAGTCGGATTCTGGATTGATGACCCGGAATCGGGAAAGAAGAACGTGCGTTCCGACATCTGTCGCGAAATACTACTTGCTTTCCGCCGTGAAAATATGGAAATACCCTTCCCGCACAGGGACATACGAATTGTCTCGGACACTGCCGGAAAGACCGGTGCGAGTTGAGGATTTTTGGTCACGATGTGAATTTATTCACGTAGAATCCGCGAACCATAAATAAGGGAGAGGCAATCATATGCCGGCGTTGTTCTCTGGAATATTGGATTTGACCTGGTGGGAAATGGTGCTGGTGGCGCTGGTCCTGACGCACATCACCATTGCCGCAGTGACTATCTTCCTGCACCGCTACCAGGCGCATCGAGCGCTGGAACTGCATCCGGCTGTGAGCCATTTTTTCCGCTTCTGGCTGTGGATGACCACCGGCATGGTCACCAAGGAGTGGGCTGCGGTGCATCGCAAACACCACGCCAAATGTGAAACTCCCGAGGACCCGCATAGCCCTCAGGTGGTCGGCATCAATGCCGTGCTCTGGGGAGGTGTATTCCTGTATGTAAAAGAGGCCTTCAAGAAAGAGACCCTGGAGCGCTACGGCCATGGCACTCCGGATGACTGGATGGAACGCAATGTGTATTCGCGCTACACCCTGTCAGGCATCACTATCATGGGTCTGATAGATGTAGCCCTGTTCGGCATCGTTCCCGGCGTGGCGATCCTGGTGACGCAGGTGGCATGGATTCCCTTCTGGGCAGCGGGCGTGATCAATGGCATAGGGCATTTCTGGGGCTACCGCAACTTCGAATGCGAAGATGCCAGCCGGAACATCCTGCCCTGGGGCATCCTCATCGGCGGTGAGGAGTTGCACAACAATCATCATGCCTTCGCTTCGTCGGCGAAACTTTCCAACAAGCCCCATGAGTTCGACATCGGCTGGATGTACATTCGCATACTGGAAATGCTTGGCCTGGCCACGGTCAAGAAGGTCGCGCCTACGCCGCGTTTCAGCGTGGCCAAGCTGGTGATCGACGGCGACACGCTCCAGGCTGTCATTGCGAATCGCTATGATGTGCTGGCCACATACGCCAAGTCACTCAAGGCCACCTATCTCGAGGAAATGCGCAAACTGAGCGATTTCTCGCCGCAGGACGCTCAAGTGGTGAAAAACCTTCGTCGCTGGCTTCATCTGGATGAACACAAGCTGGATGAAGCGCGTCGCGCCGAACTGCGCGCGGGCCTGGCCAAGAGCAAGGCGCTGCACACCGTGTATGACATGCGCCGCGAACTGGCAGCGATCTGGGAGCGCTCGACTGCTTCCAAGGACCAGTTGGTCAAGCAACTGCAGGACTGGTGCCACCGTGCCGAGAGCAGCGGCATTGCGCCGCTGGTGGAGTTTTCACAGCGTCTGCGCTGCTACGCCTGAGCTGCCGCGACGCCAAACAAAAAGCCCGCACATTGTGCGGGCTTTTTTATCGTCCTCGCGGACTGAAGCGCGCGTCAGCGTCACTTCCGGTCCGCGAAAATAAACCGGCGGCGCAGCCGTCCGGATTTATTTCAGTTTTGTTTCCTTGTACGCCACGTGCTTGCGCGCCACCGGATCGAATTTCATGATCTCGATCTTGTCCGGCTTGGTGCGCTTGTTCTTGGAAGTGGTGTAGAAATGACCGGTTCCAGCGGTGGATTCCAGCTTGATTTTGTCTCTTTTCGATGCCATGACTTTTCCTCGAATCGATCTTTAGATTTCGCCGCGCTTGCGCAAATCGGCAAGGACCACTTCAATGCCCTTCTTGTCTATGGTGCGCAGCCCCGCACAGGATACGCGCAGGCTTACCCAGCGTTTTTCGCTTTCTATCCAGAAACGGCGATATTGCAGGTTGGGAAGAAACCGGCGTTTGGTCTTGTTGTTGGCGTGGGACACGTTGTTCCCTACCATCGGCTTTTTGCCGGTGACTTGGCAGACTCGAGCCATGATTGATGCTCCTGCGCGGAAAACCGCGAATTATAGGCTAAACAGCAAGGTATGTTCAAGCTTAAATCATGTCCGACGTAAAAAGGTCAGATCTGGAAAGAGTCTACAGTTCAGGGGCTTATGGTTTTTCGAGGCATCTTAGAGCAGGCCCCGCTCGGCAAAGCTCATGGTGCGGTCGGATGCCACCACGAAGTGATCCAGCACCTGCACATCCACCAGGGCCAGGGCCGAACGCAGCGAGCGTGTCAGCAATTCATCCGCCTGGCTGGGCTCGGCCACCCCCGATGGATGATTGTGGGCGAGGATGACGGCAGCGGCGTTATGGCGCAGCGCACACTTGACCACCTCACGGGGATAGACGCTTGTCTGGGTAAGCGTTCCGCGGAACAACTCCTCGCAGGCAATGACGCGATGCTGTGCATCCAGCAGGATGGCGACAAAGACTTCATGGTCACGTCCGGCAAGGGTCAGGCGCAGATAGTCGCCAACGGCGCGGGGCGATGAAAGTGCATCGCGGGCGGCAAGGCTTTCTGCCAGGGAGCGACGTGCAAGTTCCAGTGCAGCCAGAAGCTGCGCGGTTTTTGCCGAACCCATGCCGCGCGCCTTTTGCAGTCGAGCCGGCTCCGAGGACAACATCGCCGTCAATGAGCCGAAATCCGACAGCAGCAAACGCGCCAGATCCAGTGCGCTAGATCCGGACACGCCGGTACGCAGGAAAACCGCCAGCAGTTCCGCATCACTGAGTTGCCTTGCGCCCAGGGTTAGCAGGCGCTCGCGTGGTCGTTCGGCAACTGGCCAGTCATGGATGGCCATATCTGTCCTTGTTTAGCTCCAGCAGCCCCGGAAAGGCCGATCTCTGGCGGTATGTGTGCAATGTTTAACGCCGTTGGAGGCGATGCGATGACGGGGAGCCCTGGACTACTTCAATGCACTGCCCAGTTCCGGGAACGGGCTACGGCAGCCTGCCACCTGGACATGCGTTCCGCTGCTTCGTCAGAATGCATGGCCGGCTCAAATCGCCTGCCTGGTTTCCATTGCCGGGCAATGGCTGCGGAGTTTGCCCACAGTCCCACCGCCAGTCCTGCAAGGTAGGCAGCACCAAGGGCAGTGGTTTCTGCAATTCGCGGGCGGACCACCGGGACGCCCAGGAGGTTGGCCTGAAATTGCATGAGCAGGTCATTGACCGATGCTCCGCCATCGACGCGCAACTCGGTAAGCTTTATGCCTGCGTCTCGCTGCATGGACTGCAGCAGCTCGGCAGACTGGAACGCAATGGACTCCAACGCCGCCCGGGCGATATGGGCGCGTCCGGTGCCGCGTGTCAGGCCAACCAGTGTTCCGCGTGCGTAGGGGTCCCAGTACGGCGCGCCCAGGCCAGTAAATGCGGGCACCAGATACACATCGTTGCTGTCCTGCACGGAGCGGGCCAGCTTTTCGATCTCCTTTGCGGAACGCACAAACTTCAATTCATCGCGCAGCCACTGCACTACTGCTCCGGCCACGAACACGCTGCCCTCCAGGGCGTATTGCTGACCGACCTGAGGCTGCCGGGCATTGCATGTTGTCAGCATGCCGTTTTGCGACGGTATGGCCATGTTGCCGGTGTTCAACAACATGAAACAACCGGTGCCGTAGGTATTCTTGGCCATGCCTGCTTCGTGACACGCCTGGCCAAACAGGGCGGCCTGCTGATCCCCGGCTATGCCGGCTATCGGTATCGCCTTGCCCAGCAGGGACGCCTTGCTCACGCCAAACGGGTGGGAGGAAGGAAGGACCTCTGCCAGCATGGAGCGAGGAATGCCGAAGATCGCGAGCAACTCGTCATCCCAGCAGCCGCGATGGATGTCATAGAGCATGGTGCGAGAGGCATTGCTCGGATCGGTGACATGCAGCGTGCCCCCGGACAGTTTCCAGGCCAGCCAGCTGTCCACCGTGCCAAAGGCAAGATCGCCGCGTTCGGCGTGCAGCCGCATGCCCGGAATGCTGTCAAGGATCCAGGCGATCTTGGTTGCGGAAAAATACGGATCGGGGACCAGTCCGGTGCGCGCACGAATGAATTCCGTCAATCCATCTCGCCTGAGTTTTTCGCAGCGGTCTGCCGTGCGCCTGTCCTGCCAGACGATGGCTTTGTGCACTGGCTGCCCGGTCGCGCGGTCCCAGACCACTGTGGTTTCCCGCTGGTTGGCAATGCCGATGGCAACCAGATCGCTGGCGCTGGCGTGGGCCTTTGCCAAGGCGCCGCGGGCACAGGATAGCTGGCAGCGCCAGATTTCCTCGGGGTCGTGCTCAACCCAGCCAGGCTGGGGAAATATCTGCCGGAATTCCTTCTGTGCCAGCGCGTGAATGCTTCCCCGTCGGTCGAAAAGCACGGCCCGGCAACTGGTCGTGCCCTGATCGAGTGCAAGCACATATTTCACGGCATCATCCTTGGTCGCTGCCTGCATACTATCGTAGTGGATTTTTCGGACGGACGCCGGCGGCATGCATGAAATGCCTGCAAAATGCATCTGAGCGTGACATCCCTGCGGCCCGAACTAAGGATAGAATTCCCGGGGCGGCGCTGTGCAAGCGCGCTGGAGATGAGCAGTGAAAACATTGGGTCTTCACGGGATCGAGTGGGTAAATAGGTGGATAAAAATGCCTGAAAGCCGCGTGGATACTGGGTTTTCGGGATTTTTAATGCTGTTCAAATTTGGCATGATGTTTGGATGGCAA
>CAXNIK010000263.1:0-5297 GCA_964202115.1 Burkholderiales bacterium
CAGATCGTCAACCTGGTGAGGGATCTGGCGCGTGCCCTGTCGGTGGTCAGCATACGCGTGGTGGAGACCATCCCCGGCAAATCCTGCATGGGCCTGGAGATTCCCAATCCGCACCGCCAGATCGTGCGCCTGTCGGAGATACTGTCCTCGCAGGCCTATCACCAGCAGGGCTCGCCACTCACCCTGGTGCTGGGCAAGGACATCGGCGGTCATCCTGTCGTGGCCGATCTTGCCCGGATGCCGCATCTTCTGGTAGCTGGCACCACCGGCTCGGGCAAGTCGGTGGCGATCAACGCCATGATCCTGTCGCTGCTGTACAAGGCCGAGCCGCGCGAAGTGCGCATGATCATGGTTGATCCCAAGATGCTGGAGCTGTCGATCTACCAGGGCATACCGCACCTGCTGGCGCCGGTGGTGGTAGACATGAAGCAGGCCTCCAACGCGCTGATGTGGTGCGTGGGCGAGATGGAGCGGCGCTACAAGCTCATGTCCTGGGTGGGCGTGCGCAATCTGTCCGGCTACAACAGCAAGATCGCCGAAGCGGAAAAATCCGGCACGCCGCTGCAGGACCCCAACACGCTGGAAGAGGCAGAGCCGCTGCCGCTGGAAAAACTGCCGCACATCGTGGTCATCATCGACGAGCTGGCCGACCTGATGATGGTGACGGGCAAGAAGGTCGAAGAACTCATTGCCCGGCTGGCGCAGAAGGCCCGCGCCGCCGGCATACACCTCATTCTCGCCACGCAGCGGCCATCGGTGGATGTGATCACCGGCCTCATCAAGGCGAACATTCCCACGCGCATCGCCTTCCAGGTGTCGAGCAAGGTTGATTCCCGGACCATTCTCGACCAGATGGGCGCCGAAGCCCTGCTGGGCCAGGGCGACATGCTGTACCTGCCCCCGGGCACCGGCCTGCCGCAACGCGTGCACGGCGCCTTCGTGGCCGATGACGAGGTGCACAAGGTGGTGGACTACCTCAAGGCACTGGGTGAGCCCGAATACGTCGACGGCCTGCTCGATGGCCCCTCCGAAGGTGGTGGCGGCTCATTCGATGGTGGCCTGGCAGGCGAGCAGGGCAGCGAGAACGATCCGCTCTACGACCAGGCGGTGGAAATCGTGCTCAGTACGCGCCGCGCGTCCATCTCGCTGGTGCAGCGCCACCTGCGCATAGGCTACAACCGCGCCGCCCGGCTCATCGAGCAGATGGAGCAGGCCGGCATGGTCTCGTCCATGCAGTCCAACGGCAATCGCGACGTGCTCGTGCCGGCCAAAGCAGAATAGACCGGGCAGACATGTATCGTTTTTTCTTATGCCTCATGGCAGTGCTGGTGATGGTTTTCTCGGTGCCTGCAGCCCACGCCACAGGCCTGGAGAAGTTCGCCGAATTTCTCGGTGCCACGCAGTCGGCCCGCGCGGAATTCGAGCAGAAAGTCTACGACCGCAACCGCAAGCTGGTCCAGGAATCAAAGGGGACGTTTCTGTTCCAGCGTCCGGGCAAGTTCCGCTGGACCTATGCCAAGCCCTATCCCCAGGTGATCGTCGGTGACGGCCAGCGGCTGTGGATCTACGACGAGGATCTCAGCCAGGTCACGGTGCGCAAACTCGATCAGGCGCTGGGCCACACGCCGGCTGCGCTGCTCGCAGGCAACAACGAGGTGGTGAACGCATTCAGGCTGACCGAGCAGGGCGCGAAAGACGGGCTGGAATGGGTGGAAGCAACACCCAGGGACACCGAGTCCAATTTCGACAAGATACGCCTGGGTTTCGGCTTCTCCGGCCTGCAGGTGCTGGAACTGCACGACAGTTTTGGCCAGACCACGCTGCTGCGCTTCACCTCCTTCCAGCGCAACGCCAGGATCGATCCCGGCCAGTTTCGCTTCACCCCTCCCAAGGGCGCGGACGTCATAGGCGACGGCGTCAAATGAAGCCGCGCGTGGCGCGGCATTAAGCGGCGCCCATGGCAGACCTCTTTGGCGGAAACAACCTTGTCGGCGAAAACAAGCCTGTCGCCCCGCTGGCCGAGGCCTTGCGGCCGCAGATCCTGGGTGAGGTCGTAGGGCAGTCCCATCTGCTCGCGCCGGGCAAGCCACTGCGCCTGGCCTTCGAATCCGGCAAGCCGCATTCCATGATCCTGTGGGGGCCGCCGGGCGTGGGCAAGACCACACTGGCCCGGCTCATGGCCAAGTCCTTCGATGCCGAGTTCATCGCGCTCTCGGCCGTCCTGTCAGGCGTCAAGGACATCAAGGAAGCGGTGGAGCGGGCCAAGGCCGTGCTGGCTTCCTCCGGTCGCCGCACCATCCTCTTCGTCGACGAAGTGCACCGCTTCAACAAGGCACAGCAGGACGCCTTTCTGCCTTTCGTGGAGCAGGGCCTCTTCACTTTCATCGGTGCAACCACCGAGAACCCGTCATTCGAGGTCAATGGCGCCTTGCTCTCCCGGGCCGCGGTCTATGTGCTGCACAGCCTCAACGAAGAGGAGCTGGGCGCATTGTTCGATCGCACCGTGAGCACGGCCCTGTCCGGTCTGGCATTCGATGCCGATGCGCGTGCCCGACTGGTTGGCCTGGCCGATGGCGACGCGAGGAGGCTGCTCAATCTGCTGGAGATCATGCAGACCGCCGCCGGCAGCGCCGGCTTGAAGGAAGTCTCGGGCGATTTCGTGCAGAACGCCGTGGCGCGCAACCTGCGCCGCTTCGACAAGGGCGGTGATGCCTTCTACGATCAGATCTCGGCCTTGCACAAATCGGTGCGCGGCTCCAACCCCGATGCGGCGCTGTACTGGCTGGTGCGCATGCTGGACGGCGGCGCCGATGCCCTGTACCTGGGCCGCCGCATCGTGCGCATGGCCTCCGAAGACATCGGGCTGGCCGATCCGCGAGCCCTGCGCATCGCCCTGGATGCCTGCGAGACCTACGAGCGCCTGGGCAGCCCGGAAGGGGAGCTGGCACTGGCCGAGGCCGTGATCTATCTTGCCTGCGCGGCCAAATCGAACGCGGTGTATGTCGCATATAATGCCGCGCGCGGTTTCATCTCGAATGACGAATCGCGGCCCGTTCCCATGCATCTGCGCAATGCCCCCACGCGATTGATGAAAGACCTGGGGCATGGCAAGAACTACCGCTACGCCCACGATGAGGCCGATGCCTACGCCGCGGGCGAGAACTACTTTCCGGACGGCATGGGCGAGGTGAGCTGGTACCGGCCCACCGACCGCGGGCTCGAAGCGAAGATCGCCGAGAAGCTGGAACATCTGCGCAGTATGGATCGCCAGAGTGGCAGGGGTGGCAAGGGCCGGAAAAACGAGAGATAGGCTGATCACAATTACCTTGTTCAGCCATATCTGTAATCCACTTAATTTAAAAATAGATAATAATAGTGAAGCGATATGCTTGATCCGCAATTATTGAGGCGCGATATCGAAGTCGTGGCGGCGCAGCTGTCTGCACGCGGCTACGCGCTGGACGTGCCTGGCTTCCAGGCACTGGAACAGGAGCGGCGCACAGTGCAGATGCGCACCGAGGAACTGCAGGCCGCGCGCAACCAGTTTTCCAAGCGCATAGGCCAGGCCAAGGCCAAGGGCGAGGACATCGCGCCGCTCATGGCCGAATCCAACAGCGCCAACACCGAGCTGGCCGATCTGGAAAAGCGCCTGGCGGCCATCCAGGCACAACTGCAGGACAAGCTGCTGGTGGTGCCCAATGTGCCGCATGCCAGCGTCCCGGCCGGCAAGTCCGCCGACGACAACCAGGAAGTGCGGCGCGTGGGTTCACCGCGCAGCTTTGACTTCCCCGTGCGCGACCATGTGGACATCGGCACCGCGCTGGGACTGCTGGATTTCGAGACCGCCGGCAAGATCGCCGGTGCGCGCTTCACGCTGATGAAGGGCGCGTTGGCCAGGCTGCACCGGGCGCTGACCCAGTTCATGCTGGACGTGCATACCGGCGAGCATGGCTATACCGAAGTCTATGTGCCTTATCTGGTCAACGCGGCCAGCATGCGTGGAACGGGGCAACTGCCCAAGTTCGAGGAAGACCTCTTTCCCATTCCGCGCAGCGATGGCGAAAAGTTTTATCTCATCCCTACCGCCGAAGTCCCGGTCACCAACATCGTGCGCGACGAGATCGTGGCGCTGGAAAAGCTGCCGCTGAAGTTCGTCTGCCACTCGCCATGCTTTCGCAGCGAGGCCGGCTCCTACGGCAAGGACACGCGCGGCATGATCCGCCAGCACCAGTTCGACAAGGTGGAACTGGTGCAGATCGTCCACCCCGCGCGCTCCCATGAATTGCACGAGGAACTCACGCGCCATGCCGAGATCATTCTCGAACGCCTGGACCTGCCCTATCGCACCATGCTGTTATGCACCGGCGACATGGGCTTCTCCTCGGCCAAGACCTACGACCTGGAAGTCTGGCTGCCGGGGCAGAGCGCCTATCGGGAGATCTCCTCCTGCTCCAATTTCGAGGCCTTCCAGGCGCGGCGCATGCAGGCGCGCTTTCGCAATGACAAGGGCCGGCCTGAGCTGGTGCATACGCTGAACGGCTCTGCACTGGCCGTGGGCCGCACTCTGGTGGCGATACTGGAGAACTACCAGCGCGCCGATGGCGGCGTGGATGTGCCGGCGGTGCTGCGGTCCTATATGGGTGGAATGGAGATCATCCGGCCGGCTGCGTAAGGGATACGGCAGTGCGCGATGGTAAAATTGCCCGCACGGAGAGATGACCGAGTGGTTGAAGGTACCGGTCTCGAAAACCGGCATACGTGCAAACGTATCGTGGGTTCGAATCCCACTCTCTCCGCCAGAAAGTGCTGTAAGTTACTAATAATAAACAATAAATATAATTATTTATCAGTCAACCCCCAATATTACCCCCAACGAAAACCGTGCTCAAAGACTCCTTTGACGCGTGGTAATGCCTGATTGCCTCTCGTGTGTGGGCTGCTTCTCTTAGCGCCAAGCAACCCTAAAGCTCAATCCCGCGAGTTCTAGCATCCCAAGGAATCCGCGAGAGAACCAAGCACCCCATCCCCACACTGGCCTAGCCACCACCCGATTCAATTCGGCGCAGCTCCCACCCCCCAAAGCCAAATCCCGCCAGTCAGCACCCCACCCACGGGGCCACCCCCGCTGTAGGTTCAGGAGTCCCGTCGCGCCGACTTCACTGTATTCCAGACGAACGATTCCGCATTTCTCCAGATCAAGACACCACCCACCCCGTACCCACCGTTTAGGCCCCGTTATCTACAGACTAGGCAGGAACACTGTTTGTCTCGCGTAATTGCAAAAGCAGGTAGAGTCT
>CAXNIK010000264.1:0-5292 GCA_964202115.1 Burkholderiales bacterium
GCAGGGCGCGCCTTTCCAGATCAAGATGGACAGCGGCCAGATTTTCCGCGCGCGCGTGGCCAAGATCAATTCCCGCGTCGAAGGCGTCAGCCAGCAACTGGAGGTCGAGGGCCAGTTTGACGGCCCAACCCAGGGGCTGCTTCCCGGGATGGTTGGCACCGCCATCTTTTCCGGTCGCCCGGCCCCGGTCGGGAAGAAATAAAGCAACTACATGGACGACCGTAGCAATATTCCCGTCGCACTGCTGCAGTTCCAGGCGCAGTTGCAGACCGCGCTCAATGCGCGCGAAGCGGCGTTTACCGCCGTCAATGAATCCTTCGCGGTGCTCAAGTTCGACCAGGCGGTCATCTGGAAGTACGACCTGTTCAACTTTCCCATCATTACCGCCGCCTCCGGACTGGCCGATGTCACCCTGGACAGCCCCTACGTGCAGTGGCTGGGCCGCGCCATCAAGAGCTTCCCGCAGGATGAAAGCAGTGTGCGGGCAGTGAAACTCTCGGAACTGCCCGAGGCCATCGTCAGCGAAGGCAGTGAGTGGTGTTCGGAGTTCCTGCTGGTCTGCGATCTGAAGGGGCCGGATGGATTTGTCCGCGGCGGGATGCTGTATTCCCGGGCAGAAGCTTTCGTCGAAGGGGACATCGCCATTGCAGAATGGCTGACCCGGGCCACGTCCTACGTACTGTGGGCCTGGCGCAGCGAGCGCCGGCACTTCTGGCGAAATCTCCTGGGACGCAGAGGGAAGGTTATTCTGGCCGGGATCGTGCTGGTCGTGGTCGCGCTGGGCTTCATTCCGGTGCAACTCAACGCCCTGGCGCCGGCCGAGATCTCGCCGCAGAACCCGGTACCCGTCACCTCGCCGGTGGAAGGCGTCATCAGGGAAATCGTCATCAAGCCCAACCAGACTGTGAGATCGGGAGAAGTTCTCGCGGTGCTTGATGACACGTCGCTGCGCAATCGCCTGACCGTGGCGCAGAAGTCGCTGGAGATCGCCAGGGCCGATTCCCAGCGCGCCATCAACAAGGCGTTTGGTGATGAGGGCAGCCGCGCCGAACTGCAGGTGCTGGTGGCACGCGTGCGCGAGAAGAGCGCCGAAGTCACCTATACCTCGGAGTTGCTCAACCGCCTGACCATCAACGCACCCCAGGGCGGCCTGGCGGTGTTCTCCAATGCCGACGAGTTCACCGGCAAACCGATCCAGCCCGGCGAGCGCATCATGATCATTGCCGATCCCTCGCTGATCAAGGTCACTGTCTACGTCTCGCCCGATGACGCCGTGGACCTGGAGCCGGGTGCCGAGGTAAAGGTGTTCCTCAACATCGACCCTCTCAATCCGCTCAAGGCCAGGGTCACCCGCTCCAGTTATGAAGCGCTGCCCCAGCCCGACGGTACGCTAGCCTATGTGGTTCAGGCCGAGCTCCTGGAAGGCCACGGCTTCCCGCGCATAGGCCTGCGCGGAACGGCCAAGCTCTACGCTGAAGAGGTGTCGCTGGCCTACTACCTGTTCAGAAAACCCCTGGCCTTCGTCCGGCAGCAATTGGGCTTCTAGCAGGCTTCACACGCTTGTCTTAAAAACCAGGGAGCACAAACCATGTCCAGACCACCCAATGCCCAGTTGCGCCATTTCGGTTTCTACGTGCGTGATCTGGATGGCATGATCGCTTTCTACAGCCGCGTGATCGGGCTGGTGGTAACCGATCGCGGCAACTATTCCCGCGGCGGCGAGATCGTCTTCATGAGCCGCTCCCCCGAGGAGCATCATCAGATCGTGATGGTGTCGGGCCGCAATGACGACACCCATGTCACCACCATCAGCCAGATCTCCTTCCACGTCGACACGCTGGAGGACCTGCGCACTTTTTACGCGTCGCTGGTCGCCGAGAAGGCCAACATTCTCAATACACGCAACCACGGCAACGCCTGGAGCGTGTACTTCCTCGATCCCGAAGGCAATCGCATCGAGTTGTATACGCACACGCCCTGGTACGTGGCCCAGCCCTTTGGCAAGGATCTGGATCTGACCGAACCGGCCGAAACCATTATTGAAAAAACCAAGGCGATGATCCGCGACAACCCCTCGGTGATATCGCAGGAGGCATGGGGGAAGAAGCTGGCGGCAACGCTCGATGCCGGCTGAGCGCCCGGGAGGGGATACGCATCTTCCGTAGCAGTTCTCCTTACCCATAAGCTTCACCATCTGCTGCACACCCGGCAGCAGCGCCGACCTGGCGCGCTGGAAGATACAAGCCCGCAGTCCGCCCGGGCCTTGGTCCTACAATACGTACGCCCCACGTCAAAATGCACACGGAGAAAACAATGAATGCAGCCCAGGCCCTGGTGGGCACCCTCAAGCTTCACGGCGTCGACCGTGTGTTCTGCGTGCCCGGAGAAAGCTTTCTCGCCGTGCTAGATGCCCTGCATGACGAACCGGCAGTCGAGGTGATCAGCTGCCGTCATGAAGGCGGTGCGGGCTTCATGGCCGTGGCCGATGCCAAGCTCACGCGCCGCGCCGGCGTGGCCTTCGTCAGCCGTGGGCCGGGCGCCACCAATGCCTCCATAGCGCTGCATGTGGCTAATCAGGATGCCACCCCCTTCGTGCTCTTCATCGGCCAGGTGGAGCGCAAGGACCGCGGCCGCGGCGCCTTCCAGGAAGTCGATTACGACAAGAGCCTGGGCGGCCTGTGCAAAGGGGTGTGGGAAGTGAACAAGGGCGAGGACCTCGCCCGCGTGTGCGCCCAAGCCTTCGCCCTGGCCGAGTCCGGCGTGCCCGGCCCCGTGCTGGTGGTGCTGCCCGAGGACATGCTCCTCGATCCTGTTACCGGCTCCGCCTGCAAGCCGCTGCCTCGCGACACCGCTGCCGCGCCGGCTGAGGCCGACCTCGCGCGCGCCGCGAAAATGCTGAGCGCCGCCCGACGTCCGCTGATGATCCTGGGCAGCTCGCTCAGGCAGTCCGACGTGAACCTGGCGGTGAAAGTGAGCGAAGCCTGGGGCATACCGGTGGCCGCGGGCTGGAAGCAGCAGCACCTCTTTCCCAACCGTCATCCGAATTACGCCGGCCACCTGGGCTACAACATTCCGGCTGCACACCTGGACACGCTCAGTCCCGCCGATCTCATTCTCGCGGTGGGCACGCGCCTCGGTGATGTCACCACCCAGGGCTACCAGTTGCCCAAGGCGCCCAAGCCCGAGCAGCCGCTGATCCATGTGCATCCGGCCAGTGACGCACTGAACAAGCTTTACCAGGCCGATCTCGCCATCGCCGCCGACCCTGGCGCCTTCCTCTCAGCTCTCGCTGCCCATGCGCCCAAGCCCGAGTCCAATGTGGCACGCGCCGAATGGCTGCCCCAGGCCTGTGGCTATGCCAAAGACCTCATGCAGTGGAAAGGTCCGGTCAGTGCCAAAGACGGACTGGTATTTGGCGCCGTTATCGATGAGCTCAACAGGCTCCTGCCCGAAGACGCCATCCTCACACAGGACGCGGGCAACTTCTCCGGCTGGATCCATCGCTACTTCTACTTTGGCGGGCGCCAGACCCTCATCGCCGCCGTGGCCGGGGCCATGGGCATAGGCGTGCCAGCGGCGGTGGCCGCGGCCATGCGTTATCCGAACCGGAAAGTCGTCGGCTTCGTCGGCGATGGCGGCGCGCTCATGACCGGCAATGAAATCGCCACCGCCCGCCAGTTCGGCGCCAGGCCGCTCATCATCATCTCGGACAACAGCTGCTTCGCCACCATACGTCAGCACCAGGAGAAGCACTTTCCCGGGCGGGTGAAAGCCACAGGCCTGTCCAATCCGGATTTTGTCGCCTACGCCAAGGCCTTCGGTGCCAAGGCCTGGCTGGTGGATACGCCAGAAAAGATCGAGCCGGTGCTGCGCGAGGCGCTGGCCGCGGACACCGTGGCGGTGGTGGTGGTGAAGACCAGTCTCAAGCACATCTCGGCGTTTTCGACATTGAAGGATTAGAGCCGGGGCGCAGCTGACTCAGTCGGTGCCCTTTACCTTCGCCTCCAACGCCTCCCACCGCTCCAGTTTCTTCATCAGCAGCGCATCGATCTCGTCGGCGCGCTTCTGGTCCTTGCGCATGACTTCGCCGCCCTGCTTGTAGTAGTCGGCGGTGCTCATGCGGGCGGAGAGGTCTTTCTGCTCGCCTTCAAGCGCCTGGAGTTCGCCGGGCAGGGCGTCGAGTTCGCGCTGTTCCTTGAAGGAGAGCTTCACGCGCCTGGCCGGGGGCGGCACCGCGGCCGCAGCCGTTGCAGAGTCTCCGTTTCCTTTTGCCGTGCCCGATGTGGAGTCCGCTCCTTGTCCGGTCCTCTGGCGCAGCCAGTCGGAGTAGCCGCCGGCGTATTCCTTCCATTTGCCATCGCCTTCGGCCGCGATCGTCTGCGTGATGACGTTGTCGAGGAAGGTGCGGTCGTGGCTCACCAAAAGCAGCGTGCCCGGATAGTCCTGCAGCGTCTGCTCCAGCAATTCGAGTGATTCGATGTCCAGGTCATTGGTGGGCTCATCCAGCACCAGCACATTGGCCGGTCGCGCGAACAGGCGCGCCAGCAGCAGGCGGTTGCGCTCGCCACCGGAGAGCATCTTCACCGGCGCATCCACGCGCTGCGGCGAGAACAGGAAATCTCCCAGGTAGCTGATGATGTGCTTCTTGCCGCCGGCGACCTCCACCCAGTCCGAACCCGGACTCACCGTCTCCGAGACCGTCTTCTCTACGTCCAGCTGTTCGCGCAACTGGTCAAAGTAGGCGACGTTCACGTTGGTGCCCAGCCTGACCTTGCCCGAGTCCGGCTCCAGGGTGCCCAGGATGAGCTTGAGCAGTGTGGACTTGCCCACGCCGTTGGCACCAATGAAGCCGATGCGGTCGCCGCGGATGATGCGCAGCGACACGTCACTCACCACGTGCTTGTCGCCAAAACGCTTGTTGACGTCGGTCAGCTCCGCCACCAGCTTGCCCGAGCGCTCCCCCGTGTCTATGGCCAGCTTCACATTGCCCATGCGCTCGCGCCGAGCGGAGCGTTCCACGCGCAGCGCCTCCAGCCTGCGCACCCGGCCCTCGTTGCGCGTGCGCCGCGCCTGAATGCCCTTCCTTATCCACACCTCTTCCTGCGCCCAGAATTTGTCGAAGCGACGATTGGCGACGTTCTCCGAGGAGAGCTGGTCGCCTTTGGTGCGCTCGTAGGTGGAGTAGTTGCCCGGATAGGAGCGCAGCATGCCGCGGTCCAGCTCGATGATGCGCGTGGCCGTGCGATCGAGGAACCAGCGGTCATGGGTGACGATGATGGCGGCGGGGCCTTT
>CAXNIK010000265.1:0-5290 GCA_964202115.1 Burkholderiales bacterium
CAGAGCATAGGACGCAATGCTGGGTGCACCAGCAGCAACGAAAAATATTATGGCACTACAAAACGCTTTTCCGAACCACGTTCAATAGAATCCGGTACTTACCTTCAACTACCAGGGGTTTTGGGGTAAATCGTGTTAAAGATGGGCTAAGTACCTCGCATGCATGTGCATGCGTACAGCGCCGACGGGGAAGCCAAGTTCTGGCTTGAAAACCGACTGGCAGAGCGTGCTGGGCAGAAGCCGAGACTGGTGCTGCGGGCGGTTTGAAGTATTCTTAGTACGAATCTGACACTTTTAGTTGCGGGCACGCCCCGTCATCATCGAGGCAGGAGCAGCACACCACCCGGGAGGTCCCATGGACGCAATACCCAGCAGCACGCATCGCAATCTGACACTCGCCAGCGCCGGCGCCATCGTCCTCGCTGCCTGCATTGCCGCCAGTCCGCCAGCCGGCGCACAGGCCTTCCCTTCCAAGCCGGTGCGCATGGTGGTACCCACCTCGCCCGGCGGAAATGCCGACATCGTTGCCCGACTCGCCGCCGAAGGCATGGGTAGGGGCCTGGGCCAGCCGGTGGTGGTCGAGAATCTGCCTGGCGGGCGGCACATCCCCGCCTCTCTGATGGTCAGCAAGTCGAATCCCGACGGTTACACCCTGCTGCAGGCCGGCTCTGTGATGTCGGTGAACGCCACGCTCTACAAGCTGCCTTTCGATCCGCTGCGCGATTTCGCCCCGGTGGGGATGATCGGATCGACGCCGCCGCTGCTGGTGGCCTGGCCGGGGCTGGAAGCCAACAACATCAGCGGGCTGGTCGCTCTGGCCAAAGCCAAACCCGACAGCATCCACTACGCATCGGCCGGTCCGGGTTCGCCCGCGCACCTCGGCGGCGAACTGCTCAACAGCATGGCGGGCATCAAGCTCGTGCACGTGTCATACAAGGCGACAGCGCAGGGCAACACCGACACCATCGCGGGGCGGGTGCAGTTGTCCTTTCCGGCGGCGTCTTCAGTGCTGCCTTTCCTGAAAAGCGGCAGGTTGAAGGCTCTGGGCATCTCCAGCAGCAAGCGTTCGCCGCAGATGCCGGACGTGGCGACCATCGCCGAGACCCTGCCCGGCTATGAGATGAACATCTGGAACAGCGTCATTACCACGGCCGGCGTGCCGCGCCCGATCATCAATCGCCTCAATGAAGCGCTGACCCGCGGCATCAATCTGCCCGACGTCAAGGCGAGGCTGATCGGCTCCGGTCTGGACGTCGAACCGAGCACTCCCGAGGCCCTGGGTGCCTATTTCGATTCCGAGATCAGGAAGTGGAACAAGCTCATTCGCGAGCGCGGCATCAAGGCCGAAGACGACTGAGGCCGGCAGATATCGCTGATCACTATCGCCGACGGTCACTCCACGGTCAAGTCAAACTCTGCAGATGTTGTCCGGAAGCGATACTGGCCCAATCCGGAAGCGACAAAGCCAACAAGCCTTGAGCCCCACCATCACCGAGGCAGAAGCACCACATCACCCGGGAGGTCCCATGGACAAAGTAAACTGCAGCACAGCAGTCCATCGCATTCTGGTACGTACCGGCGCCAGCGCCATTTTCCTCGCTGCCTGCATTGCCGCCAGTCCGCCAGCCAGCGCACAGGCCTTCCCCGCCAAGCCGGTGCGCCTGGTTGCGCCCACGGCGGCCGGCGGCAATGCCGACATCGTGGCCCGGATAGCCGCCGAGGGCATGGGCCGTAACCTGGGTCAGGCCGTGGTCGTGGAGAACCAGCCCGGCGGCCGGCAGATTCCCGCTTCGCTCATGATCACCCGCGGCAATGCGGACGGCTACACCATCCTGCTGGCAGGCTCGGTCATGTCGATCAACGCCACGCTGCATAAGCTGCCCTTCGATCCACTGCGGGATTTCGCGCCTGTGGGAATGATAGGCTCAACGCCGCTGATGCTGGTGGCCTGGCCGGGGCTGCCCGCTGCGAACATGAAGGAGCTTATTGCGCTGGCCAAGGCCAAGCCCGGCACCATCAACTACGCCTCGGCCGGGCCGGGTTCGCCCGCGCACCTGGCCGGTGAATTGCTCAACGTCATGGCCGGGATCAAGCTCGTACAGGTCCCCTACAAGGCGACGGCCCAGGGCAACACCGACACCATCACCGGCGTGGTGCAACTGTCCTTTCCCGGTCCGTCGTCGGTGGTGGCCTTCATCAAGAGCGGCAAGCTCAAGGCGCTGGGCATCGCCAGTGCGCAGCGCACGTCGCAGATGCCCGACGTGCCGGCCATTGCCGACACCGTGCCC
Source organism: Burkholderiales bacterium (assembly GCA_964202115.1). Taxonomy (GTDB): domain Bacteria; phylum Pseudomonadota; class Gammaproteobacteria; order Burkholderiales; family SG8-39; genus CAIYPG01. The sequence continues at coordinate 2,289 of CAXNIK010000265.1, forward strand.
GGCTACGAGATGGGCCAGTGGAACGCCATCGTCGCAGCGGCCGCCGTGCCCAGGCCCATCATCGCCCGGCTCAACGAAGCCATCGTCAAGGGTATCTCCATGCCCGACCTCAAGGCCAAGTTCACCAGCCTGGGCGTGGATATCAACCCGGGTACGCCGGAAACGCTGGGGGCCTATTTCGCGTCAGAGATACGGAAGTATGCACGGGTGATCAAGGAAGCGAACATCAAGGCGGACGAAGATTAGTGCAGGCGCCACGTTGATCCCCCTATTCCTCAAGTGCCTCCTCGGCGCAGCGGTGGTGCTCATCATTGCGCTGCTGTCCAAGACCAGGAACTACTACATTGCCGGACTGGTGCCGCTGTTTCCCACCTTCGCGCTCATCGCCCACTACATCGTCGGCACCGAGCGATCCACGACTGATCTGCGGAACACGGCGCTGTTCGGCCTGTGGTCGATCATCCCCTACGCGGTCTATCTGCTGACGGTCTACTGGCTGTGCGTGCGCATGAGCCTGCCATCCACCCTGGTGCTGGCCACCCTGGCCTGGTTCGCCAGCGCGGCGGTTTTGCTGCTGGCGTGGAGCAAAGTGTTTCCGGCGGGAGCCTGATCCGTCAATCAAGATCTTTAAAGCTATACTTCAAACCTGAATTTGACGGTGTTCTGTGGAGACCTCCTCATGAAAACAGTTCAGTACACTTTTTGGCGAGATGGAAAATTTTATATCGGGTTTCTCAATGAGTACCCCGACTACCATACGCAAGGCCGAACCAAGAGTGAGCTGATTGAAAACCTGAAGGACATCCTGAAGGACATCAAATCGCGCGAAGTTCCTTACATCCGAAAGGTCGAAGAACTTCTGGTCGCCTGATGAAAAGACGCGATCTGATCAAGAGGCTGGAGAGCATGGGTTGTGTCCTTGTTCGCCACGGCGCGCGTCATGACTGGTACGTCAATCCCGGCACGCGGCAATCCCAACCGGTGCCGCGTCACAACGAGATCAACGAGCATTTGGCCAAATCCATCCTCAAGAGGCTGGCGGGAAACTAGGCAAAAATACTGAGCGCTAAAAGGAGCACCCATGCAAGACCCCTCAGCCCTCCAGTCCATCAGCGCCACCATCGAGGACTACTTCCAGGGCATGTACCACCGCGACCTCGCCCGCCTTCGCAAGGCCTTTCATCCCACGGCCTGCCTCTATGGGCATTACAAGGGGACGTTCGCGCGCGTGCCGCTTGATGATTGGCTGAAGGCGGTGGAAAGCCGCCCCATTCCTGCCGAGGCTGGCGAGGCCTTCGACATGCGCATCGTGGCGACCGATGTCACCGGCCAGGTGGGCACGGTCAAGGTGGCCGACCTCTACCGTGGCCTGCGCTTCACCGACTACCTGAGCGTGGCCAGGATCGACGGGCAGTGGGTGATCGTCAACAAGACCTTCCATCACGATTGATCAGGTTTCACTCACACATGTTTCGTGCATCCGGAGACGGCTATGTCTGAAGTCCATTACGGCGCCTGCGCATGCGGATCGGTCCGCTATCGCGTGCTGGGCAGCCCAGCCTTCATCACCGTGTGCCACTGCCGGTTTTGCCAGCGGCGCCTGGCCAGCGCCTTCGCCGTGCTGGCAACCTTCCCCGAGCAGAACGTCGAGATCATCCAGGGAGAACTGGCCGAATGCGAGCATCGCTCCGATGAAAGCAGTCGCTGGCTGAGGATGAGCTTCTGTCCCAAGTGCGGGACCACCGTCTCGCATGTGGCCGAAATCAGGCCGGGCATGCGCACCGTCGCCGCGGGAACTCTGGACGAGCAGGACTGGTTCCGGGTGGACCGGCACATCTGGACACGGTCAAAGCAGCCCTGGGTGAGCATCCCGGATGATGTGGCGAGCTATGAGCAAGGCTATGTGCCACCGCAAGAGCCCTTACCCGCAGAAAATCGTACACATGAAACAGATCGTCTTCGGCCCCTGGCGTAAACCAGACTGCTAATGCCGACGCCTGCAAAACCACTGTACTACTTTGTCGACGAAGCAGGCGACACAACCCTTTTCGGCCGCCGCAGGAAGGTCTTGCTTGGCGAGGAAAGCGTTTCACGCTTTTTTGTCGTTGGGCGCCTGGAGGTGGACGATCTGGAGTCGCTGGCCCGGGATCTAGATCAACTGCGCGCTGAACTGCTGGCTGACCCCTTGCTCAAAGGCGTGCCCTCAATGGACCCCGCGCGGGAAAAGACCGCGCTATTTTTCCATGCAAAAGACGATTTGCCTGAGGTCCGCCTGCAGGTCTTCCGTGTGCTGCGCAAGCACGGCGTACGCTTCTCCGCAGTGGTCAAGGACAAGCGCGCGTTGCTCGCAGGTGTCAGGGAGCGCGAGATGGACGAACCCGGCTATCGTTACAAACCGGACGGTCACGAACTCTACGACACCATGATGCGTGCACTGTTCGGGCGTGTCGGGCGATTCGGGATGCATCGCGACATCACATTCGCTGTGCGTGGAAGCAAGCCGCGAACCAAAATTCTCGAAGCAGCGCTAACCGAGGTGGAAGGTGAATTCGAGCGCGATTTTGGTCTCGCGCCCCATTCGGGCAAGACCGTGAGCAGCACCTATCCATGGAAGAGTGCTGGCTTGCAAGCCTGTGATTACTTTTTGTGGGCGCTGCAGCGCTTTTATGAGCGCGGCGAGGAGCGATTCCTGACTGCGATGTGGCCGCAAATTGCCGAAGTAATCGATCTTGACCTCCTGGCACCAAAGGGGCGTGGGAAACCGGCGCAGGCCGGCGTGGTCTTCAATGAAAAACACCCGCTCAATCTTGAGAATCGGGCGGGTGTTGGAATGGGGTCGGAAGATATAGGGTGAACTGAATCACCACACGGCGCGGGGCCGAATTTTGTCTTCCGATGGATACATGTTACGCGTCAATCATGAATACATCAAGTTCTGTATTTATTATGTTGCGAGTACGTGATCTGTCCGGTTCTGTAGCACGACATCTGTCCGGTTGTCA
>CAXNIK010000266.1:0-5272 GCA_964202115.1 Burkholderiales bacterium
CCCGCCCATAGAAAAGCGCATCGCTGCTCTGCAGGCATTGCGCGGCACAGCCTGACCCTGCCGTTCCTTACCCAGACCGGGGCGAGCCCAGCCCCGGTTTGCGCTTTCCTGCTACGGCAGTAAGGGTGCAGAATTGCGGGTCGCAATGGAATGGCAGTTTCAATGACCCCGCTTCTGGCCAGCATTGTTTTCAATGCGTTCAACCACATGGCTTTCTCCGGGATGCGCCTGGCCGTGGCCCTGGACACCATCCAGCTGGGAGCATCCTCTGCCCTGGTTGGATTCATCACCGCACTGTTCGCCATTCTCCCGGCAATAGGATCCATCTTCATGGGCCGTTACATCGATCGCAATGGCTCGCGCATACCCATGATGATCTGTCCCGCCCTGCTGGCGGGAAGTCCCTTGCTGCTGGCATTCTTTCCCAATTACTACACCCTGGCCATCGCCGGCCTGCTCACCGGCGGCTCCTTTATCACTCTGCACATCGTCAACCAGCAGATCGTCGGCCGGCTGAGCACGCCGCAGGACAGGTCGGCCAATTTTGCCATCCTGGCCACCTGGATCGCGGCGTCCCAGGCCATTTCTCCAGCCTTGACCGGCTTCCTGATAGACCACGTCGGCTTTCGCTGGGCTTTTGCCTTTCTCAGCGCCATACCCGTGCTGTCCCTGCTGTACTTCAGGCGCAAGCTGCCCAGGCTGCAGGGCAAGACCCCGTCAGCAAAGGCCGCCGCAACCGGCAGCGTCATCGAACTGCTGCGCAATCCCAAACTGAAGCGGGTCTATCTCGTGAGCGTCATGTTCGCCACGTCCTGGGACGTATTCCTGTTCATGACACCGCTATACGGGGCCAGCCTGAAGCTGTCCGCATCGCAGATCGGCGTCATCATCGCCTGTTTTTCCAGCGCCACCTTCGTCGTGCGCCTGCTCGCCCGGCCGGTCTCGCGTCGTTACACCGCCTGGCAGGTGCTGCTGGTATCGCTGCTGGTCAATGGCGTGGCCAACCTGGCTTTCGGACTGTCCGGCCTGATGTCGCTGCTGCTGTTTTCCGCCTTCGTCATGGGCCTGGGTCACGGACTGGCCAATCCCATGATGAATACCCTGCTGTACGAAGCCTCGCCACCCAATCGCATCGCCGAGGTGCTGGGCCTTCGCACTTCCGCATCGATGGGCCTGCAGGTAACCATGCCGATACTGGCCGGCGCGCTCGGATCACTGATAGGTGTCGCCCCGCTGTTCTGGCTGGTGGCGGCCATGCAGGTAGGTGGAGCCTATTCCGCGCGCGGCAACTGGCGCCTGGGCAGGCGCTCGGAAACGGCGAAGCCGCCCGACTGAATCAGACCCCGGTGAATGCGAAATCGACCTCGGGCACATTGCCGCTGATGATGTCGGCAAGCGCGCGCCCGGAACCGCAGCTGTGCGTCCATCCCAGCGTGCCGTGCCCGGTATTCAGGAACAGGTTGCTGTAGCGGGTCTTGCCGATATAGGGAAGATTCGACGGCGTGGCCGGCCGCAGACCCGCCCAGAACAGTGCCTTGGCGGGATCGGCGATGCCCGGAAACAGCTGCAGCAGGCGTTTGACCAGGGCCTGGCAGCGCACCGGGTTGAGCGAAGTGTCATAGCCGGTGAATTCGGCGGTGCCAGCGATGCGCAATCGCTGTCCCAGCCGCGAAAACACCAGCTTGTGCTCATCGTCGGTGAGGCTGACTGAATAGGCCAGTTCCGGGCGCTCCACCGGCAAAGTCGCGGAATAACCCTTGGCCGGGTACAGATTGAGGTGTATGCCCAGCGGGCGGAGCAGCAACGGACTGTAGCTGCCCAGCGCAACCACATAGGCATCGGCGGTGGCCATGGTCTCGCGCGCAACCCCGCCTTCCGCTTGCGAGCAGAGCACGCCTTCTACACGGACTGAGCCACCTCGCCCGCCTTGTATGGCGCGCACTGAAGTGCCATAGCGAAACTCCACACCATGCTCGGCAGCATGGCGTGCCAGCGCCTGGGTGAATTGATGAGCATCCCCGGATTCGTCGCGCGGCGCGATGCTGGCGCCGGCGATGTAAGGCAGCGCGTTCTTCAGCGCCGGCTCGATCTTCAGGATCTGCTCCTTGTCCACCAGCTCGATTTCGCAGCCCTGCTCGCGCATCAGTTGCGCCGATCGCTGCGCGGCATCGAACTCTTCGGCACGACTGTAAAAATGCAGAATGCCTTTTTCCAGCTCGTCGTAGTGCAGCTTTGCCTCCCGTCGCAGGGCCTGCAGTGCGCCGCGCGAATACAGGCCCAGCCGCACCAACTGGACGGTATTGCTGCGCGTGCGCGAGGGCAGGCATTCCATCAGGAAACGCAGGCCCCAGCGCCACTGCGCCGCATCGGCGCGCAAACGGAACAAGAGGGGTGCATCCTCCCTGGCCAGCCAGCGCAGGATCTTGAAAGGGGCACGCGGATTGGCCCAGGGCTCAGCGTGCGAAACCGATATTTGTCCGCCGTTGGCAAAGCTGGTTTCCATGGCCACTCCAGGCTGCCTGTCCATCACCGTGACTTCATGGCCGGCCTGCCGCAGATACCAAGCCGAGGTCGTGCCGATGAGGCCGCCACCGAGAACAATGACTTTCATGAATCCACCATGCCGTGCTGCCCAAGAACATCCAATCGGCCGGCAAATAATCCGGCCACGGTAGAATTAAAACATGGACATCACCAGAATTCGCGAGGAATACGCCAAATCCTCACTGCTTGAGGCCGATGCCGCCGCTGACCCTTACGTGCAATTCGGCAAATGGTTCGACGAGGCATTGAAGGCCAAGGTGCCGCTGCCCAATGCCATGACGCTTGCCACCAATTCCCTGGACCACAGCCCATCGGCGCGCATCGTGCTGTTGAAGGGCTTTGATCAGCATGGCTTTGTGTTCTTCACCAACTACGACAGTCGCAAGGGCCGGGAACTGGCCGCCGATCAGCGCGCCGCGCTGGTGTTTTTCTGGTCCGAACTGGAACGCCAGGTGCGCATAGAAGGCACGGTCACCAAGGTCGCGGCGTCCGAGTCCGACGAATACTATGCTACTCGCCCTCTGGGCAGCCGCCTGGGCGCTTGGGCCTCGCCGCAAAGCCAGGTTCTGCCTGATCGCGCCACGCTGGAACAACACATGGAAGAGGCAACACGCTGCCACGGCGAGCAGCCATCCCGCCCGCCACATTGGGGTGGTTACCGGCTGAGGCCCTCACAACTGGAATTCTGGCAGGGACGCACCAGTCGCCTGCACGATCGCCTGAACTATGTTGCCCTTCCGGGTGGAGGCTGGAAGATACAGCGGCTTGCCCCCTGATCGGCATCCGCCTCTGCAATCAGCTCATTCCGACAGCTTGATGCCCGTGTCGTTCACGACCTTGGCCCAACGCGCGCCTTCTGCTGCGATATGCGTCCTCAGTCCCTCGGGCGTGCTGCCGACCATGTTGTAGCCTTCGCCTTCCATCTTCTTCACGATGGCAGGATCCTTGCCCACCTTGATCAGCTCCGCGCTGATGCGATCCACCAGCGCGCGGGGAGTTGCTCCGGCAGCCATGAATCCGCTCCAGTAGGTGTAGTCATAGCCCGCCACGCCCTGCTCGGCGAGCGTGGGCAAGTCCGGCATCACCTTGATGCGCTCCACTCCGGAAACGCCGATGGGGCGCAATTTCCCCGAACTCATGAAGGGCCGCATGGGCAGCACGCCGCCCATGCCCATGTGCACGCGTCCGGCCAGCAGGTCCGTGGTCATGGGACCGGTCCCCTTGTAGAGCACGATGGTGATGTCGGCGCCCGAGGCGGCCTTGAACCATTCCGCGGCAAGGTGGGTGACGCCACCGACGCTGGCGGTGCCGTAGTTGAGCTTGCCCGGATTGGCCTTGGCGTAGGCCAGCAATTCCTTCACGTTGGTGATGGGCAGCGAGGTGGGCAGCATCAGCATGCTGGAGCGCTTGCTGGTCAGCGACAGGGGCGCGAGGTCTTTCGCGGGATCAAACGGCAAATCCTTGTATGCAATGCTGAGCATGGTCACGGTGGGATTCACGGCCAGCAGCGTCAGGCCGTTGGGCGCGGACTTGGCGACATATCCCGTGCCTATGGTCGTTCCCGCGCCACCCTTGTGTTCAATGATGAATTGCTGGCCGGTGTTCTCGTTGAGCTTCTGGGCGTAGATGCGGTATTCCGGATCGGAGGACCCTCCGGGCGGATAGGAGATGACGATAGTGACCGGCCGGGAAGGCCAGGGATCGCCGGCACCCTGGCCGATTGACTGACCGGCGCACAACAGACTTGTCGCTGCGAAAAAGCATTGGGCTGCACGTGCGAACTGCATGATTTTCTCCTCGATGGTTTTCAGCGGCGCACCCCGCCTGGCATGCGTCGCGTTTTTAATGCTGACCGGTGTGCCGGATCACTCTTCCAGCTTGAAGTTGGTATCTGCCACCACTTTCTTCCAGGTGGCGATTTCCGCGACGAGATGCCTGCGGAACTCATCCGGCGTGGACCCGATGCTGTCCATGCTGCCTTCTTCGGACAACTTGTGCGCCACGCCGGGATCGCGCGCGATCTTCACCAGTTCCACATTCAGCTTGTTGATGATGGCCGCCGGGGTCGCGCCCGGTGCACCCAGGCCCTGCCAGAACACGTAGTCGTATCCCGGCACGGCCTGTTCCGCCACCGTGGGCAGGTCCGGAAAGGCCTTGTTGCGGGTGATCCCGCTGGAGGCGATGGCGCGCAATTTCCCCGCCTTGATCTGCGGCAGTGTGACCAGCACGCTGCCCAGGGCAAACTGGGTGCGCCCTGCGAGCAGATCGATGAACATCGGACCGCCACCCTTGTAGGTGATCACGGTCACATCCGGCTTGATCCCGGCACCGTGCAACATCCATTCAATGGCCAGATGCGTGACACCGCCGGCGCTGGAGGTTCCGGTGTTGACCTTGCCGGAATTGGCCTTGGCGTAGGCAACCAATTCCTTGATGTTCTTCACCGGCAGTCCAGGATTGACCACGATCAGGGAGCTGCGCCGGCTCATCAGCGATATCGGCGCGATGTCCTTGAGCAGATCGTAGGAGAGCCTGGGATACACCAGCGGCGCGATGGTGTAGCTGGAACCCATGCTGAGCAGCGTATAGCCATCAGGGGCCGCCTTTGCAACGATGGCCGTGCCGATGGTGGTTCCGCCGCCGGGACGGGCCTCGACGACAAATGACGCGCCCAGACTTTCGCTCAGCTTCTGCGCGTACAGGCGCGCCTCGGGATCCGTGGACCCTC
>CAXNIK010000267.1:0-5261 GCA_964202115.1 Burkholderiales bacterium
TATCTGCCTCATCTGCTCAAACTGCGCCAGAATCAGCGTGTCTTTCTCGACATCGCTCAGTCTGGACAGGTCAGGCAATTCAGGCATGCCATGAAGTATCAGCCTTTACCGTTCTGTTTACAACCGCAATATTGACCTGAATAGTTACCAGGAGACTTAGTTATGAATTGACTCATGATGATCCACCCTTATGGCTGCTTGGACGCGCTATTTACTTGTTTGTACCCGGACCGCAGGCCGATCCGCTCACTGATTTCTCAAGGTTTATAGCACAAAGCAGGTCCAGTCGATTGAACCTTTTGGCTATTTTGGCAATATTGCCGGGGTCGCGCTGGGCTCCGCGCAACATGGTCCGGACCACCGCCTCACGCTGGTCCGGTTCCATCTTTGCCCAGCCGATCAGGCTGGCTTCAATGACGATGTTCTGGACGTCCGGCTCCCAGGGGCCCAGTTCGTCGGCCCAGCGCAGGATCTGGAACAGTTCGGCGTCGATTTCCCCCAATTGAAGCTTGGACAGGGCCAGATTGGCCCAGATAAAGGGAGTCGTCGGCCGTTCCAGCAGTGCCTGGTGAAAATGGGTGCTGGCGCTGCGGGCGGCTGTCCGGGCGTTGAGCGCACTCAGGATGTCGCCCGACTGAGCATGCCGGCGGGCCTGGCGCAGTTGTTCCGCCCCCAGCATTTCCAGTGTCCAGGCATTGCGCGGGGAATGGCGCAGGCTGGTTTCGAGATTCTGCATGGCCCGTGCGCTGCGCACGGCTGCGGCCTCGGCGGTGGCCGCTGTGGTCGGTTTGGCAGGGATGATCGAAGCAGCCGGGGTGAGTTCCAGATAGGCCATATGGGCAAACAAATTGGACAGCCCCTCGCGGGCGGCCAGCAGCGCATGGGCTGCGACCAGCAGGATCAGCGCAGCTGCAAGGGTGCGTCGGAGCTGATATCGGGACATGGTTTGCGTGGGTCTGGGGAGCTGGGCGTGGTCGAAGCATTATAGGGTTGGGTACACTACGCGGCCATGAACACCATCGCATTTCGTTTTTCCACGCTGGTTAGCGTCCTGTCAGTGCTGCTGCTGTGGCCGGCCATCGCCTGCGCGCAGCAGACCCCGGCCGGCGGTTTCGAATATCCGGATGGATACAAGCTCAAGCCGCTCGCGGAACAGCAGGCCGTGCTGCTCAAGCATTTTCCGCGTCTGAAAAGGATGGACACCAAAGTGCCCGAACTGCCGGAGGGCGCCGAGGGCTGGTTTGCCATCCCGCGCTGGCAAAGGATCGCGCCCACCTACGGCGAGGCGCTGTCGCGGGTGTTGGCCGCGCTGGCCAAATCCCGCGAAGGGCACTTCCACGACTATCGCAAGGGCCAGCTGGGCGCGCGCTTTCTGCGGCAGGAGAAACAGAGCAAGACGCGCTGGGATCGCCTGGCCGCCCGGCAGCGAGGCGACATCGTGGCGGTGCCGGCGCAATTCGGCCGGCGCTACCGCGGCAAGTCGGCAAACGATGTGCGGGCCATGCTCGAGGACAACCAGTTCGGCCTGGGCGCCTATCACATCGCCATCATGCTGCTCACCCATCCGGAGCGTTTCTCCACGGGCAGCGAGCTGTGGCTGTATGCGCCTGGCGATGAATACTCCTATGGCGGTGACGGGCAGTTCGAATTCGCCCCGCTGTTTTATTTCCGCGGCGGTGAAATCGGCTTCGATGCGATTTTTGCCGGCGGTGCCTATGATGTCTACGGCTCCGCCTCGGGCATTCTTCCGCGCTGAGGCGTTGATAATTATCAGCGTATTCAGCCGCAGTAGATAATGATCAATAGTTGATATTGATCATATTATCCAGGACATCCCCCCGGAATCACGCCCCGCCCATGCGCCGCCTCACCCAGGCGCTGGAGGCATCCACCAGTATCGACAGGGCCAGCATGGCGCCAATGACGGTGCTGGCCTGGGCGAAGTTGAACAGCGACAGCTCGACGTAGAGCAGTTGACCCAGGCCGCCGGCGCCGACAAACCCGAGGATGGCGGCCATGCGGATGTTCATCTCCCAGCGATACAGAGTGTAGGCGAGCAACTGCGTCGAGATCTCTGGCAGGGTGCCGTAGACGAAGGCCGCCACACGCCCCGCGCCGGCATCGCGCAGCGCCTGCGCCGGCTGCGGCGGGGCGTTCTCCAGCGCCTCGGCAAAGAGGCGCCCGAGCACGCCGGCGGTGTGCAGCGCCAGGGCCAGCGTGCCGGCGAAGGGTCCCAGGCCGGCGGCCAGCACGGTGATGGTGGCCCATACCAGCTCGGGCACCGAGCGCAGGCCGTTCAGCACAAAGCGCGCCGCGCCCGAGGCGGCGGCGCCATAGCGGCCCGATGCCGGCAGCGCGAACAACAGCCCCGCCACCGCCGCGAGCAGCGTGCCCACCACCGAAATGGACACGGTCTCCAGCGCGCCGCGCGCGACTTTCAGCAGCCAGGCCGGGTCCAGATCAGGCGGAAAGAAGCGCTGCACGAAACTGGCCATCAGGCCGCCCGCCTCGCGCGTGAACAGCGCGGCAAAACCGATGTCCAGAAAAATGAAACTCGCCGCCACGGCCCCCGCCAGTGCCGCCACCACCAGGCTGGTGGCGGAGCCCAGGCCGGCACGCTGTGACGTTCCCCGCAAGCCGGCCGCCGCGGCGCGCCGGCGCAGCAGGCTGGAGAGCGCATCGGCGGCCAGCACCAGCGCCAGAAACACCATCAGGATGGTGGCGGACTCCCCGCCGTTGAGCATCTTCATGGACTGGTCCATCAACTGGCCCAGGCCGCCGGCGCCGACAAAGCCCATCACCACCGAGGCGCGCACGGCGCATTCCCAGCGATAGACGGTGTAGGACAGCAGCTCCTGCGATGCGCCCGGCACCAGGCCATAGAGGAGCGCCGCGGTGCGGCCCGATCCGGATTCAAGCAGCGCGCGAGTCGGGCGCGTGTCGCCGGATTCGAGGATTTCCGAATACACCTTGGCCAGCATGCCGCCGTAGGTGAGGCCCACCGCCAGCACGCCCGCGGCCGGGCCCAGACCGAACACGCGCACGAACAGCAATGCCCATACCAGTTCCGGTATGCCGCGCAGCACCGTGAGCAGCGCCCGCACCGCCGCGCGCAGCAGGTTGCCGCGGCGGCGATGCGGCCCCGGCCCGATCGCCGACACCGACAGCGCCCGGGTGACCATCGCCGCCAGCGGCGCGCCGATGAAAATCGCCACGGCCATGCCGGCGGTGGCGATGGCCAGGGTCTCGAGCGTGGCCCGGCCCAGTATCTGCAGGAACTCACCGTCGCGCGCTGGCGGCAGGAAGGTGCCGAGGAAATTGCCGATGACCTTGAGGTTCTGCGGATCGAGGAGCAGCAGCGGCCGGAAGCCCGACTCCACCAGCATGGGCCACAGCACCGGCATCGCCAGCAGCAGCCAGGTGATGCGGCCCGAGGCGGCCGGGTCGCGATAGTCGCGCTTTGCCTCGGCCGCCATGTTTATGTCAGCGAGGCCAGCATCGGCAGCCCACCGGACTCGGTGGCGTACAGCTCGCGCAGCATGGCTTCGCTGACTTCGCCCGCGGGCAGATCGAAGGCCACGCTGCCTTCGCGCAATCCGACGATGCGCGGGAAACAGGACAGCGCCAGGTCCACCGCATGCAGGCTGGCCACCAGGGTGGCCTTGCGCGCGCTGGCCTCGGCCACCAGGATGCGCACGCTTTGCAGCGCCAGCGCCGGATCAAGCGCCGACACCGGCTCATCGGCCAGCATCAGATCAGGCTGCTGGTAGAGCACGCGGGCAATGCCCACGCGCTGCAATTGCCCGCCGGAGAGGCGGTCGCAGCGATCAAACAGCCGGTCGGCGAGATCGAAATGGGCCAGCGCCGCGCGCGCGCCGGCGATGTCGGCCGGATAGGCCAGTGAGGCCAGCACCTTCCACAGCGGCCATTGGCCCAGCCGGCCCGCCAGCACCGCGGTGATGACACGCTGGCGCGGCGGCAGGGGCGGCGCCTGGTGCACCAGGCCGATGCGCCCACGGAGTTGCTTCAGCTCGCGCGCCGACAGCCGCCAGGGTTCTGCATCGAGCAGCGTCATGTCGCCCGTGCCCGGACGCAGGGCCGCACCGAGGATGCGCAGCAGCGTGGTCTTGCCCGCGCCTGAAGGACCGACGATGGCAATGTGCTCGCCGCGTTGCGCGGCGAGACTGACATCGCGCAGTGCCACGAGGCCGTTGGCGTGGGTAAAACCCAGGCCAGACAGCCCGAAGCTCAACCAGGACTCACTTGATCAGACCGGCCGATTTGCCTGCCTGCTCGATGCCGTCGTAGTTTGCCGACTTGGTCGGGATGAACTTGCTGGCGCGTTGCAGGGACATGATTTCCTTGTGCTCGGCGTTGTTGGGATCGAGCTTCAGGAAGGCATCGGTGAGCTTTGTCACCAGCGCCTTGTCCAGGCTGCCGCGCACCGTCCAGTTGTAATCGTAGTAGGGCGGCGTGGTGGCGAACACATTGACCTTGGACAGGTCGACCTTCTTGTCCTCGACCAGCTTGTCCCAGACCGAGGCATTGAGCACGCCGGCATCGGCCTTGCCCGAGGCGACGAAGGCCACGGTGGCGTCATGCGCGCCGGAGAAGGCGATGTTCTTCAGGTCCTTGTCCGGATTGATGCCGGCCTTGATCATGAAGTAGCGCGGCATGAGATGTCCGGAAGTCGAGGACGCCGAACCGAAGGCAAAGGTCTTGCCCTTCAGGTCGGCCAGGGTCTTGATGGCCGGGCTGGCGCTGATGAAGCGGGACAGGAATTTCTCGTCCTCGGCGCGCTGCACGATGGGAATGGCCGTGCCCTTGGTCATGATCCTCGCCTGCACGTAGGTGAATCCGCCCAGCCAGACCAGGTCCAGCCTGGAGGTGGCCAGGGACTCGACCACGGCGGCATAGTCCGACACCGGCACGAAGGACACCTTCATGCCGGTTTCCTTCTCCAGGTAGCGGCCCAGCGGGGCGAACTTGCGCTGCAGTTCGGTGGGGGCCTCGTCGGGAATGGCCGACACGCGCAGGGTGCCCTGGGCGAGCGTGGGTGTGGACAGTGAAACAGCGATGAAACTGGCGCAGGCGAGCAGGACTCGCAGCGCACGGTGGCGCGAACAGATCAATGCGCCGGCTCCGATTTTTCTGGACACGAATTTGGGGTTAAATCGTGTCTGGAAAAAGGGGTTGAAAATGCTCAAAGTGAAGGATGCAAGTGGGGTTGCGCCGGGGTCGCTGGAAGGAGCGCGTAGCGC
>CAXNIK010000268.1:0-5254 GCA_964202115.1 Burkholderiales bacterium
TCCCACAGCCGCCGCTGTCGCTTCGTTGAATTTGCCATCCAAACATCATGCCAAATTTGAACAGCATTAAAAATCCCGAAAACCCAGTATCCACGCGGCTTTCAGGCATTTTTATCCACCTATTTACCCACTCGATCCCGTGAAGACCCACTTAAAAAAAGAATCTTGCAATCGCGGAGGAAGTATGACAAAAATAACGCAGATGGCTAATAAACCGGTAGTCGATTTCACACTGCCTGCCACGGGAGGAGGAACATTCCGACTCTCGGAAGCCCTGTCCGGCACCAAAATCAAATCACTGGTGCTGTATTTCTACCCCAGGGACAACACTCCCGGCTGCACCACCGAAGGTCAGCATTTCCGGGATCTGCACGCCCAGTTCACCAAGGCCGGCGCGCTGGTGTTTGGCGTGTCGCGCGACAGCCTCAAGTCCCATGAGAACTTCAAGGCCAAGATGGAATTCCCGTTCGAGCTGCTGTCGGACGCGGAAGAAAAAGCATGCAGCCTGTTCGGCGTCATAAAAATGAAAAACATGTACGGCCGGCAGGTGCGAGGCATCGAGCGCAGCACATTTGTTCTCGACAGGAACCGCGTCATCAAGAAGGAATGGCGCGGTATCAAAGTTCCAGGTCATGTCCAGGAGGTACTTGATTTTGTTAAAACCGTCTGACGCTTTCACGACTTCCGACACTTCCTCCAACACTGAAGCCCAGACCATGTCCACGCGAAAAAAACGCGCGGCGCCGAAAACCCGCACCAAATTGTTCGTGCTGGACACCAATGTCCTGATGCACGACCCCACCAGCCTGTTCCGTTTCGAGGAACACGACGTCTTCCTTCCCATCATGACCCTGGAGGAACTGGACAACAACAAGAAAGGCATGTCGGAAGTCTCGCGTAACGCGCGCCAGGCCAGCCGTTTCCTGGACGAGATCGTCAGCAAGCCTGGCGGCGACGTGCAAAAAGGCATGACGCTGCGGCGTTACGACGCCGACTCCGCCACCGGCCACCTGTACCTGCAGACCGAGGCCATCAACAGCTCGCTTCCGGCCAACTTGCCCATCGGCATGGGCAAGACCGACAACCAGATCATCGGCGTCGTCATCTGGTTGCAGAAACGCGAGCCGCAGCGCGAAGTCATCCTGGTGTCCAAGGACATCAACATGCGCATCAAGGCCAAGGCACTGGGCCTGGCCGCCGAGGATTATTTCAACGACAAGGTCCTGGAAGACACCGATCTGCTCTACACCGGCGTGCGCGAGCTGCACGGCGAGTTCTGGAACGAGCACGGCAGCAACATGGAGTCCTGGAAGAAGGACGGCCGCACCTATTACCGCGTGAAGGGCCCCCTGTGCAGCCAGCTGTTGCTGAACGAGTTCGTCTATCAGGAAGGCGAGCGCCCGCTCTACGCCACGGTCACCGAAATCGCCGGCCAGTCGGCGGTGCTGGAGACCATCAAGGACTACTCGCACGTCAAGAACGCCGTCTGGGGCATCACCGCGCGCAATCGCGAGCAGAACTTCGCGCTCAACCTGCTGCTGAATCCGGAGATCGACTTCATCACCCTGCTCGGCCAGGCCGGCACCGGCAAGACCCTGCTGACCCTGGCCGCCGGCCTGATGCAGGCGCTGGAGACCAAGCCCTACTCCGAGATCATCATGACCCGGGTGACCGTGCCCGTGGGCGAGGACATCGGCTTCCTGCCCGGCACCGAGGAGGAGAAGATGACGCCATGGATGGGCGCGCTGGAGGACAACCTGGACGTGCTCAACCAGACCGACGACGCCGCCGGCGAATGGGGGCGTGCCGCCACGCGCGACCTGATCCGCTCGCGCATCAAGATCAAGTCGCTCAATTTCATGCGCGGCCGCACCTTCCTCAACAAATTCCTCATCATCGACGAGGCGCAGAACCTCACCCCGAAGCAGATGAAGACCCTGATCACGCGCGCCGGACCGGGAACCAAGGTGGTGTGCCTGGGCAACATCTCCCAGATCGACACACCCTACCTCACCGAGGGCTCCTCGGGCCTGACCTACGTGGTGGACCGCATGAAGGGCTGGGCGCATTGCGGCCACATCACCCTGGCGCGCGGCGAGCGCTCGCGGCTGGCCGATTACGCCGCCGAAGCGCTGTAAGCCAGGCACGCTTCGCCCTACAGGGACACCTGCGTCATGTCTCTGCTGGGCAAGCTCATCGACAGCCTCAAGGGGCGGCCTGCCGCCGTCCCTTCCCCCGAAGTCTTGTTCGCGCTGTCCCGGGAGCAGCAGGCTGCAGGCTTGGCTGACGAGGCATACGAACAATTCAGCAAGGCAATTCTCATTGCCGATCCTGCACTCGGCGCTTTTTTTTCCGCACCGATCACGGCCGATTCGCTGCTTGAACTGAAAATCACCGCCGCCGCGGTCCGCCATGGAGACCTGATAGAAAGCTGCTTGCGCTCCATGGGGGAAATCCATGCCGCGTCCCGGGCGTCGGCAACAATGATGCAAGCCTCGAACATCGTTGAAGGCCTTCGTGACGAACCCGGGGCAAGACGTGCTGAAATATTGCGGATGGTCGCATTATTTTTGGGCTTTTCCAGAACCGCACCGAAAGCATGGGTAGCCAATCTGTTTGACCTATTCGTCGAACCCCTTCTTCTGCACGCCACAGATGAAGCGGATTTCGAAACCGCGCTGGCGCTGGAGAACCTGGCATACAGCGAACTGGTCCTGCAGATCGAGACTGGTGAACACTTCAAACGCGTGTATCAGCGCCTGGCACCACCGCTATGCGCCGCCGGGCGCGCGCGCAGGAGTAATGCACCTGCCCTGCCCGATGCTGCCAGACCGGTGATCGGATTCGTGCTGAACAACGCCAGCATCCTCGCCCATACCGAAGTCCTGCTCAGTTATCTGGAAGGCCTGGCTGCGGCCGGCATCACCACCATCGCCGCGGAAGTCCTGGTGCTGTCGGGTCCGGTTGAAGCCACATCGCTGAAAAAACGCCTGGATGCCGCAGGCATTCCCGTCTTCGCCGCGCAAGACCATGCCCGGAACCTCTCCCAGCCTCTCACTGACAACCTGTATGCCCTGCAGTCGATGGTGCGGCAAAGATCCATCACAGCGTTGGTATGGGTATCCTTTGTTCCGTCCATGGCGTTTGCCTATTCCCTGCGCATCGCGCCGGTGCAGATCTGGTGGGCGATGAAATACCACGAACTGGAAATCGATGACATTGACGGTTACGTCACCGGCGGCAGCCTCGGCCGCCACAAGCGCATAGGCTCGCGGCTGTGGCGGGCCGGACCGCTGGGTGTGAGCGAGTGGCGCTCGCCCCAGGCCGCCGCGCTGGCCCGGCCCATCCGTGAAGGCTATCTGCGGGAGGCCCGCATCATCCTGGGTTGCTTCGGACGCGAGGAAAAACTGAACAGCGCCCCCTTTCTCAGCACTGTCTGCGACATCCTCAAGCGCAACCCGGAGGCCGTGTTCCTGTGGACGGGAAGGCAGCAGTCCCGCGACATCCAGGAGCATTTCGACAGAGCAGGCGTCGCGCCGCAATGCCGCTTCATCGGCTGGGTGGACACGCGCACCTACGCCGAGGTCATAGACATCTTCATCGATTCATTTCCCTTTCCCTGCGGCTTTACCGCCATCCAGGCCATGGCCGCCGGGCGGCCGGTGGTCTTTTATCAATGCCCGGAGTCCTGGGAAACCGGCGTGGAAGGCCTCATCTCGCCGCTGCTCAAGGGCGAGGACGGCACAGCCGATCAAAGGCAGGCGATCGCTACGATGTTCCGCGCGAACGATGGCAGCAGCCTGTTTCTGTCGGCCGACGATCCGGCTGCCTACGCCATGCTGGTGCAGTGCCTGATCGACGATGCCGGTCACCGTGACGCCTGCGGCGCCGCCAGCCGCGCGTTTGTGGAACAATTCCTGTCCAATCCTGCATTGATGGCGCAAAGTTACACCGCTCATTTTCTCGAGATCATTGCGGAAGTCCGCAGCCGTCATGCCGCACCACCAAGACCTTCCACAAACATTGAATAGTCCTCACCAGTTGACCAGAAGCGATTTCGACGCGGCGCTGCGCCCCGGCTTTCGCCAGGCCACGCGCGCCAGCTACGGTCATCTTCAGGACGCCTCCGAGGAATTGACCGCGGTCTATGTCCGCCCTGCCGGCCCCGCCTGGCTGGAGCGTGACTGCCCGCTGTGCGGGGACAGTGCCGCACACGCCAGGCCGCTGCTGGTCAAACTGGGCATGGAACTGCTCACCTGCGCGCGCTGCGGCATGAGTTACTCGCGCCAGGTGCTGCGCGAGGATGCGGAGCAGGATCTCTACGTTCGCTCATCTTTCCAGACGAGCTACAAGCATCTCAAACTCAATCCTGCCTATGCGGAACTGGAAGCAACCAAATGCCGCTACATCATGCAGCAGTTGCGCCGCCACGCAGTCGCCGCCGGAAGCCTGCTCGACATCGGCGCCGGCTCCGGCTGCCTGCTGTCGGCCGCGCGCGAGGCTGGCTGGAAGACACGCGGCATCGAGGCGAATCCGGGCTTCGTCGACCTGTGCCGGTCAACTGGCCTGGATGTGACCCAGGGATTTTTCCCGCACACCCGGCTGGAGGATGCCAAGTTCGATGCCGTCACCCTGCTGGATGTCGTCGAGCATGCGCCGGATCCAAAGGCGTTGCTGCTGGCCGTGCGCAGCCAGTTGGCCGATGAAGGCCTGCTGGTGTTGCAGGTGCCCAATGTCGACAGCCTGCTGGTGCGTCTGCAGGGCGAGGCCAGCAGCAATTTCTGCATCGGCCACTGGAACCACTTCAACTCCGCAACACTGAAAAAACTGGCGCTGATCGCCGGCTTCGAGCCTCTGTCCATCGAAACCATCATCAGCGAGCTGGACCTCATCCTGGAGTTTCCACCGGCCCGGATCGCCGAAACCGTCGCGCAGATCACCGGCTCAATGCCAGGAGATACAACAATGGATACCGAATGGCTGCATGAGCGCGGCCTGGGCTACAAGGTACTGGGTATCTTCCGCAAGAAGGCACTGCCGGATGCCTGAGACCATTCCTTTCGGCAAGCCCTTCATCGCCGGCCCGGAGCTGGACAACATCGCCCGCGCGGTTGAGCTCGGGCATCTGTCCGGAGACGGCCATTTCACCGAGCTGTGCCAGCAATGGCTGGTGGAACATCTGGGCTGCCGGCATGCGCTGCTGACCAATTCCTGCACCGCCGCCCTGGAACTGGCGGCCATCGTCAGCGGCGTG
>CAXNIK010000269.1:0-5211 GCA_964202115.1 Burkholderiales bacterium
CCGTCCACCATGATCACGCCGTTGGCGGCCACGGCCACGGTGATATTGCCGCTCTGGCCTTCCAGCATGTAGGTCTTGTGCCCCAGATCGATGGTCTTGATCTCGACCTTGGAGAAATCCGTCGCCGGCGGCTTGGGCGCTGGCACCGGAGCAGCCGCCGGCTCCTGCTGCGCCATGGCGCAGGCAGCAAACAGAGCAAACACCGCGGCAACGACCACACGTGGAAAAAGACTCATGGGTTCCTCCTTCTTGAAATATTCAGCCGCTTTTCCTGTCTGCGGCCTTGGGCGGGAACAGATTGGGCCAACGCCGCACAACCAGATCACGTTCGGTGGAATAAGCATAGCAACTGTCAATGATAGGCGGCCGGGTGGTGAACGCCACTACTGCCGGAGCCTTTGCTCTTCTGACATCACCCATACTCTGGTGCGCCGTGCTGCCCATGGTGTTGAGCAGCTCCCTGACATGCGTGCAGCCCAGCACTCCGCTCAAGCGTTCCGATATGGCCTTGCGCCAGCCCTTGCCCATGTTCGCCCCCTTGAGGACCGCCAGTCCCGGCGCGGCACCGGGACACTCCGGAAAAGGCGCGAAATCGGTGCTGCCGTGAACCTCCTGCACCACCAGATTATCGTCTATGGTCAGCCGCACCCACATTTCGTGCAGATGCGTGCCCGGTTCGACATAACGCCCGCCGGAAGGCTGGTACGGAGTGGGCTTTACGTCCTTGATGGAACCCTCGATGTCGAACAGGCCGTCTTTGCGGCGATAACCCCGCATTTCTATGGTCCTGCAATGCATCTCTTCACGTGCAACGGGCTGAGGTAGCGGCATTGTTCCTTCCGGCTGGCTGGTTCGTTGTTTGTCGAAGGCTGAATGTTATCCCAGACATCCGCTATGGCACAGAGCAGAAGGTTGCCGTGGCTCCGCCGCCCTGCGGTATGCTTGCTCCAATGCCACGCCACCTGTTCCGCAAGTACCTGCCATCGCACGAAAGCGTGCTCACCAACCGTTTCATATCCCGCTTCGGCAGCTTCCTGCATCATCCCATGCTGTGGTGCCTCAACCGCCGGTCAGTCTCCGGAGGTGTGGCGGTGGGGCTGTTTTCCGGGCTGGTGCCAGGCCCTCTGCAAATGCTGACGGCGGCGCTACTCGCCATCCCGCTCAGGGTCAACCTGCCCATCGCATTGGCAACCACGCTCTACACCAATCCATTCACCATAGGTCCGCTGTATTTCCTGGCCTACGAAATCGGCAAGCTCGTCATTTCGGGAGCAGCAGCACCCAATCCCGCTCCGTCGATGGACTGGAGCCATCTGGTGGCATGGATGGAGAGTTTCCTGCACTGGCTGCTGTCCATGGGCAAGCCACTGGCCCTGGGCCTGATCATTCTTGCCGTGGGTCTGGCCGTGCTTGGATATTTTTCGGTGAACATCGCCTGGCGCATCCAGGTCATGTGGGCCTGGCGACGGCGCAGGCACAATCGGCCATATGGCCGCTAGGCCAACCTCAGCACCCCATCGTCCAGACGCATGACCCGATCGGCACGTTCGGCCAGCGCCGGTTCATGCGTGACGATGACGAAGCTGGTGCGGCGCCGCCGGTTGAGATCCAGCATCAACGCATAGACCTGGTCCGCGGTATGGCGATCGAGATTACCGGTGGGTTCATCGGCCAGCACACAGGCGGGCTCGGTCACGAGTGCGCGGGCCAGCGCCGCGCGCTGACGCTCGCCGCCTGACAGTTCCGCCGGAGTGTGGTCCAGGCGCTCGCCCAGACCCACTTCGCGCAGCACCGCCGTGGCGGCGGCATGCGCCTCAGTTTGCGGCATGCGCCGTATCAGCAGCGGCATGGCAACGTTTTCCAGCGCCGTGAACTCCGGCAGCAGGTGGTGGAACTGGTAGACAAAGCCCAGGGTACGATTACGCAATGCTCCGCGCTCAGCCTCACCCAGGCTGCCCAGCGCCCTGCCCGCCACTTCCACCGTGCCTTCGCTTGCGGTATCCAGCCCACCCATGAGGTGCAGCAAGGTGCTCTTGCCCGAGCCCGAGGTGCCGATGATGGCTACCATCTCGCCTGATCGCACCTCGAAGTCCACACCCTTCAGCACCCTCAGGGCACCCGCGCCTTCGCGATAGATCTTGGACAGACCGCGGCAGGCCAGGACAACGTCGGCGCCAACCGCTTCACTCATGGCGCAAGGCCTCGGCGGGGTTGACGCGCGATGCGCTCCAGCTCGGATACAAGGTCGCCAGAATGCTCATGGCGAAGGCGGTGATGCCTATGGTGACCACATCGACCAACCGGGTATCCGAGGGCAGGTAGTCGATGAAGTAAATGCCCTTGGGGATGAGCTGCAGGCCGAAGAAGTTGTATACGGTGTCGACGTTGAGCGCGAGCAGCGTACCGCCCACCACGCCCAGCACGCTGCCTATGATACCCACCAGTGCGCCCTGCATCATGAAAATGCCCATGATGGAGCGCGGGCTGGCGCCCAGGGTGCGCAGGATGGCGATGTCGGACTGCTTTTCAGTGACGGTCATCACCAGCGAAGACACAAGGTTGAAGGCAGCCACGGCGATGATCAGCGTGAGGATGATGAACATCATGCGCTTTTCCACCTGCACCGCGGCAAACCAGTTGCGGTTGATCTGCCCCCAGTCACGCGCCACCAGATTCGCGGGCAGACCGGCAATGACCTCCTGCGCCACTTCGCGCGCCTGCAGCGGATCGGTGGTCCTCAGGCGCAGGCCCTGCACGCTGCCCGAGCGAAACAGGCGGTCGGCATCCTCCCAGGACGCCAGCGCCAATGCCGAGTCGTATTCGAAATGTCCCGATTCGAATATCGCCGTCACGTTGAACTGTTTCAGCCGCGGCACCATGCCGGCGGGCGTGATATTCCCCTGGGGTGCAATCAGCGCCACGCGCTCTCCCACGCGCACACCCAGGATGCGCGCCAGGTCCACACCCAGGGCGATGTTGAACGAGCCCGGTGTGAGCGTGTCCAGGCTGCCGCCGCGCATCTTGCTGCCCAGATCGGCCACGCCAGCCTCCGCCTGCGGCAGGATGCCGCGGATGATGGCGCCATGCACCGCATTACCGCTGGTGAGCATGCCCTGCGACAGCACATAGGGCGCACCCGCAACCACCCGGGGGTTCTCTTTTGCCTTGGCCAGTACAGCCTGCCAGTCCACCGCCCTTCCTTCCTGGCCGGCCTGCCCCGCCCGGCCGGCCAGTTCGGCAGGAGCCAGGATTTCAATATGCGACACCACCGACAGCATGCGGTCGCGCACCTCCTTCTGAAAGCCGTTCATCACCGACAGCACCACGATGAGCGCCAGCACCCCCAGGGCAATGCCAGCCATGGAGGCGAAGGAAATGAAGGACACGAAAGGGTTGCGCCGCTGATTGGATGCGCGTGCGCGCACGTAGCGCAGCGCGACCAGTACTTCAAAAGGCGGGGATTTCAACACCGGCGCAGTGTGCCACAGCCGATGCGATTCCGGTGCTACACGCAATGAAATTCATTGCTGATCCGCACCAGGACAGAGGGAAAGCATTCAATGGCATAATCGTGGCTGTTCCCGCCTGACTGAATACAACAATTCATATCAGCGCATCTGCCACGCGCAGCATCGCTACCAGACAGGCCTCACCGCTCTCTGTTGCCGAGGAAATGCATGAGCTTTTCGCGTCGCGGCGTCTATCGCCACAAGGAATTGGATCGCCTGTTCAATCCCAAAAGTGTCGCCGTCATCGGCGTCTCGCCCAACGCCAGCGCTTTCGGCTCCAGCGCCGTCAACAACCTGCTGCGCAACAACTATCCCGGCAGGGTTTATCGCATCAATCCCAAGTACGACAAGATCAGCGACGATCCCTGCTACCCATCGGTGGCGGCCCTGCCCGAAGTTCCTGACACCGTCATCATCGCCTTGCCGCGCGTGGCAGTAGAGACGGCGGTGCTGGACTGCGCAAAGGCCGGCGTGGGCGGTGTGGTCATCTTTGCCTCCGGCTATTTCGAGACCGGCCTGCCGGGACGCGGCGAGGAGCAGGACCGCCTGGTCGCCATCGCACGCGAATCGGGACTGAAAATCATCGGCCCGAACTGCATGGGCTTCGCCAGCCATCCGGCCCAGGCCATGGTGTCCTTCGCCACCCATGACATGGACCTGATGCCCCCGCCCTACCCCGGCATCGCCGTGCTGTCGCAGTCCGGCGCCATGGGTTTTTCCCTGTCACAGGCAGTGCGCCGCGGCATGAACATCAGCCACGTCGTTGCCAGCGGCAATGCCTGCGACGTCCATGTCACCGACTGCATCAGCTATTTCGCCGACGAGCCCACCTGCGGCGCCATCGCCGTGCTGTTCGAAGGCTTGAACGATCCGCAGCAACTGCTCGAAGCCGGCGAAATCGCCATGAAGGCCGGCAAGCCCGTGGTCATCTGCAAGCTGGGTATTGGTGAAGGCGGCGCCGCCGCCGCCATGTCGCACACCGGTTCGCTGGCCGGATCGCTGGCCGCCTACATGGCCGCCTTCGACCGCGCCGGCATGGTGGTGGTGCCCACCATAGAGCGGTTGCTCGAGACCGCGGCCTTCCTGTGCAAGGTACAAAAGCCGCCGACCGCACGCGGCATCGCCGCCATGGGTGGTTCAGGCGGTTCGCTCATCGCCGCCAGCGACGCGGCGGAAATGCACAACCTGGATATGCCGGAACTGGGCAGGGAACTGGAAGAAAAGCTGCGCCCATACGTGCCGGAGTTCGGCGCGTTGCGCAATCCCTGTGACCTTACCGCCATGGTGGCGGCCAATCCCACGGCCTTTCCTGCAGCGATCGAAACCATGCTGGCCGATGACAAGTACAGCGCCATCGTCGTGCCTCAATTGAGCGTGAAAGTGACCACGCGCGGTCGGCTGCAAAGCATCGCCGGTATAGGCACCAAACTGGACAAGCCAATCTGCCTGCCTTTCCTCGGCGGCTGGGTCGGTGGCCCGGGCAACGAGTTCGCCGAGATGGAACGCGGACTGCAGTGGTTCTTCAGCATGGACAGCTGTTTTGCCACGCTGAAACTCTGGCACCAGCGCGATGACAAGCGGCGCGAACGCGAAAAGCTGGGACCGAGAAAGCTGGAACGCGTGTCCCCTGCCGGTGCCAAAGCCGCCGCGGCAAAGCTCATCGCCGCGTCAAAGAACAAGGCGCTCACCGAGCGAGAGGCCA
>CAXNIK010000270.1:0-5184 GCA_964202115.1 Burkholderiales bacterium
ACAACAAAGCTTTCAATTCCATGGACGCGCTTGAAGATCAGCTTGAGACCGGACTTCGAGCGCTAGAAAACGACATACATCGAGTTCAATCCATCGTCGCATGGGATTGGATTGTTAATGCTCTATTGAATTAGAAATGGAATAAGGCGCGGCCTGCTCATCCCTACACTCAGGCTGGAAGGCGAGGAGTAACGCCCCAATGCCGCATAGAATTCCGGTAATCCGAACTCGATAAAGTGAATACTCCCGTCATGAACACATCTGCCGACGACCGCGAAGACCCCAGCTTCCGTCCCAACGCCTATCTAAGCCTGCTGGGCATTCGCAGACTGATCCCCACAGACGGCGACAGCCAGGCCGAACTGGTCATCACCGACAAACTGAAAAACCCGAGCGGTGTCACGCATGGCGGGGCGATATTTTCCCTGCTGGACGGGTGCATGTCCGGGGTGTTGCGCAAACACCTCAGCCCCGGGGAGTCCGCGTCGACGATCGAATGCAAGATCAATTATTTGAAAGGCGTCCGGGACGGCAAACTGCTGTGCACCGCGCGCCTGGTCAAGCGCGGCAGCCAGGTGAGCGTGATCGAAGCGGAGGTCATAGACCAGGACAATGCCCTGGTTGCCAAGGGGCTGGCGACTTTCATGGTGGTCAAGCCAAGGGCACGGTAAGCCGCCGCCCCATTGGCTACGCCTGACTCTTCTTCCTGGCGGACCTGGCAATGCCTGGCGACTGGCGGTGAGATATTTCTCACTGCCCGTGCCACGCGCCCCACTGCTCCACCGTGATGCCGACTGCCTCGACCACCGTCTTCCAGCTATCCATTTCCCGCAGCAGGTGCTGCCTGAACTGCTCCGGGGTGCTGCCCACCAGGATGCTGGCCTCGGCCTCGAGTCTTTTCACCAGGTCAGGCGACTTGGTCGCCTTGGCCAGTTCCGCGCTGATGCGATTGAGCGTGGCCGCCGGTATGCCCGGCGTGCCGACGATGCCCAGCCAGCCGGAGTAGTCGTAACCCTTGGCGCCATGCTCGGCGGCGGTGGGCAGATCAGGAAACATGGGCAGGCGCTCGGCGCCGGCCGCGCCCAGCACCTTGAGCGTGCCCTTTTTGACATGCGGCAGTCCGGACTGCGGCTGCGCCAGCGTTGCCTCCACCCGGCCGGTGGTGAGGTCCGGATAGATCTGCGAGGAGCCCTTGTAGTGGATGTAGGTCACCTTGACGCCGGCGGCGTGATGCAGCCAGGCTCCGGCCATGTGGATGGCGCCACCCGGCCCGGTAGTGGCGTAGTTGATCTTCTCCGGATTGGCCCTGGCATAGGCAAAGTACTCGGCCATGTTCTTTACCGGCAGCGAAGGATGGGCGATCAGCATGTAGGGGCGCTTGGACAGCAGCGACACGGCCGAAAACGCCCTGGGGTCGTAGTCCACGTTCTTGTAGATCGAGGGCAGGATGCTGAACGTGGAGGTGGCCATCATCAGCGTGTGCCCGTCCGGCACCGCCTTGGCGACGAAGGTGTTGCCGATCACCGAGCCCGCCCCGGCACGATGATCGTAGGTCACCGCCTGACCGGTGTACTCGGTGTACTTCTGCATGTACATGCGGATTTCCAGCTCGCTGGCGCCGCCGGGCGCGTTGGGGATCACCACGGTGATGGGGCGGGTCGGGTCAAAGGCGCGCTGGGCGTGGGTTGGCAGGGCGGCGGACAGGGACAAGATCAGCAGAGACGGCAGCGTGTGCAGATGACGCATGTTTCCTCCTGTGTCAGTTCATTGACGGCATTCCATGAAGCCATGTTCTTGTTCGTGCTGCCCGGTCGCGCCGGACGCTGCCCGGAGCAGATGCTGCTCCTCCGGACTCCGGTAGCTGCCGCTCACAACGGCGGGTACGCAAGGACTCTTACAGCCCGTCTTCGGCCTTGATGTTGGATTCCTTTACCACCTTCATCCAGCGCGGGAACTCGGCGGCCATGAACTTGCGGAATTCCTCAGGCGAGTTGCCCACTGTTTCGGCGTTGTCCACCGAGAGCGTCTTTGCCAGCTCCGGTGACTTGGCCGCCTTCGCCAGCTCTCCCCAAAGCTTGTTGATGATGGGGGCGGAGGTGCCGCCAGTGGCCGCCCAGCCCTGCCAGGAGCTGCCATCGAAGACCACGCCCTGCTCCTGAATGGTGGGCACGTCGGGAAGATAGCGCGCTCGCTGCGCAGTGCTGGCCCCCAGCGACCGCAGCTTGCCAGACTTGATATGCGGGGTGGCGCTGGCCGTGGCGAAGGTGACATCGACGCGCCCCGCCAGCAGATCAATCACCGCCTGAAATATGCCCTTGTAGGGAACGTAGGTGGCCTTGATTCCTGCCTGCGAAAGGAACCACACCGAGAGCAGATGCGTGCCGGTGCCTGGCAGGCCGCCGGCCATGTTCACCTTGCCGTCATCGGCCTTGGCCTTGGCGATGAACTCCTGCAGGGTCCTGGCTGGAAACGCGGCATTCACCACCAGTTGGAAGGGCGTGCGCGTCAACAGCGAAATCGGTTCGAAATCTTTGGAGGGATTCACCGGGAGGTTGGGATAAAGCGCCGACGCGAAGGTGAAATCAGGCACCACCGACAATAGCGTATAGCCGTCCGGCTTGGCGCGCGCCACCATGGTCCACGCAATATCGCGCCCCGGATGGTTCTCGATGATGAATTGCCGTCCCAGGGGTTCGCCCACCTTCGCTGCAAACAAGCGCGCCACGTTGTCGGCGCCGCCGCCGGCGGCCTGTGCCACGATGACGCGCACCGGCTTGCTGGGGTAGGCCGACACCGCTTCCTGAGCCAGGGCAGAGCTAGTCATCGCCTGCAGCATGACCACGGCCGCCATCAGTGAACATTTACGCATGGTTTTCCCCGCTGATTTTTTAACCGCTTTTATCGATGTCTGCCGATTCCATAGCCGTTCAACGCGGTGCGCCGCCGGCCTACTCCTCGCCCGACTTGATATTCCGATCCACGATCACTTTCCTGATGCGCGCGACTTCCGATACCACCTTGGCGCGAAACACTTCGGGCGGGCTGCCGACGGCGGCGACACCTTCGGGCTCCATGCGCTTGATCACATCCGGGGAATACACGGCCTTGCGCATCTCGGTCTGCAGCTTGTTGACGATGGCGGGCGGCGTCTTGGCCGGCGCGAACACGCCCAGCCAGGCGGGGAACTCGACCTCTATGCCCTGCTCGTAGGTTGTGGGCAGGTCGGGCATGAGCTTGGAGCGGTCGGAGCTCATGGTGGCGATGGCGCGCAGCTTCCCGGACTTGATCATGGGCAGGGCGTTGAACAGCGTGCCCGCCGACATCTGGGTGCGGCCGGCCATCAGGTCCACCTGACCCTGGGCCACACCCCGGTAGTGCACCGGGGTGATGGGTATGCCCATGGCCGAGGACAGTGCCTCGCACATGATGTGGGTGACGGCGCCCTGCCCGGCGGTGCCGCAGTTGAGCTTGCCTGGATTGGCCTTGCCCCAGGCGGCGAAGTCGGCAATGGTGTTCACGCCGGGCAGCGCCGCTGGGCTGGCCAGCATCACCGTCGCGCGCGCGCTCAATTGCGTGACGGGGGCGAAGCTGGTGACCACGTTGTAGGGCAGGTCGGGGTAGAAGTTCGGATGCACGATGAAGCTGGAATTGCCCAGAAACAGCGTGTAGCCGTCGGGTTGCGCCTTGGCCACATAGCCGACGCCGATGGTAGTGCCGCCGCCGGGCTTGAAGTCGAACAGGAAGGGCTGCCCCATGGAAAGCTGCAGCTTGTCGGTGTAGTACTTCGCCTCGTTATCCGTGGTGCCGCCCGGCGTGAAGGGAACGACCAGGAATACCGGCTTGGACGGAAAAGCCGCCGCGGAGCTGGCTGCCGGCGCCTGCGCCCGCGCAGCACCTGCCACGGACAGAAGCGCCGCGCCGACAACGGCCACTACTGCACTGCGTGAGAAGTGCTTCATGCTCAGGTTCCTGAATACTTACCCGTGAGTTGTTGATGCGCCTTGGCCGACTGGCCCTTCTCCGCGCGCTCCAGCCGCGTGTCGCGCGACCAGGTGCGCTTCAGGTCATCGCGGCAATTGAAATGCAAACGACCCAATCCGTCCACTTCCAGTTCCACCTTGTCGCCGTCCTGCAGGCTGGACAGGCCGCGGTGATTGGTGCCCATGGCCAGGATGTCGCCGGGGTGCAGGGTGTGTATGGAGGTGATCCACGCTATGCATCTGGGGATGTTGTAGGACATGTCGCTGGTGCTGTAGTCCTGCTTGAGCTCGCCATTCACCCACAGGCGCACCTGCAGCTTGTGCGGATCGGGGATCTCGTCGGCCGTGACCAGGTAGGGGCCGGTAGGGGCAAAGGTGTCGCGCGACTTCATCTGGAAAAAGGTGTTACCGGATGGGGGCAGGCCGCGCGCAGAACCGTCGATGAAGTTGATGTAGCCAAACACATACTGCATGGCATCGGCTTCCTTGACATTGGAGGCCTTCCTGCCGATGACCACCGCGATCTCCGCCTCGCCATCGAAGCTCTTGGCCGGCACATCGGGGAGGACCATGGTGTCCCCCTGGCCGATGATGGACCCCGGGGACTTGTGAAAGGCGTTGATGGGCGAAGGCTCCTTCTTGGTGCCGTTCTCCATGTAATTGGCCGCCATGCAGTCGATGTTAATTGGACGCGGCAACGGCGGGCGCACCCGCACCTTGTCCAGCGCTATACCCGGCCCCTTGGCAACGGCCTCTTCCAGCTTCCCCTTGTATGCACCGAAGTTCGCGATCAGGCCGTTGATCAGGTCATGCGGCCCCAGTTGGGGAATGTCCTTTACCACCGCGCTCACGTCCACCACCGAATTGCCTTTCAGCACGCCCAGCTTGTAATCGTCGAAAAACAGGATTTTCATATTGGCTTTCTTGTCTGGAATTAAGCGTTGACTGCTTTTTTTGCCGGTTGGGAGGCAGCACCACCCATTGACCCTGTACGCGCCAACTCAGCGCTGGTCTCCTTCTCCACCACCGAGCCCTTGAAAAAGTCCGGATTCATGCCGCCATGCAGGTGCGTGATGTTGGCGAAGGTGAAATCGCGGAAATCCTCCTCGGTGAGATGCCCCTCTTCCAGCGCCTCGTACACCTCGGCCACGACATCGTCGATGTGATGCACATCCCAGTGGCCGATATCGGAACTGAAGATCGC
>CAXNIK010000271.1:0-5162 GCA_964202115.1 Burkholderiales bacterium
GAGAAAGCACGCATAGACGGCGAGATACGAGTTTCCCATCTGGTGGTAAACGGGATGATCAACGGGCCGGTTTTTGCAGCGGAATTCCTGGAACTGCAGTCCCGATCCCGGCTGAATGGTGATGTGCACTACAACACGCTGGAGATGCAGCTGGGAGCTGTGGTGGAGGGCCGGCTGGTGCACAAATCCAGCGAAGCCAAGACCGTTGAATTGAAGATTGCAGCCAGCAAATCCGGTACTTGAGGAACTTTAGGCGGATTTATCCGACTAACGCCTATTCCCGTGAATGACCCTGACAGCAACTAGGTTGATCCATACCTGCACTCACCGGATAATGAATACCTAGGCGATTACGGAGATAGATATGAATGCAGTCACTGACATGCCGACGCCGCTGGTTTTTTCCGACAGCGCTGCCCTGAAGGTCAAGCAACTGATAGACGAAGAGGGCAACACCGAGCTGAAGCTCAGGGTTTTCGTCAGCGGTGGTGGTTGCTCGGGTTTTCAATATGGTTTTACTTTCGATGAAACGCAGAATGAAGACGATACTGTCTTGGAGAAAAACGGTGTCCAGTTGCTCATTGATGCCATGAGCTTCCAGTACCTTACTGGTGCGGAGATCGACTATACCGAGGGACTCGAGGGGGCGCAGTTCGTTATCAAGAACCCGAACGCCACCAGCACCTGCGGCTGCGGGTCCTCTTTCTCCGTATAGCTGTCCTCGGATCAAGCAACGGGGGGCCTCGGGCCCCTTTTTCTTTGGAAGGCCGTTGATTCAGGCCGGATAGATGGCGCCCAGAATGCGGGCACCGGATGCTCCGGTAACCGCAGGCAGATTTCCCGGTCTGCCGCACAGCGCCTGATGGGCCAGCCAGGCAAATGCCATGGCCTCCACCCAATCCGGATGGATGCCCAGGATCTCGGTTGAACCCACTGAGCCCAAGGTCAGATTGCCGAACCCGGAGCGCAAGCGGAGCATCAGGTCTTTGTTATGAGCTCCACCGCCACATATATGGACTTCCGCCGCATCACTGCACCAGCGACTCACTGCTTCTGCTATTGATCGCGCGGTGAGTTCCGCCAAAGTTGCCTGGACATCTTGAGGCTGTCTCTGGTCCAGGCTGAATCGCCCCAGCCAGTCGGCATTGAAATGATCCCGGCCGGTGCTTTTGGGTGGTGCGGTGGCGAAGTAAGGGTCGGCCAGGAAGTCGCGCAGGAGTGCGGCGTCCACTTTTCCCGAGGCGGCAAATGCGCCATCAGCGTCATAAGCTGATCCCTGGTGCTTCTGTGACCACAAGTCCAGCAGCATGTTACCGGGACCGGTATCGAATCCCGATACCGGGTGCCGGGCTCCGGAGGCGGCTGGAAGATAAGTGACATTGGCGATACCGCCAATATTGAGGATGACCCGATTGATGGTGGGGTGGGAAAAGCAGGCCGCATGAAACGCCGGAACCAGCGGAGCGCCTTGACCTCCGGCGGCGACATCACGGCTGCGAAAATCGGCGATCACGCTGATTCCTGTCAGCTCTGCCAGCAATGCCGGATTGTTCAACTGGATGGTGTAGCCCTCGGCAGGGCGGTGCCGCACCGTCTGGCCGTGGCATCCGATTGCCGAAACAGTTGCAGGGGAAGACTTTGCCTGCTTCAGCAAGTCCGCCACTGCAGTGGCATAGGTTGCGGCCAGTCGCTGGGATACCTTTGCGGCGCGTTCCAGCTCCGAGTGACCGGGTGTGTGCAAGGCGAGTATGTCGGCACGGAGGTCATCGGGGAACGGAACATAGCGGGTCGCCAGCAATTGAGGCGCTCCCGCAAAATCCGCCAGAACGGCATCCACGCCATCCAGGCTGGTGCCTGACATCAAGCCGATGTAGGAGGTACCGGCGGACATCTATGACCGTTCGGATTTGCGGAATTGATCCGCCATTGAACTGCAGGGCGTGCTATTCAAGAAGCGCGAGATTGGTGCCGCGAAGAAGATCCAGGCGCTCTGCCAGTTGCACCGTGGCTGCTCTGAAGGCCGTCATGCGGTCGGTGGTGATCGGTTCGGCGGCGGGCAGGGCTATGGTCAGTGGGTTGCGGTGCTCGTTGTTGACACGGAATTCATAGTGCAGATGCGGCCCCGTTGCCCACCCGGTCTGTCCTACTCGCCCGACAACTTCGCCCTGCGCGACTCTTGTTCCTGTCTTGAGGCCGTTGGCAAAGCTGCTCAAGTGGGCATACCAGGTCGACATGCCATTACCGTGGCGCAGAACCACCAGATTGCCATATCCTGATTGCCGCCCGGCGAAATCCACCACACCATCACCGGTCGCTTTGACCTGGGTGCCTGTCGGGGCACCGTAGTCCACGCCCTTGTGTGCGCGCCACTGCTGCAGAATGGGATGAAAGCGCAACGCAAATCCGGAAGTCACGCGGGAGAATTCCAGTGGCGAGCGCAGGAAAGCCTTGCGCAGATTCTTGCCGTCAGGGGTGTAATAGCCCCCCTTCCCGCCAGCTTCCTGGAACCAGACCGCCCGGTACGTCCGTTGCTGATTAATGAACTCCGCAGCCAGCAGGCGCCCGGAGCGGACCTGCCGGCCCTGATGGGTAAGCATTTCGTAGACCGCCGTAAAGCCGTCGCCCTTGCGCAGGTCGCGGTGAAAATCAATATCGCCGGCAAAAACATCGGCCAGCTGTATGGCCACGGCATCCGGAATATTGGCATTATCAGTCGCAGCAAACAGGGAGGAGCGTATTTCCCCGGACTTCATCTGCGCCGTTGCTGTCAATTCGGCAGGCCGCTCACTTGCGCTGTATCCGCCTTCCTCGGGCCGGATCACCACAAGCCGGTCCTTCGGAGAAAGGAACGAAAGGTCCAGGACACTTCCGTCTTCCGAGGTTCTGGCTTGCATGGTCGTTCCGGGACGCAGCCAGCGCAGTTGGGCAGAAACCTGCTTCGAGCCGAGCAGGCGCTGCGATTCCAGTTCTTCGATGCCCAGGCGGGTCAGCATGGAGGCAAGCGTATCGCCGCGCTGAAAACGGTCCTCGTGGAGGTATTCAGCGGCTGCTGGTATTGCGATAGTTTCGATCCTGGGGCTTAGTGCCCGGTCTATGGGCAACAGCACCAAGGGCAATGGCGCCTCGGGAACAGTGCCAAAGGCCGTCACCACGGCGAAGAATGATGCTGCGGCAACGCCCATGCCAAAGCGCAGGCGGCGCCGATGCAAAGGTGATTGCGCTAGAATGCGCGGCTTGTCCTCAGTCATCCTGAAAGTGTGAGCAGGCACTTTGGGAAAACGCGAAGTTTAGCAAAAAGCAGCCAATTTCAGTCTATTTTTCATGGCACTGTAAAAAGCTGCCGCCAAAAATCATGCCGGATATCCAGGAACAGCTCAAAATCATCAAACGCGGTTGCGAAGAGTTGCTCGTTGAGGCGGAACTCGTAGAAAAACTGAAAATTGGCCGGCCCCTGCGTATCAAACTGGGCATGGATCCCACCGCCCCGGATCTTCATTTGGGTCATACGGTGATCATCAACAAGCTGAGGCAGTTCCAGGACCTGGGTCACCAGATCCAGTTTCTGATCGGCGATTTCACCGGAATGATAGGTGACCCCACCGGGAAGAACGTCACCCGTCCGCCTCTGTCCAGGGAGCAGCTTGCGGAAAACGCGCGCACCTACAAGACGCAGGTGTTCAAGATCCTGGACCCGCAGCGCACCGAGGTCCTGTTCAACTCGGAATGGTGCGACAAGCTCGGTTCAGCGGGGATGATACGCATAGCCTCCACCTATACTGTTGCCCGCATGCTGGAGCGGGATGACTTCAGCAAGCGCTATCACGGCAATCAGCCCATCGCCATCCACGAACTCCTCTATCCCCTCATGCAGGGTTATGACTCGGTGGTCTTGAAGAGCGATGTGGAACTGGGCGGTACCGACCAGAAATTCAACCTGCTGGTCGGGCGTGAGCTGCAAAAGCACCACGGCCAACCCGGCCAGTGCATACTGACCATGCCCTTGCTGGAAGGGCTGGACGGTGTGCATAAAATGTCCAAATCGCTGGGCAATTACATCGGCATTGAAGAGCCGGCGGAAACCATATTCGGCAAGCTCATGTCCGTGTCTGACGAATTGATGTGGCGCTATCTCGAACTGCTGTCCTTCCAGCCCATGGAAAACATAGTCCTGTGGAAGAAAGAGACGGAACAGGGGCGCAATCCTCGCGACATCAAGGTCATGCTGGCCAGGGAAATCGTCGCCCGTTTTCACTCCCCGGCAGCGGCTGATCACGCGGAGGCGGATTTCGATGCGCGTTTCCGGCAGGGGGCAATGCCCGAAAAGATCCCCGAGGTGCAGCTGGCGACCGACGGCCGGGCCATGACCATTGCCCAGGTGCTCAAGGCGGCCGGGCTCAATGCCAGCACATCTGAAGCCCTGCGCATGATAGAGCAGGGCGGCATACGCATGGACGGGGAGCGCGTCAGCGACAAGGCTTTGCAGCTTTCTCCGGGAATCACCGTGGTTTTGCAGGTTGGAAAGCGCAAGTTCGCACGAGTCACGCTGTCCACTTGATATCCCGGCCATGAGGCCGGTTACCCCTAGCATTGCACCCCATGGGTTCTGATGCCATCTCTGTCAGCCAGCCTTCCATGACCAATACAGGTTCCGAGGACAGCCTTGCCACGGACATGGCCGTGGAAGTGCGCTCGGCCGGGAAGACATTTCCGGATGGCACGCGCGCCCTTGCTCCCGTTGACCTTGCGGTGCGCAAAGGCGAGTTCCTGAGCTTGCTGGGGCCTTCGGGATGCGGCAAGAGCACACTGCTGCGGATGACGGCCGGGCTGCTCGCGCCGACCGAGGGACAGGTGCAGGCGGCACCGGGCAAACTGGGATTTGTGTTTCAGGACCCGACCCTGATGCCCTGGGCAACGGTGCATGCCAACGTCAGGTTGCCGCTGGAACTTGCAATGCAGGACCCGCGAGTCATGGATGACAGGGTAGCCAAGGCACTGTCCGCCGTGGGTCTGGAAGGTGCCGCGGGAAAAAGACCGCGTGAGCTCTCAGGCGGCATGCGCATGCGGGCATCCATAGCCCGGGCGCTGGTGGACGAGCCGGCATTGATCCTGATGGACGAGCCATTCGGTGCCCTGGACGAGATCACCCGCGGCAGGCTGGATGC
>CAXNIK010000272.1:0-5157 GCA_964202115.1 Burkholderiales bacterium
GCCGATCGTGAAGCGGCTCAACGAGGAGCAAAACGCCATATTCGCCATGGCCGACGTGCGCGAGCGGCTGTTGCGCGAGGGCGCAACATCGCGTTCCGGCACGCCCGAGGACTTCGGCAAGCTGATCCGCTTCGAGCTGGCGCGCTACAGCAAGCTGATCAAGGACGCCAACATCCAGATGGAGTAGGCGTTTCCACGGGCAAGCCGACTCGCTTGCCCGACCTGCCGATACAGGCACGCTCTGGTCTGGGCGTGCCGTGAGCGCGACTCAGCCCCTGGCCAGGGTTTTCTTCACATCCTCTTCGGATTCCTCGATGTGCACGCCGGCGCGTTCGATCTGCAACATCATGGTCGAGCGCGAATCCAGCCTGCCCCAGCCGCGTCTTACCGCCTCATTCATGTCGGCAAATGCCGATTCCGCCATTTGCATGGGCACATTCACTTCTTTGGCCAGTTCCAGGGCGAGCGTCATGTCCTTGAGCGCTAGTTCAAGGGCGAAGTTGGGCGGCTCGTACTTGTTGACGAGGAACTGGTCGGCCAGCATGTCGAAAGTGCGTTTGCGGCCCGTCGCACCCTGGCGTATGGCATGCCACAACGCCAGCGGCGGCACTCCGGCCTTCACGCCCAGGGTGAAGATTTCGGCAATGGCCATGCGTATGGTGAGACTGGCGCAGTTGTGCGCGAGCTTTGCGATGGTCCCCTCAGTCAGCGCACCCACATACATGGCCTGATCACCGATGGCCTGCAGCAGCTTGATGTATTTGTCGAAGGTGGCCTTGTCACCGCCGATGTAGATGGCCAGCTTGCCGCTCTTCGCGCCTGACGGGCCGCCGCTTACCGGTGCATCCAGAAAATGAACTCCCTTCTCCTCGAATTTCGCGCCCACCCGGCGAAGGGTCGAGGGCGAATTGGTGCTGAGATCGAACCAGGCCGTGCCTTTGCTCATGGCACCCAGCAGGCCGTTCTCGCCCAGGCCCACTTTCTCCACGTCATTGGGCTTGGGCAGAGACGTGAACACCACGTCTGCACCTTTGGCCGCCTCCGCGGGCGAGTCGGCCCACTTCGCCCCTGCGGCCAGGTGCGGCGCGGCCGCTTCCTTGCGCAGGTCGTGCACCACCATCTCGCAGCCGGTCTTGAGCGCGTTCAGCGCCATTCCCGAGCCCATGGTTCCAATACCGATGAATCCAACACGCATGATCTCTGCTCCTGCTGTTAGGCAATCATAGAAAATGAGGCCGCGAACCAGGCGCAATGCGCCTGCGCGACGCTGCAAGGGGGCGCTATTTCTTGCCGAATACCTCGATTGCGATGCGACCGGCATTGACCGCGCAGGGCCAGCCGGCATAGAAGGCGATCTGGGTGATTAACCCCTTGAGCTCGGTCTCTGTAACGCCGTTATCCAGCGCCCGGCGCATGTGGCCGCGCAATTCGTCGGTGCGGTAGAGCGCGGCCAGCATGGCAACGGTGGCCAGGCTGCGGTCGCGCTTGCTCAGGTCAGGATGCTCCCAGACGTCTCCGAACAGCACGTCGTCACGCAGCTGTCCCAGTTTGGGGATGAATTCGTAAACCGTCGGTTTGGTTTCGGCCATGAGTCAGTCTCCTCTGTCTTCGGTTGGGTTAATCAGTTCCACCAGCTCCCGCACATGCGCCACATCACGGAAATGGCGCAGGACCTGCATTGATTTTGCGATATTCGACGGCGAGACCCCTGCCAGGGGGGCACAGCGTCCTGAACTTTGTTTCCACGTCGTCCCACTCGATGCCATTGATGGCCGAGCCCCGGGGAGCATAGACGGTGCTCGTGAAACTGCGGCCGTCGCGGGTTTTCACCGTTACGGTGGCGCCCTGCTTGTAGCGCTCTGTGTTCTGTGTCGGCGGCTCGCCTACCTCCACAAGATCGAGCAGCCTGCGGATGTCCGGGTTCATGATCTTCTCCATTGAGAGTGGACAGGTTCCAGCGGCCCGGACTCAGGCCGGCTGCCCGAGCAGATCCAGCAAGGCCTGGTTGAACAGTTCCGGTTGCTCATAGGCCACCCAGTGGCCGGCATCGGGAATGATGGTGTAGCGGGCCCCTGGGCGGTAGCGGCGTATCCACTGGGGGCGCTCGGCCATGTACGGGCCGATGTTGGCGTCGCGTTCGGCCCAGATGAAGCTCACCGGCGCTTCCAGCACGGGCACATGCGTCTGCGTGGCGGTGTCCGTGGTCACCACGGCCCGTTTCATGCGCGTTTGTTCCGCATTGGCGTTCTGAATGGTGATCGCCAGTTCGTCGATGCGCGAGACATCGGAGATCATCATGGCATTCAGGTTGCGACGGTGTGCGGCGTCGCGCTCGGCGGCGGTATCCAGTCCGCGCCATTTCACGATGTCACCCACAGGGGCCAGGGTGATGCCGGTCATGTTGCGTCCGGGAGAGACCAGCACCAGATGGTTCAGCCGCGAGCCCAGCACATGGGCCGTTTCAGAGGCCACGGCTGCCCCGAAGGAAAAGCCGGCGAGATTGATCTCCTCTCCGCCTGCGACACTGACGATGCCGGCCGCAATGATCTCGGCGACGCTATGAATGGAATAGGGCTCGGGGGGCACGGCGGATTCGCCGAAGCCGGGAATGTCGATGCCAATGACGCGATAGTGCCGTCCCAGTGCCTCGACATTCCTGATCCAGTGCATCCACGAGCCGTAGTTTCCGTGCAGCAGCGCCAGCGGCGGCCCGCTGCCCCAGATGTGCAGCACCATGTGGCCGTCTCCGCAGGGCGTGAGTCGGCGCTCTGCTTTGGCGGCAACGCGCGCTATGATCTGTTCCGGGGTTTCCTGCAATGGGGCATTCATGCGGACTCCTTGACTGAGTGTCCTTGACACAACAGTCGTATAATTCTACTCTTTATTGGCGAACGATTGTTCGTATATACGAACTTCATGAATTCATTATAAATGCTCGCACATTCAGAATGCGAGTTCAGTTCGACGCATGCCACAACATTAGTTTCCGAAGAGAGCGAAGAGAGACCCCTGCAATTTGGAGAAGAACATGAAATCAGCTCAGAAACGCATCCTGTCTGTCCTGCTGCCGGCCGCGCTGTCACTGATCGGCTCGCAAGCTGCGCTTGCCCAGCAGGAGGTCAACGAGTACCCCAGCAAACCGGTCACGGTGGTGGTTCCCTCCGAGGGCACGGGCGTCAGCGAGGACGTGCGCATCATGATCCAGAGCATCGAGCGCAGCCATCCGGGCACTTCCATTCTCATCGAGCGCCGCCCCGGCGCGGCCGGCACCATCGGCATCGCCTACGTCGCGCGTGCCAGGCCCGACGGATACACCCTGCTCGCGCCAACCGCCGACTTCACCATCACGCCGGCCGTGTATCCCGACTTGACTTATGACGTCACCCGGGACTTCCTGCCCATTTCGCTGCTGACGCAGAGGGCCTACCTGCTGGTGGTGCACAACTCGCTGCCCTTCAGGAATATGAAGGAATACATCGGCTACGCCCGTTACAACCCCGGCGAGCTCAATTTCGCCACCAGCGGCAATGGCTCCACCACCCACCTTCCCGGCGCCCTGCTGCACTACATGACCAAGACCAGGGTGACCTTCGTGCACTACAAGAAGTCCGCCGAACGCGTCTCGGACACCGTGGGCGGACGCACCGGCGTGCTGGTGGGCACCTACGGCACGCTGCTGCCGCATTTCAAGGCCGGACGCCTCCGTCCGCTGGGGGTGACCACCACCAAGCGCATCTCCAGCGCGCCTGATGTACCTTCCATCTCCGAGACCGTGCCCGGCTACGAGTATTCAAGCTGGAGCGGCATCCTGGCTCCGGCCAAGACCAACCCGGCACTGATCGCGAAGATGAACAGGATGTGGAACGACTCGCTCAAGGATCCCATGGTCGAAAAAAAGCTGACCTCCGACGGCACCGTCGCTGTCGCCAGCTCATCGCAGGCATTCCAGAAGTTCATCAATGATGACGTCGCCAAGTGGAAGAAAATGATCAAGGCGACGGGTATCTCGCTCGCCGAAGACTGAGGTCGGCGCAGGTTATAAGAGCGCCTAACAAATTATCGTTAGGCGCTCTAAATATCTCAGTAAAAGAACCGCCCGACCTTGGTGCCTATCACCCAGGGCTTGTCCTGGTTCTCCACTTCCATGCGGAACTCCACCGCCACGCGCAGCGAGCCGTCGGGCTGCTCTTCTACGCTTACCAGCTTGGAGCGGCTGCGGATGCGTGAATCGGCGCGCAGCGGCTCCAGGTAGCGGATGCGGTCCCAGCCCTGGTTGAGCGAGTACTTGCGCTCGTAGCGGCTGTACACGGAGTTGGAGCGGCTCATGCGTGGCATGAGGGCGATGCCCATGTTGCCCGGGGCGATGGTGTTGCCGAACTTGGTGCGCTCGCGCGCCAGCTTCTGGTCGGTGTGTATCCAGCCTACTTCTCCGCTGAGCGCGACGTACTGGTTGATCAGCGCCTGATCCACCAGCAGCCATTCCCCCGGTTCAGAGTCCTTGTTCAGATCGCCTTTCAGGGCCACGAGGGCTTCGTCCTTGGTCATGTTTTCTCTCCTTTTGTGTGACTGCTTGGCCGCGGCGACTGTGTCCGCGGGCCTTGTCGGTTATGTGCTTGGCTGCCTGGGAAAAGTATTATGCCCCAAGCCGCATCCTGCGTTAGCCTATGAGGGAGCGTCAGACTGAACAAGCCCGGCACAGGGCGCAGGCAATGCTGGAACACTCCAAGGAGGAGATATGCGCGAACTGAAAAACATTCTGGCCCTTGCGGCCACATTGCTGTCCTGCGTCGCCATGGCCCAGGACTATCCGAACCGGGCCGTCACTATCGTCATTCCCTCGCCTCCGGGTGCGACATCGGATCGGGACGCGAGGATCTGGGTACCCAAGCTCACACAGGCTTTCGGCAAGCCCTTCATACTCGATTTCAAGGCCGGCGCCGGCACCACCATCGGCACGAACTTCGTGGCCAAGTCCGCGCCCGACGGTCATACGTTGCTTAACATCACCTCGAGCTTTCCGGTGATCGCCGCCACTTACAAGGATCTGCCCTTCGATCCCATCAGGGACTTCGCGCCGGTGTCCCTGATGCTGAGGCGCCCCACCATGCTGGCGGTGCATCCGTCCTTTCCGGCGAATAACTTCGCGGAGTACGTAGC
>CAXNIK010000273.1:0-5156 GCA_964202115.1 Burkholderiales bacterium
CGCGACAGGAAAAGCGGACAATTCATGTGCTACAGAACCGGACAAGTCTAAAAACCCGCGACACGTCCGTTAGCTACGGGCCTAAAAGGAAGGCAATAATTGTTAGGCCAGTAACCCATGCCAGACCTTAATGCCAATGCAGGCGCCCTGCTTTTTAGCAGGCTCCCAAAAACGCAATTCTCGTCTCGGCGCAAGAAAATGTAAGTAATTGCTAGCATACAAAATATGCTATATATTTCAATTACTTATTGATGGCCCTCCATATCCTTTCGGAGTTCAAAGGCATCTCCAAGTGCTGAACCCCTGAGCCGGCCAAAGCATCCAGAACAGCATGCACCGTCGCTGGTACGGCACCTATGGTGCCGATTTCACCCACGCCTTTGACGCCGAGAAGATTGGTGCGGCACGGCACGCTTTCATCGAATCCGGCATCCATGCTTCCCAGATCGTCTGCCCTGGGCATCACGTAGTCGGCATACGAACCGGTCAGCAACTGACCGCTTTCCGGCTCATAAACAGCCTGTTCCATCAGCGCCTGCCCCACCCCCTGCGCGATACCCCCATGTACCTGACCGATGACGATCATGCGGTTGATGATGCGGCCAATGTCATCCACGCTGGTGTGCCTTGCCACCGTCACCGCTCCGGTATCGGGATCGATTTCCACCTCGCAAACCTGGGCTCCATTGGGCCAGGACGCACCGCCAGTGGTCTCGGTGGCTGCCACCATAAAGGCTTCATCTTCCTGCTTGCGCGCCAAATCAAACAAGCCAAGGCTTCGATCAGTGCCGGCAACATTAAAACGTCCGCCCGCATACTCCACGTCCTCAGAAGCAGCTTCCAGTGCCTGGGCCGCCAGTTTCTTCCCCTCGGCCAGAACCTGGCGTCCAGCCGAAACCAGAGCAGTGCCGCCGACAAAAGCCGACCTCGACCCGACGCTGCCCTGCCCCGTGGCCTGATCGGTATCGCCCTGCACAATGCGAACCTGCGAGATATCGATCTGCAGCAGTTCAGCTGCCAGCTGAGCAAAACTCGTTTCCGTTCCCTGGCCCATGGCCTGCGTGCCTGTGTACACGCTGACTCTACCCTTGGCTTCTACCTTGATGGTGATGGTTTCCGTAGGCACAGCCCCCGTCCATTCGATGTAGCAGGCCAGTCCCCGGCCACGCAGCCGGCCCCGGCTCAGCGATTCCTGCTTGCGCGCCGGATACCCGGCCCAGTCGGCTTTCTCCAGTACCTGGTTGAGAATTTTTTCAAATTCTCCCGAGTCGTATACCTGGCCGGCGGGTGTGCGATAAGGAAAAGAGCCTGGCGGAATGAAATTGCGCCGACGTAATTCAATCGCGTCCATCCCGGTCTGGGCCGCCGCCTTCTGCACCAGCCGCTCCATGAGGTAGTTGGCCTCAGGACGGCCGGCGCCCCGATACGCCCCGGTCGCCACGGTATTGGTCAGCACCGCGCGGATATGGAAATCGATGGCCGGCATCTGGTACAGCGAAGTCTGCACCCGCGGCCCGATCAACAGCGGAATGAACAAACTGCTGCCCACGGTCGGGGCGCCCACGTTGGCCAGGGACTGCATGCGCAGCGCAAGGAATTTCCCCCCGGAATCCAGCGCCAGTTGCGCCTTGAAATGCTGGTCCCGTCCCATGTGCGCACCGAGGAAGTCCTCGCTGCGCTCGGCCCTCCAGCGCACCGGCCGCCCGAGCTTGCGCGCCGCATGGCAAACCAGCACATCCTCCTGAGCCAACCCGGTCTTCATGCCGAACCCGCCGCCGATATCGCCGATCACCACCCGGAAATCCTCCGGCTTGCGCTTGAATACGTCGGCGAGGAGCTGGCGAGCTCCGGTCGGTGTCTGATTTTGCGTATAGAGGACGACACGCTCGCCTTCCGCAACCCCTATGGAACAGCGCGGCTCTATGGCATTGGCGATGACGCGCTGGTTGTGCAGCTCAATCTCCACCACGTGCGCCGCCTGCGCAAACGCCTCGTCCGCTGCCTTGGCATCGCCCAGTCGCGCTTCCGCGGCGATATTTCCTCCCGCCTCCGCCCACAGTTGCGGCGCATCCGGCGCAATTGCCCGGCGCGGATCCACCACCGCCGGCAACTCCTCGTACTCCACCAGCACCTGCTCGGCCGCATCCTGTGCCTGCACCCGTGTGGCCGCGACCACCGCCACCACCGGCTGGCCGACATAGAACACCTTGTCCTCCGCCAGCGGATAGCGTGGCGGCACCGTCATGGGCGTGCCGTCGGCACGCTTGAACATCATCGGCACGGGGATGAAACCAATGCCTTCTTCCTTGAGATCCCGCAAGGTCCAGACCGCCAGCACGCCCTCGGCGGCACGCGCCGCCGTACTGTCCACGGCCTTGATGCGCGCGTGCGCGTGCGGCGAGCGCACCACTACCAGCGCCGCCTCCCCCGGGAAACGCCGATCATCACTGAACAGCCCCTGCCCCTTAAGGAGGCGGTCATCCTCGATGCGCTTTTGCGAGTGCGAAGCGCCGAAGCGCGCGGAAGCCGGATCAAACGGCAGCGGTAGTGGTTTGTCCATGTATTGGCGAGGCCGGGAGTAGGGAAGTCAAAATGGTATCAAACAGAATGACCATGCGACCAGGTTCGCAGGCCATACACGGTAGAATCCTTGCTTTTTTGCGCCCCAAAAAATGAAGCTCGCCTCGATC
The DNA here is from genome assembly GCA_964202115.1 of Burkholderiales bacterium. GTDB lineage: Bacteria > Pseudomonadota > Gammaproteobacteria > Burkholderiales > SG8-39 > CAIYPG01. The sequence continues at coordinate 2,691 of CAXNIK010000273.1, forward strand.
AAGAACGATACCCGCAACGGCGCACTGGCCCTGGTCTCCAGGGATCTCAAGCATGCATTGATTGTCTACGACCTGGCCCCCAGCCTGCAAGCCGCGCTCGATGACTGGGACTACATCGCTCCGCAATTGGAAGACCGCTATCAGGAGCTCAATCGCCAGCCCGGCTCCAGGGCTTTCGCCTTCGATCCATCGCAGTGCCTGGCACCGCTGCCGCGCGCCTATCAATGGCTGGATGCCAGTGCCTATCTGCCGCATATGGAGTTGCTGCGCAAGGCCCGCGGTGCGGACATGCCAGCGGATGCCAGGAAAGACCCTATCATGTACCAGGGTAACTCCGATTACTTCGTCGGAGCACAACACCCCATCGAGGCCGCCAGCGAAGACTGGGGCATAGACCTCGAAGCCGAGCTGGGCGTGATACTGGGCGACGTAGATCCCGGAATCAAACATGAAAAAGCCGGGGAAGCCATCCGCCTGCTGACACTCATCAACGATATTTCCCTGCGCGCACTCATCCCCGCCGAACTGGCCAAGACTTTCGGATTCGTGCATAGCAAGGCCGCCACGGCATTCTCGCCGGTCGCCGTCACTCCCGACGAGCTGGGAGCAGCCTGGGACGGCAGGCGTGTGCTGCGTCCGGTCAGGGTCAGCATCAATGACGAACTGTTCGGCGAGCCCGATGCCGGCACGGACATGCAGTTTGATTTTCCCCGTCTCATCGCCCATGCCGCCAAGACCCGGCCGCTGGGTGCCGGCGCAGTGCTTGGATCCGGGACGGTCTCCAACAGCGGGCACGCTACCGGCTTCGGCTGCATAGCGGAACTGCGCGCAGCGCAAGCGCTAAAACAGGAAGAGCCGCGTGGCTACCTGAAGTTCGGCGATCGCGTGCGCATCGAGATGCTGGATAGCGCCGGCCAGTCCATTTTCGGTGCCATAGAACAGACCGTGGTGCAACATCCTGCCCCGCGCCGTGCGGTGGAAGTGCTGGCCCGGGATGAGGCGGGCGAAACCGCCGAATAAGACGCAGGTACTGTCAGCCGATCAGCCGTACTTGCGGATGAAGTCGCGCACGCGCGGGTAGACGGCCTCGCGCCAGCGTCGCCCGCTGAAAATCCCGTAGTGTCCGGCCTTGGGCACCTCGTAGTGCTCGTGCCGCTTCGCCGCAATGCCCTTGCACAGGTCGTGCGCGGCGGCGGTCTGGCCGTTGCCGGAGATATCGTCCAGCTCGCCTTCTATGGTGAGCAAGGCGGTCTTGGTGATGTCCTGCGGACGCACCAGTTGCTCACGCACGAACATCCGCCCCTTGGGCAACTGGAATTCCTGAAACACGCGCTTGATGGTATCCAGGTAATACTCCGCCGGCATGTCCAGCACGGCGTTGTATTCATCGTAGAAACGCCTGTGTCCGTGCGCCGACTCTTCGTCGCCCTTGAGCAGATGATTATAGAAATCCCAGTGCGCATCGGCATGACGCGAAGGATTCATGGCGACAAAACCCATGTGCTGCATGAAGCCGGGATAGACCCGGCGCATGTAACCCGGATACTTCGAAGGTACTCGCTGTATCACAGTGCGCTCGAACCAGGAATAAGGTTTTTCCTGCGCCAGGCTGTTGACCGCCGTCGGGCTCTTTCTCGCATCGATGGGACCGCCCATCATGACCATGGTCCTGGGCTTGACGATCTCATCGCGGCTGGCCATCAGCGACACCGCCGCCAGCACCGGCACGGTCGGCTGGCACACCGAGATCACATGCATGTCCGGCCCGAGGAAGGTGATGAACTCGCGTATGTAGTCGACGTAGTCATCCAGATGGAAGTGCCCCTGGGCCAAGGGCACCAGGCGCGCGTTCACCCAGTCGGTGACATAGACATCATGCTCTGGCAGCATGGTGCGCACGGTGTCGCGCAGCAGCGTGGCATGATGTCCCGATAAGGGCGCCACCAACAGCACTTTTGGGTCGGGTTTGCGACGCGGCGGCAGCTCGCGCTCAAAGTGCAGCAGCTTGCAGAAGGGCTTGTCGACGGCGATGGACTCGCGCACCGCCACGGCCTTGCCCCCCACCGTGGTTTTCTTCAGGCCGAACTCGGGTTTTTCGTAGCGCTGCGTCAGCCGGAAAAACAGCTCGGCGCCGGCGGCGACCCCGCGGCTGGACGGAAAATAAGACAGAAAACTCAGCGGACTGGTCAGCAAGTCCATGCTGGTCTTGGCAACAAGATTCCAAGGCCGCAGAGCGGCGTGCTGCATTTCGTGAAGGTCGTACAGCAACAAGACTCTCCTGCTTGGTCGATGCCACAGCTTACCCCAGATGGGGCCGAACTTGTGCGGCGCAAAATTTCTGCTCCTAAAGCATAATAAACAACGTACTAGGAATGCATAAGGAAACTTCCAGCGGTACCTGCTTGCGCGCCGCCAAGTTGCTGTAGGCTAGCACCTCACCCGCCTTAGGTTTCAGCTTCAGCAATG
>CAXNIK010000274.1:0-5127 GCA_964202115.1 Burkholderiales bacterium
GGACGTAGCGGGCGTGGGTGTGCGTGGTTGCGATGATCAGCTTCGCCTTTGCCGGAGAAGCGACTTCTTTCGCCTGGCGCTTCAGGCTTTCCCCCTCCAGCAGCATCTGCCGCATTGTAGGCAACAGGGATGCTCCGGCCTCGGTCAGCCCGCTGATGCGCGTGCTGCGACGCTCCAGCAGAACGACTCCCAGTTCCTCCTCCAGCAGTCTCACTTGCTTGCTGATGCCAGGCTGCGAGGTATGCAGCGCGGCAGCGGCACGCGAGACATTGAAGCCGTGATTGACAACTTCACAAAGATATCGGAGCTGTTGAAGCTTCATTGCAATAATGGTAGTCAGAACGAAACGTTCTCAAATGATAACAAAACAATTCTTCCTTGACTAAGAACCGTTGCTTACACTTCTTGGGCTGTTATCTAAAAACTTCCCAGTAGGAGGATCACTTGATCAAAGCGATAGGTTTGCTGCAGCGCAAGGAAGGGATGACACACGAGCAGTTCATGCAGCACTGGACGGAGGTTCATGCGCCGATGGCCCACAAGCTGAAACGCGTGCGTCGCTATGTCCTGAACTTCATCGTCGGAGAACCCACCCGGCCAGATATTCCGATGCTTTCCGAGTTCGGGCAGATCGATGGCATAGCGGAGGTCTGGTACGAGAGCCGGGAAACATACGAAGCGCACAAGGCCTCCCCTGAAGGCAAGGAATGGCATGCGGACGGGGCAAAGTTTATCGGCCGTACCAAGAGCTTCCTGATCGAGGAAAAAGTCATCATCGCGAACCGGGAGGACAAATGAAGCCATCGACCGCACTAACTCTGGGGTTGGCGTGCCTTCTTCTATCGCCTAATCTTGCCGGCGCCCAGCAGAATTGGCCCGAAAAGCCGGTACGCATGCTCACCGGAGGGGGTAACGGAAGCGGCAGTGACTTGCTGGGCCGCGTGTTCGGAGAGTTCTTCAAGGACAGGACCGGACAGGTGTGGATCATGGACAATCGCCCCGGCGCCAGCAGCGCCATCGCCTCCACCCTTGCAAAGCAGGCGGCGCCTGACGGCTACACCTTCTACCTCACTCAGGTAGCCGCGTTCGCTGTAGCGCCATACGTACTGAAGGAAGTCAACTACGATCCCATCAAGGACTTCGAGCATGTCGCTAAGCTGGTGAGTGCCACCTCCGTGCTGTTCGTTCGCAAGGACAATAGGAATCTGGATACCCTTGCCGATTTGATTGCATATGCAAGGAAGAACCCAGGCAAGTTGTCGTATGCCGTGGCCGGCGTCGGTACTTCCACCAACATGTCCATCGCACTCATCAAGCAGAAACTCGGCCTGGACATGGTCATGGTGCCTTACAAGAGCAGCGCCGACCCATTGATGAGCGTGGTCAAAGGAGAGACGGATTTCTCTGTCGCCATCGCCCAGGTGATCGGGGAGCGGCCGGACATCAAACCCCTTGCGGTGACCGCGGGCCAACGCTCCCCAAGACTGCCGAGCGTATCGACGATCGCGGAACTGGCCATTCCAGGGTACGACATCACCACCTGGTTCGGCATTTCCGCGCCGAAGGGCGTGCCAAGACCTGTGGTCGATCGGATGTCGGCAATCATCAAGGCTGCCGGAGAGAATCCCAAGACCAAGAATGACATCTACCGGTTGGGTTCGGATATCGATTACCTCGACCCGGCCGCATTCACCCAGTTTGTTGCGGCTGAACTCAAGAAGTGGGGGCCGATAGTGGCCGTCTCAGGAGTGCCAAAGGAATAGGAATTTCAGTAGTCCCGCTCCGGCGAGCAGCCACAATCGCTGGGATGGTCACCGGGCTCTGTGAACCACACATGAAAGGACGGCAGAGATGGACAGGGGACTAATGGAAGCAGGCCTGGCTGCACGGCGCGAGGTGCTGGGCGACGAGTATGTCGACCGTGCGATGAAGAACGCCACGGATTTCAACAAGCGCTTCCAGGAGGTCGTCAGCGAGTACTGCTGGGGCTTGTGCTGGACCGACGAGACGCTGTCACGGCGCGAGCGCAGCATACTCAACCTGGGGATGATTGCCGCGCTCGGAAGGATGGAGGAATTCGAGCTTCATTTCCGCGGTGCGCTGAGGAACGGATTGACCGAAGCCGAGCTGCGTGCGGTACTGATGCAGATCGCCGGGGGTACTGCGGCATTCCTGCAGGAGTCGAGTGTTTCAGGATCGCGAAGAGGGTCCTTGAGTCCGCGGACCCGTCACCAAAGCAATAAGGCCGCGAATCGGATTAGCGCAGAACGAACGGATTCGGGACATCGGTCGCGGTGGAGATCCACACGCTCTTGGTCTGCATGTATTCCTTGATCATGTCCTGACCGCTTTCCCGGCCGATGCCGCTGCGCTTGTAGCCGCCGAAGGGCGACATGAAGCTCACTGCGCGATAGGTATTGACCCAGATGGTGCCTGCCTGGAGCCTGTTCGACATGGTCAGCACCCGTCTGATGTTCTGCGTCCACACCCCCGCTGCGAGGCCATAGATGACATCATTCCCGATCTGTATGGCATCTTCGTCGTCATCAAACGGAATCACCGAAAGGACCGGGCCAAATACCTCTTCCTGGGCGATGCGCATGGAATTCTTCACCCCGGTGAAGATGGTCGGTTGAACGAAGTACCCGCCCCCGAACCCTGTCGCCTTGCCGCCGCCGAGAGCGGGAACGGCTCCTTCCGATCGTGCGATATCGATGTATTCCAGGACCTTTCTGTACTGCGGCGGCGTGGTCACCGGGCCGACCTGCGTTTCCGCCAGCATTGGATCGCCGAGCTTAGCGGTCTTCGCGAACGCAACGAGCCGGTCGACGAAGTCATCGTGAATCGATCGCTGGACCAGCAGCCGCGATCCGGCAATGCAGGTTTGCCCGCTGGCCGCGAAGATGCCTGAAATGACACCCTTGACCGCATTGTCGATATCGGCATCCTCAAAGACGATGTTCGGCGATTTTCCGCCCAGTTCCAGGCTGATGCGCTTGAGCCCTTTCGCCGCCATTTCGTAGATCTTCTGGCCCGTCATCTCCGAGCCCGTGAACGTGATCTTGGCGACAAGCGGATGCTCGACAAGTGGGGCGCCGACCTCCGCGCCGAATCCGGTCACCACGTTGACTACCCCGGCAGGGAAGCCCGCCTCCTCGATCAGCTTCATGAACTCCAGTGTCGACGCCGAAGTGAACTCCGACGGCTTGAGCACCACCGTGTTGCCGGCCGCCAAGGCGGGCGCGAGCTTCCAGGCGGTCAGAAGCAAGGGCGAGTTCCAGGGGGTCAAGGCGGCGACCACCCCGAGCGGCTCATGGCGCGTGTAGTTGAATACCTCGGCCTTGTCGCTGGGCAGGACTGCACCTTCAATCTTGTCCGCCAGGCCGCCATAGTAGTAATACCACTGCGCCATGTAGACAGTCTGAGCGCTCATCTCTGAGATCAGTTTGCCGTTGTCGCGTACTTCGATCTCGGCTAGCTCTCTTGCCTTTGCCTGGATGAGATCACCGAGCCTCCTCAGCAACGCTCCGCGTTGCGTTGCGGTCAACTTTGGCCATTCTCCTATTGTGAATGCATTGTGCGCCGCGCGCACGGCACGCTCAACGTCCTCGCGAGAGCCGCGCGGAATCAATGCCCAGGGCCTGCCTGTGTAGGGATTTTCGCTTTCAAAGGTTTCCCCCGAGATTGCGTCGACCCATTGGCCGCCAATCGACATCTTGTAGTTCGCCATCAGCCCGGTTGCGTCGCTCATTGTTGCCCTGTTGAAAGTATGTATCGGGATAGTTCAAGTGCCGGGGTTGCCGCGACCTAGGCCGGTGCTTTCTTGCCGGCGTTGATGTAGCGCGCGATCTCGGTGTGGTCCGCCCCTCCGCCAAGCATTGTTTCCGCCTTCTTCCACAGCGCCAATGTCGACTGGCCCAGTTCGGCCTGCACGCCACAACCGTCTGCCACTTCCATCGCCAATGCCAGGTCCTTGGCCATCAAGCCCAAGGCAAAACCGGAGTTGAATTGTTCGTTCAGGATGAACTGGGCGAACTTGTTTTCGGTGCTGTTATTCCGCCCGGTGGATGCATTGATTACATTGAGCAGGACTTGAGGCTCGATCCCGAAGCGTTGCGCTATCAGGACGGCTTCCGCCGCTGCCACAAGGCCCGCAGCCGAGACATAGTTGTTCAGCACCTTGGCCGCGTGCCCTGAGCCGAGCGCACCCACTTGGAACCGGCGCCCCATCGGAGCAAGAATCCCGTCTAGGCGTTCGGCGAGTTCCCTGTCACCGCCCACCATGATCGCCAGCGTGCCGGCCACCGCGCCTTTGACTCCACCTGACACCGGCGCGTCCAGCAAGGAGATTCCATGCGGGCGCAGATCATCGCCAAGGCGGCGGGTGCCAATCGGCGCGGACGAGCTCATATCAATGACTGTCGAACCCGTTGCCAAACCCCGCAACAGGCAATCGTCGCCGGCCGCATTGCCCATCACAACACGACGAACAATCTGGCCATCCGGCAGCATGGTGATAACCACGTCAGAATGCGTTCCCAGTTCCGTCAGGGTTGCCGCGACCGGTACGGCATGTGCATCGGCTAGCTTGCGCACGTTGTCCTGGCTGATGTCATATACCATTACCCCAAGGTTTGCCTTGATCAAGTTGGCAGCCATGGGATTGCCCATATTGCCGATCCCGACAAAGCCGATTCTGAGCTTACTCGTCATCTCCACTTTCCTTGTTGTCCTCAGCATTGCACGCGGGCCCCGCGCCAGATCCATTCCTCAAGGAAATGAACAAAGCGGTTTTGTACGGCGAATTCCTCAATGAATTGGCTCATGCGTCGATGGACATAGTCTATGCATCGTCTGTTTCATCAGGAAGAATTGATTTGTTATTACTTGAGAACGATTCGTTCTCAGGACCGCGCCCCCAGAAGGGATGCGAAAGGCTTCGGCATGCGGCGGCAAAGTGTCCAAAGCGCGGAATTACGATTCATTCAAGTGAGATATTCGCCTCTTTGACTAGCTTTCGCCAGCGCTCTGTTTCTGTATGTTGCGAGTACGTGATCTGTCCGGTTCTGTAGCACGACATCTGTCCGGTTGTCATATTGCCCCGAAGGGGGTGGGAGATGACACCGA
>CAXNIK010000275.1:0-5124 GCA_964202115.1 Burkholderiales bacterium
ACCAAGGAGGAGGAAGCCATGACGACAGTCGAAGCAGGCACCCGGTACGGCAGCGGTCAATACACCTACGAGTTTCAGCACGGCTGGGGCAGGCTGCCGGATGGCTGGTCTTACAAAGAGGCCGCCGCCGTGGGCACGGACAGCAAGGACAATGTCTACGTGTTCAGCCGCGGCGAGCATCCGGTGATCGTATTCGATCGCGAGGGCAATTTCCTGCGCTCCTGGGGCGAGGGCGTGTTCAAGCGGCCGCATGGCGTGCACATGGGGCCGGACGAGTGCATCTATCTCACCGACGACGGCGACCACAGCGTGCGCAAGTGCACCCTGGAGGGAAAAGTGCTGCTCACGCTGGGGGTGCCGGGCAAGCCTGCACCGCACATGAGCGGGCTGCCCTTCCACCGTTGCACCCACACCGCGCTCTCCCCGCGCGGCGACATCTACGTCTCAGACGGCTACGGCAACGCGCGCGTGCACAAGTACTCGCCCGAGGGAAAGCTGCTGCTGTCCTGGGGTGAGCCCGGCACTGATCCGGGGCAGTTCAACGTCTCGCACAATGTCTGCTGCGACGCCGACGGCTGGGTGTATGTGGCCGACCGCGAGAATCACCGCGTGCAGATCTTCGACGGCAACGGCAGGTACGAGACGCAGTGGAACAACCTTCACCGTCCCTGCGGAATGTACGTCGCGCCGGGGCGCTGCCCGGTGTGCTACATCGCCGAAACAGGGCCGGGCATGGATGTGAACAAGAACACGCCCAACCTGGGCGCCAGGGTGAGCATCGTCACCCACGAAGGCAAGCTGCTGGCGCGTGTGGGAGAGCGCACGCCCGGTTTCGGCATGGGCCAGTTTGCCGCGCCGCATGGCATCTGCGTGGACACGCGCGGCGACATCTACGTGGCTGAAGTGTCCTTCACGGCCTGGCCCCGATTTTCGTCTGATCCACCGCCGGCCGGCGGGCCGAGAAGCCTGCAAAAGCTGAAGAGGGTGCCGGCTGAAGCCTAGCGGGTGTCTGGGGTGAAATGAATTCTTATTTCAATCGCATGCCACGCAGCGTTTGCCTGGCTGCTTCAAACTGAAATTGCCTGATCTCGCGCCCGAGTTGCTCGCCTTGCGCACCCAGCGCCGCGCTCACCGCGCTGGCGATGAAGGGTGATAGCGGGCGGTTGCTTGCGCAGGGCTTCGAGTCTCACCCCTTGCAACACCCGGTTCGCTCAGCCCGGCCGCCGCGAACCCCGGCCCGCCGCCTTGCGCAGCAGTTCGAGGCCGCGCTCCGCCTTGCCCCGGCCGCGCGCGGCGCGCAGCTGAAAACGCACCTCGGCATCATGTTCGGCGATGGCTACGGTGGCCATCTCCTCAATCAGCTTGTTCACGCTCAGCTTGCGTTCCTTGGCCACCTGCTGCAGCCGATCACGCTTTTCCTGCGGCAGGCGAATGATCAGTGCGCTCATGCTTCCCCTTTCAATAGTCGTGCCGGCGTGAGAATGCGCAATTGCGGGAATCGCAATTCGCGCGCCAGCGTGAAATCCCTTGTATTTCTGGTCACGATCGCCTTCGCGCTGCCGGCAACCGCCAGTTCGATCACATGATTGTCGCCTTCATCGCGCAGGTTGGGCCGCCAGCCGTAGTAGACCCTTGTCCAGCGGCAGGTCGCGGCAAAAATGTCGAACAACTCTTCGCGCTCGCTCCGGCTCAAGCGACTCGCCTTGAACAGGCCGGCGCGGCCCAGTTGCGCCTCGTATTCCGCGATCAGCGCCGGCCCCATCAGCGGCGTGAACCGCCCACGAAGGCATTCGGCGACAACCGCGTTGGCAGCGCCGCCGCCCAGCAATGCGCTCACGAAAACATCGGTATCGACAACTATACGCATCAGTAAATGATTGCATATGTGCAATCACATGTCCAGCCCGGCGGCTTCGAGCCGCACGGATGGGAGATCATGAAGACCCACGCCGCGCTGGGCGGCAAACTGCTGCGCGGCACCGATTCGCCCTATCTGGTGATGGGCGCTGAAATTGCCGACGGGCATCACGAGCGCTGGGACGGCGGCAGGCTATCCGGAGAATCTGAAGGGCGGTGGAAAACCGGTGCTACCCGCAGCGACGCCGCATGCGCGCCGCAAAGAAGCCTCGCCAGTTGGTTTCGCCAATGGCTTGGGTCATGGCTGTAACGGTTCCTTTCGCAGCGCTCGCAAGGTTTCCCGCGCCGCCTGGAAATCGAACCGCCCGATCGCGCGCCCGAGTTGCTCGCCTTGCGCACCCAGCACGGTGCGCAGTGCTGACGCGTGTTCTTCATACAGCGCCATGGCGGCGGTGTCGCTTTGCGCCAGCAGCGCGTCGAGCTGATCGAGCAGTGCGTGCAAGGCTGCCGGATCCGCTGACGGCGTCTGCGCGGGCGGGGGAGCCGCCGCAGACACAGCCGGCAGTTCCTTCGTCGGTTCCGCTTGCGGACGGGTTTCGGCTTGCCCGCTGTCGATCACCCGCCTCAACGGGATGGTGATCCAGAAGGTGCTGCCCTCGCCGACGGTGCTGCTCACGCCGATCTCTCCTCCCATGCGTTGCGCCAGGCGCTTGCACAGGGCCAGGCCGAGGCCGCCGTGCCTGCGCGTGGTGGAATTGTCCGCCTGCTCGAATGTGCTGAACATGGCGGCCTGTTGTTCCGCACCGATGCCGATGCCCTGGACCTCGACCTCGAAGCGCACCCGCAGATCGTCGCCGCTTTTATCGACCGGGCTATCGACCGGGCGCGCGCGCAGCGTGACACGGCCGTGTTCCGAGAATTTCACCGCATTGCCGGCGAGGATGGACAGCATCCGGCCCAGCCGCTGTGCGTCGCCGCGCAGCCACGATGGCAGCGCGGGGTCGATTTCCTGCGCCAGGACCAGTCCCGTCTGATCGGCGCGCTCGCGCAACGCGCCAAGCGCCTCCTCGAGCAACGCCGGCAGGGCGAAGTCAGTCGTTTCGAGCTGAAACTCGTCCGCCTCCAGCACAGCCGACTGCGCATCGGCGCTATGTGCATCCGCGCCTGAAAGACAGGCAAATAAAAAGCGGCCCGAAGGCCGCTTTGCTTGAAACCTGGTTTGCTGGCTTACGCCGCTTTCAGGTTCGAGGCCGCTTGCTTGCCACGCTCGGTGACAACGTCGTAGCTGATGCGCTGGCCTTCGCTCAAGGTCTGCATGCCAGCGTTTTGAACGGCGCTGATGTGCACGAAGACGTCCTTGGAGCCATGCTCAGGCTGGATGAATCCAAAACCTTTGCCAGCATCAAACCACTTTACGGTTCCCATTTCCATTGTATAAATCCTAGATAGTCCACGCCAAATCGGACGTGGTAGCGAACAACCGAGTATTGAGGGTAACTTACGCGAGACGCCGCGAACGCGGCAGGTAGCAGGTAGGTAGCCAAATCTCTTTTGCCGGCGGATAGTGCGCGCAATGACAGCCAAGGTCAAGAACTCATTTGTAACTCATTTGTAAGCTCATTTGTAAGCAGTTGTTGTATACAGACAAAGTTCGTTGCAAGCTTCCTTCATTCCAACTCAACAGGAACAGCCATTCATGGATCTCGGACTCAAAGGCAAGACGGTATTGATCACCGGCGCGAGCCGCAACATCGGGCGCCTTGCGGCGCTGGCATTCGCCAGGGAAGGCGCCAATCTGGCGATCTGCACCAGCGCCAAGATGGACCTGCTGAATGAGGTGGCGGCCGAGGCGCGCAAGCTGGGCGCGAAGGTCGTCGCCGAGCAGTGCGACGTTGCCGATGGAGCATCGGTCGGGCGCTTCATCGCCAGCGCGCGCGAGCAACTGGGCAGCATCCATGTGGTCATCAACAATGCCGTGGACCGCGGTGCCGAAGGCAAGTTTCTCGACCAGAACGATGAGTCCTGGGCGCGCAATCTGGCGGTCAATCTCACCGGTCCGCGCAACATCTGCCGGCTGGTGCTGCCCATTATGATGGAGCAGAAGTGGGGGCGCATCATCAACCTGTCAGGCATTTCAGCCCATGTCGGTGGGAGCGTCAGCAAGGGCATGGTCAAGCTGGGCATCATCGGTTTCACCCGTGGGCTGGCGCGCGAGTTCGCAACCCACGGCATCACCGCCAACTGCGTGACCCCGGGCAATATCGAAGTGGAGCGCGACGCTTTCCAGGTGGACAAGCCGCTCAGGGAGCATCAGCCGATACGGCGCAAGGGCAAGCCGCAGGAGATCGTCGCGGCCATGCTGTATCTCTCCAGCGAAGACGCCGCCTACACCACCGGCCAGAGCCTGCACGTCAACGGCGGGATGTACTTCCTGTAGCAGAAATGGAAAGGGCGGCCCCGGTTTCCCGGATGCCGCCCTGGGCGGAGTGTCTGCGACCGGCCTGCCTCAGCTCCACTCGTCTCCGGGGTTCATGTAGTCCTTCTCCGGATCGCGCATGTACAGCACTTCGCGCACGATGCCGTCCTCGCTGAAATTGACCCACAGGATCATCCAGTAGGAAGGGTTGCCGGGAATCATGGGGTACTCCCAGGAGGTGTGCTGCTTCAGCGGGAAAAAGGCGACATGGGAGGGCGGCCCCATCAGTTCGCGCACTTCCTTCATGGTGGTCTTGTCGGCGACGATCTTGTTGACATTGGCTTCGGTGAGGCGCTCCTCGACAGTGCCCACCACGCCGTTGGCGCCTATGCGCAGGGCAAAGGTCTGGCGGCCCATGCGGCCACCGGGGTAGTACCAGACGGAGTCGCCATTGCCCTGGGAGATCTTTTCCGCGGGCTCGCCCATGCGGGCACTCACATCGCCGGCGGTCGAAGTACCGGCAACAATGCCCACCGGGTAGAACTGGGCGCAGCCGGACAGCAGCACGGCTGCTGCCATGGCCGTGACGAATGTTGCTGCTTTCATGGTGTCCTCCTTCTGCCGTCAGGAATACTGATATGACCAGTATACAGGCTGGGAGTTCAGCTATTCCGCTGCCTGTCGATGCCTCCAGTTGTTTGTCAGCAGCTGTTCAGCTTGCCTGTTGAGAGCGCGCCCTGTTCGCCGCGGCAATGGCCGCGCGCGTGACTTCCACGTCGGCGGTGTCGAGGAAGGCCTTGATGGCCGACTGCGTGGCCTCGGGATTGTCGCCCCAGATGGAATGGCCGGCG